>NZ_CP026530.1:672500-979166 GCF_004006315.1 Nautilia sp. PV-1
TAGGGGAAACACCCAGTTCCATTCCGAACCTGGCAGTTAAGCCCTACAGCGCTGATGATACTGCACCTTTCAGGTGTGGGAAAGTAGGTCCCCGCTAGGATTTATAGTATATACTGTAAGTCCCAAAGCTGCCTATTCATCATTTCAATCAACTCTTTTTAATATCCTACATATGGGTCTGGCACTTTTTGATTTGTTGTGTCCTTTCTTGTTTTTGTAGTTGTTTAGGGTGTCTAAGGTGTCTGTCACTGTTAGTATCTTTCATTCTCATCCTTTCGAATAATTTGTAAATATTATCTTTATTTTTTATGAGATAATAAATTTCTTTTTAATCAAGTTTAAATGCTATAATTCACATAAAAAAGGTTGAGTATGGTAAATCTGCTGATAGGAATATTTGGGGTGTATGTATTTATAAAAATTATTTTGGAAATTAAAGAAGTGATATACATTAAAAATGTATTTGGACTCGGTGCCGTATTAATGGATATAGAAACATATAAAGACGCAGCGATATATTCTATATATAAACACACCCTTAATATTTTCAATGCTTTAATTTCACTTTTTTTAGTTGTGTTTTGGTTAAGCGGAGGACTGTTTATTATTAATTTCTTACTTTACAAAAGTAATTCTTTGCTTAGTGAACTTGAAATACTCTTGGCTTTTTTTGCAATTAACTATATTTTAACTTTGCCTATTAATATCTGGGAAAAGCATATAGATAAAAGATTCGGGTTTAATGTGGCACCTTGGAGTATGTTTTTTGTTGATGAAATTAAAAAGATCTTTTTATTTATAATATTCGGAGGTGTATTTTTCGCTGGACTTATATATTTTATTGAGAATTTTCAAAACTGGTGGTTATACGGATTTGTATTCACATTCGGTGTAGTAATAATGATTAATCTTTTATATCCGTTTTTTGCACAGATGTTTAACAAATTTACTCCTCTTGAAGATGAAGAACTTAAAGATGCCATTGAAGATATGATGGCTAAAGTCGGATTTAAAAGCAGCGGTATATATGTAATGGACGCAAGTAAAAGGGATACGAGGTTGAATGCTTATTTTGCAGGGTTTGGTAATACTAAAAGGGTAGTGCTTTTTGATACGCTTCTTAAAAAACTTTCTAAAGATGAAATTTTGGCAGTTTTAGGGCATGAGCTTGGGCATTTCAAACACAAAGATATATTCAAAAACATTGCTGTTGTGGGGGTGATGCTTTTTGTATTGTTTGCGATATTCGGTAATCTGCCGGATACTCTTTTTAAAGAACTTATGGTGCCTAAAATTGGAGCGAATATAATTATTTTAGCACTGCTTTTCAGTGAAGTGATTTTCTTTGTATTACAGCCGTTTGTAAATCTTATCAGCAGACACAACGAATTTGCTGCCGATGAAATGGGAAGTGAGCTTGTAAGCAAAAAAGACCTTGCAAGCGCACTTAAAAAACTTGTAAGCGAAAACAAGCACTTTCCGAGAGTCAGCAAACTATATTCGTTTATTTACTATTCACATCCTCCTATTTTGGAAAGACTCGAAAAGCTGGAGAATGAGAAATGAAAGTATTAATAACTGGGATTAGTAGAGGTATAGGATACGGACTTGCGAAATATTACATTGAAAACGGGGATGAAGTTTATGCAATAGGCAGAAAAAATCCCTTTGATGATGCTGTAAGGTTTTACAGGCTTGATGTAAATGCATTTGAAAAAATACCTCACGCCGTAGAATCTCTTGAAATTGATGAGCTTGATGTGGCTATTTTAAATGCGGGAATATTGGGTGAGATTAAAGAGATGAAGTATTGGAGTGTTAAAGAACTTCAAAATATATTTGATATTAATGTGTGGGCTAATAAGGTTTTGATAGACGAACTTGCTCCTTTTACTGAAAAAATAGTGGTTATGAGCAGCGGGGCGGCCGTAAACGGAAACCCAGGCTGGGGAGGATATTCTTTAAGCAAATGTGTGGTAAATATGATGGTAAGTATATATTCAAAAGAAATTGATTCTAAAATTTACGCTTTGGCTCCGGGAGTTATTGATACGGATATGGTAGAAAAAGTAATAAGCGGCGATCATTCTAAATTTCCAAGCCTTGACAGGGTAGAAGCCGGACGTGTAAGTCTGGAAGAAGGAGTTGAAAGAATTGTTAAAACGATTGAAAAACTTGACGAATTTGAAAACGGCAGTTTTGTGGATGTAAGGCTAGTTTAAATTAATATACATTATATTTGGTAAAAATTCTTTTATAAGTACCGTCTTTTTTCAATTCATCAATTGCCTTGTTTATTTCTTTTAACAGTTTTTTTGCATTTGGATAGTCTTTTGAAATAAAAATATAAAACGCTGTAGGTTTTAAATTTGGTATTCTTTGACTTGCTATATCTTTTGGTATTTTATATTTTCCAATTTTTTCTGCACCGTATATATTTGCTTCAGAAGCAACTACAAGATCACATCTGCCTACTGAAATCTTTTTAAGTACACTTTCAAAGCTTCCAGCTTCCTGGTCTATTTTTTTGCTTTTTTTTAAACCTAATTTAGTATAATAGGAATTAATATTATAACCGTTTACATCACATATTTTATATTTATTGATATTCCATTTTCCGTTATGAATGATTCCATTTGGATATTTATTTTTTGAATAAAATACAGCCTGATATGTAAAATACACAGGTTTGCTGATATAATATTTTTTTGCCCTGTCTTTATTGTATGTACCGTTAATAAACATTTCATATTTTTTAGAGGCTTTTTTGTATGAATAGACAAGATAAGTACATCTTTTCCAAGGCATTAAGGTTAACGTATATTTTGTACCTATTTTTTTAAAAATAACATTTAAAAATTCAGTCATAGCGCCAATTAAATGTTGTTTGTCTTTATGCCCGTCAATTCTTTTATAGTAAGTAAATGGCGGCCATTCATTTTCATCGTCACATATATGTATAGTCTGATTATAATTATTAGCGTTTAATTTTAATAAAATTATAATAATTAATAACAGTAATTTTTTCACTATTACCCCTCCCCCTCAATTATATTATACAATTCTAAAAAATTATGTATTTATTATATAAAATAAGGCTTAATAATGCAAATAAAAGATTTTTTAAAAGAAACAAACGGCAGTTACATACTTGAAAAAGTACTAAACAAAGACAAAACATGGCTGTTTTTGCATGATGATCTGGAAGTGCCGAAAGAAGCTGTTGAGATTTTGCAAAAAGTAAAATCAGGGTATCCGATTGAATATATATTTGAGGAAGTCTGGTTTTACGGTGATAGGTTTTATATAAAAGAGGGTGTGCTGATTCCAAGGGATGATACGGAGGCAGTGCTGGAAAGAGCGATAAAGTTAATAAATGAAAAGTGTAAAACGAAAAGTGAAAAGTGTAAGGTAGTGGATTGCTGTACGGGAAGCGGGGTGATTGCGATAGAAATTGCCAAGCATACAAATGCCAAAGTTATTGCGACAGACATCAGCGATACTGCCATTGAAGTGGCTGAAAAAAACATAGCTTTGCATAATGTCGATGTTGAAATAAAAAAATGTGATTTATTGAATTGTGAAGGAAAGGAGATAAAAGCTGATATTCTTGTTTCCAATCCTCCGTATGTGGAAAACAGTTGGGAAAAACCTAATGAGTTTGAGCCTGATTTGGCTTTTTTCGGAGGGGATGACGGGCTTGATATAGTAAAGGAGCTTATCCTTAAAGCAAAAGATCTGAAATACAAAGCTGCGGTAATAGAAATAGGGTATAACCAAAAAGAACTTTTAAGCGGATTTTTAAAAGACAAGGTTGAAAGTTTCGAATTTTTTAACGATTTGGCGGGGAATGTGAGAGGGGTTGAGATTATTTTTTAAGTCTGTTTATAAAAAATATTGAAATTAATGTTAATACAACCGTAATTTCAAATGTTTTAAATAGACCAATTTTTTCCCCTACAAGTCCTACAAGATAGACTATAACAGAGCTTACTCCGAAATTTATTCCCATGTAGATACTGTTGACAAATGTCGGTTTGTCTGTTTTTAAGTCATGGACGAAAGCCAGCAGAACCGGTGAGGATGTAAACAGGAAAAATCCGAGAGGCGCAAGCAAAAACCATAAAAACTGTTTAAAAAACAGTAAAAAAAACATTAAAGAAACTGCGGATCCTAGCGCGGAAACCATCAGCATATTTACGCGACCGATTTTATCCGAGAATCTTCCTGCAAAAAAGGCTCCTAAAATACCGAAACCCTGTAATATACCAAAAGCAATACTTGCGCTCTCGACACTGTAGCCGTGATGAGTTAAAAAAAGCGGTAAATAAAGTGACATGGCGTATTTTGACGTATAATTGAACATAATAAAAAGAGTCAGCATTTTAAAAAACGGTTTGACTTTGTTTAAGACACCTTTGATTTCGCCTTTTTCAAACTTTTTGGCATTAAATGTAGTTTTGTAGTCTTTAAGTTTGTAATATAAAAAAAGACTTGAAATGATTCCAATAGGTGTCAGCTTCCAGATACCGTCAAGCCCCCAAAGAGAAATTACCCCGGCTGCCAAAATTGGTCCTACGGTTCTGGCACTCTCACCACCGACCATAAAATAGCTCATCCCTTTGCCGCTCTCTTTGCCTGAAAACTCTTTAATCATCGTAGGGCTTGGAATATGAAAGAACGCTGCGCTGAGTCCCGCAACAAACAATAAAAAAAGAGCTACTGCATAAGATGACGTCAGGCTTAAGAGCCCCATTGAAACCGCCGTAATTGACGGTGTCAGGATTACGAAATATTTTGCGTCGTTTCTTTCAGCTATCAGTCCCAGAAAGGGATTGAAAAGTGAAGGCACTTTTCTTGCTATATCCAAAAATGACGCTTCTGTAAGAGTGATACCAAGTCTACTTATAAGAAGAGGCAGTATGGGTGCCAGAAGTGCAGAGAATATATCATGTGTAAAATGAGCAAACGATATTAACAGTACTTTTGATTTTTGAAATTTTTTCATTTCAGTTTTTCGTTCATTTTAATGTATTCCGGTTTTGTTTCAATACACTGCATGGCTGGAGCGGCTTTTGGGTCGTCTCTGAATACTACAACGCAATGCATTCTAGGATATCCCTGTGTGTCAAATTCATATACTCTAGGATTGATTCCGCTTGTAGCAATGGTGTAACTTAAAGTATTAACCGTTTTTTTGAAAACTCCTACTAAACTGTTCCAGTTGAATGCGAGTGAAAAAGTGGCGATAAATGCAAGTGTGATTAATTTTTTCATGTTAACTCCTTAAAAATGTAAATATTTTGCGATTCCGTCCAATAACATCTGGACGGAGAGTGAGATTAAAAGCATACCCATCAGTTTTTCAACAGCGCTGAATACGCGGTTTGGGATAATTTTAGAAAATTTGAGTGAAATTATAATAATAAAAGCGCTTAATGTCCATGAAACAAAGGATGCTCCAAGGACTAAGCCTATACCATATTGTGAAGAAAACAGTATAAGTGTTGCCAGCAGTGAAGGACCTGCAATCATAGGAATTGCAATAGGCACCAGATAAAGTTCGTTTTCTTTTCCGAACATCGGCTCACTGCTTGGAAAAATCATTTTAAGCGCAATTAAAAAGAGAATTATTCCTCCGGCGATTGATACTGACTCTTCCCTGAGTCCCAGGAAACTCATAATGCTTTTTCCAAAAAAGATAAAAATAAAAATAACAATAAAAGCAAATATCAGTTCTCTGATAATTATTTGAAATTTCTGTTTTTCGTCGTAATCTTTTAATAAAGATAAAACAACAGGAAAGTTGCCAAAAGGATCCATTATAAGAAAAAGTGTTACGGCAATATGCAAAATATCCATAATCCGCCTTTAGAAAATTGTGTATAATTATACACAAAAAAGGCTGTTATGGACGTTAATAAACTACTCTCGTCTAAAAAACTTTTAACCGAGATATATTTTGACCTGCAAAAATATTATGACGATATATATCCCAATGCCGTAGTATTAATGGAAGTCGGAACATTTTTTGAAACTTATGAGGCCGAGGGAGTCGGAAAAGCCAGGGAAATTGCAAATGTATTAAATATACAGCTTACAAAAAAGAATAAATCCATTCCCGAAATTGACGTTAAAAACCCTCTGATGGCAGGATTTCCGAATCATGCGCTTGATCGCTATCTTGAAAAACTTATAGAAGAAAACAGATATACAATTATTCTGATAAAACAAAAAGGAACTCCGCCAAATGTTAAAAGATATCTTAGTGAAATAATATCTCCAGGTGTAAATCTTGAATATTCAAAAACTCCTGAAAATTACGTAACTTCAATAATAGTAGAAAAGTATTCCGCTTTTCATGTAGGGTTTGCAAACGTTGATGTAACAACCGGAAAAAGTTACGTATATGAGAATTATTCGACAAAAGACGATCCGACTTTTGCTTTGGACGAACTGTTTAGACTGCTTCAGACATATAAAAGTCATGAAATTATACTTACGCTTAAAAACGTTGAATGTGATGAAATTGTAAATTATCTGGAACTGGACGGAAAAAACATTGTAATCAACAGAACAAGAATGGATATAAAATATCAAAATGAGATATTTAAAAGAGTTTATAACATTCAGAGTCTGCTGAGTCCCATTGAAGTAATGAATTTTGAAAAGTTTCCTTTAATTACTGAATCATTGGGTATATTGCTTGAGTTTGTAATAGCCCATAATAAAGACCTTTTAAGTAAACTTAAAGAGCCTGTGCTTATCGAGGATGACAAGTTTGTGTATTTAGGAAACAATCCTATAAAACAGCTTGAAATTTATAAAGTTTTAAAACTTATAGACAAAACTAAAACCGCCATGGGAAAAAGACTTATTAAAGAAAGACTTTTCAATCCCATCAGAGATGAAGCGGAACTTGAAAAAAGATATAAATCCGTTGCTTTTATGTTGAACCGGTATCAGGAATTTGAATCTCTGCTGAGAGAAATATATGATCTTGAAAAAATAGACAGAAAAATAAAACTTAAAAAACTCCATCCGTTTGAAATTACTTTTTTACTTAATTCTCTTGAATCTGTAAGCGAAATTTATTTAAAGCTGAAAAAGAGAACAACAAAAATAGATTTTTTTGTAGAGTTTATAAAAAGAAATTTTGAACTGGATAAAATTAACGTAAAGTTTGAAGATATTAAAGAAAGTTTTTTTAAACGCGGAATAGATAAAAATCTTGATGAGCTTGTAGACGAAAAAGAGAAATATATATTACAGCTGAAAAAAATAAAAAACAAAATCGAATCTTTGGGTGATGTAAAAGTGGAGATTAACCAGCTTGATAAAGAAGGGTTTTATTTCAGTCTTACCAAAAACAGATTTAATATGATTAAAGACAAATTTAGTGAGAGCTTTGTAGATATTGACGGAGAAAAACTTTTTTTAGATGATTTGAGAGTAAAACAGCTTACAAACAGTGTTAAAATAAGCGGAGATTTTATTGATGAGATAAGTGATAAAATTATTGCCCTTCAAAATAAAATTATAAAAAAGACAAGTAAAATATTCATTAAGAAATTAGGGGAGATAGAAAAGGAATTTGATATTTTACAAAACATAGCAAATGAAATAGCCAAAATCGACGTAGCTGTCAGCAGTGCAAAAATTGCTAAGGAATTGAATTATTCAAAACCTAAATTAAAAAACAAAAAAGCATCTTTTAAAGCCCTGAGGCATCCTTTGATTGAAATAAATCAGGAAAACGGTGTTTATGTTCCGAATGATATAGATTTTAACGAATATGACGGAATGCTTTTATACGGAATTAACAGCTCGGGTAAAAGCTCTCTGATGAAAAGCGTAGGAATAGCTGTGTTTTTGGCTCAGGGAGGTTTTTTCGTTCCGTGTGAGAAAATGGAATTTACTCCTTATCAGGGGATTTTTACCAGAATTGAAGCCAGTGATAATTTAACTAAAGGTCTTTCAACTTTTGCCGTTGAAATGTTGGAACTTAAAAATATATTCAACCGTGCAAACGAGCATTCCCTTGTATTGGGAGATGAAATAGCACACGGGACTGAAACAACTTCGGCTTTGGCTATTGTGGCAAGTGCCGTTGTGAAACTTGCAAAAAGGAAAATAAACTTCCTGTTTGCCACACACCTTCATCAGCTTATGGATATAGATGAGGTAAAAAATCTTTCAAACGTAGTGGCAAAACATCTTGAAGTGTGGTTTGACGGAGAAAAACTCGTATATGACAGAAAACTTAAAGACGGAAGCGGCAGCAGTGTTTACGGACTTGAATTCGCAAAATCTATTTACATGGACGGTGAATTTATAAAACTGGCAGAAAATATAAGAAAAAAACTGACCGATGAATACAGTGAAATCGAGCTTCTACTTAAGAAGAAAAAAAGCAGATATAACAAAAACCTGTTTGTTACAACCTGTGCAATTTGCGGCAAGCCGGTTGAAGATGTTCATCATATAAAAGAAAAAGAAAAAGCAAAAGAGGGATTTATCGACCATATGCCGGTTCATCACAAATACAATCTCATACCTTTATGTAAAAAACACCACAAAATGGTTCATGAAGGGAAAATAAGAATAACCGGGTTTGTCACTACAAGCAAAGGGATTGAGCTTCATTTTGAAGAAGCGGATTAGACGATGTCTTTTACCTCGATTTTGAATTTATTAAACCTGAATTCCGCTTCTTTTAGATAATAAAAGAATTTATCTTTTTTTATCCCTTTGAATTTCGTAATGAAATTTTCAAAATATTCCCAAAACATAGGAATATTGATATTTTGTTTTATTTTTATAATATGGCTCTGGCGCATAAGCTTTTTTATCTCTTCCGGGTCCATGTTTTCGTAAACTTTCATATCGTTAAGAAGAATGTTGTATATTTTTCCTCCGTAATCAATTGTCAGGAAATTCTGAGCTTTATATATTGAATGAATGTTTTTTTTATTGGTTTTAGGAATATACAGATATTCGTCAAATTCAGTTATTTCATTTTTTTTAAGAAATTCATCTTCACATATTTTAGCCATAACTTCTCGAATATGCTGTATTTCTTTAACTACGCTTGCATATGCGAAATTATATTTTTCTGAAATTTTCGAAGGGGTCAGTTCCATTAAAAACGCATGCAGAATTTTTGCCTTTCTGTCTATTTTTTTGGGTGAAAACTTTCTTTTGCATTTTGCACATTTATAATAGCCGTCTTTTAATTTATACAGAATATAATGGTCGCAGTAAACACAGCTCATGTTGTTCCTTTAAAGTTTTGTTCTAAAATTATATAAGAAAAATTAAAATTTAAGAAATATTTAAGTTTATATGATATGATTTTATTGACCTTTTTAGAAAATCCCCTCTCTTTGGAGTTATCAATGAAAAAATTTTTTCTGTTAATTTTGGCAGTAATTGCGTTAAACGCAAAAATAATAGTAGATTCTTTAAACAGACATGTAAATGTGTCTGACAATATTCAGAGTATTGTTGCTGTTGGACCCGGAGCTTTAAGGCTTGTAGTATATTTACAGTCTCAAAATAAAGTAGTCGGAATAGAAAAAAAAGAAAAAAAATTTATTTATGCCAGACCGTATATCCTTGCCCATAAAGAACTTTTAAAACTTCCTGTAATAGGAATGGGAGGTCCAAATCCCAGAATAAACCTGGAAGCCGTTCTAAAACTAAAATCGGATGTGATAATCGCCGGATACATTTCTAAACAAAAAGCGGATATGATAACTAAAAAAACCGGAATACCTGTTATTGTAATCAGCTACGGCAATTTGGGTACGTTTGCTAATAAGAAGTTTTTTAATTCTATAAAAATTTTAGGAAATTTGCTGAATAAGCAAAAAAGAGCTGATAGAGTAATAGATTTTATAAAGAAGCTGGACAGGGATATAAAAAGCAGAAAATTTAAATGTAATAAAAAAGTATATATCGGGGCCGTCGCTTTTAAAGGTCTTCATGGTATAACTTCTACAATGCCTAAGTTTCCTCCTTTTGAAATGCTTGGAGTTTCAAATGCGGTAAATGTAAATGCTAAATCACAGATCTTTATAGATAAAGAAAAACTTTTTATTATTAATCCGGACGTTATATTTATAGACGAAAGCGGACTGAAGTTTGTAAAAAAAGACGGTCTGATTAAAAAATTAAAAGCATTCAGGCAAAAACAGATCTACGGGATACTTCCATATAATAACTATATGACAAATATCGGCACGGCTTACGCGGATACATATTATATAGGTAAAGTTTTGGCTCCTGAAAAATTTAGAGATATTAACATAGTTGAAAAAAGCAACGAAATTTATAAATTTTTAGTAGGAAAACCTTGTTATAATTCCATGGCAAAATTTTTCGGAGGATTTAAAAAACTATATTAAAGGTTTTCATTGCAGGATTATTTAAAAATTCTTAATAAAAATATTTTTTTTATTTTTTTTGCTTTTATAGTTTTAACAGCTGTTTTTTTAATATCAGTCAAAGTCGGAGATATTAATTACAGTATAAAATCTATATTTAACGCATATTTTACTAAAAACAGCGAATATTTTGTAATTTATGAAATCAGGCTTCCAAGAAGTCTCGCTGCTGTATTGGTAGGCGCTTCTTTAGGAGTCGCCGGACTTGTAATGCAGTATATTCTCAAAAACCCTCTGGCATCTCCTTTTACTCTCGGCATCTCGCACGGAGCGCTGTTCGGTGCCAGTTTGAGCATAGTCTTTTTTTCATCCTTATATCTGCCTTTGTTTGCATTTTTGGGAGCAAATGTCTTAACGGCTATGATACTACTGTTGAGCAGATTAAGAGGTTTTTCTCCTGAAGTTCTGGTATTAAGCGGTGTAGCTATAAGCGCACTTTTTGGGAGTGCAAGTATGTTTTTGCAGTATTTTGCAGATGATCTGCAGCTTAGCAATATAATAAACTGGAGTTTTGGAGATTTAAGTAAAGCTGAATATTTCAGTATAGGTATTGTAGCTTTGATTTTTGCCGGCAGTGCGATTTATTTTTATTTTAAAAAATGGGATTTTAACGCTTTGGACATATCGGAAAGTGAAAATGTCGGTGTAAATGTAAAAAAACTGACATTAGTTTCTCTGTTAATTGCTACTTTGTTAAGTTCTGTCAGTGTGGCTTATTTTGGAATTATAGGATTTATAGGTTTGATAGCTCCGCATTTTGCAAGACTTGTCAGCGGAGATTTCAGATTTTTACTGCCTATTAGCGCAATTATAGGGGCGACTTTGCTGCTTGTTTCCGATATTGGCTCCAGAATGCTTCTTTCTCCTATAGAACTTCCGGTGGGGATACTTACGTCTTTTATCGGCGCACCTTTGTTTTTAATACTTCTTATAAAACTGTACAGGAAATAAAATGATTTTCAGTGTTGACAATTTAAGATTCTGCTACAAAAGCAGTAAGATATTAAATGATATCAGTTTTGAACTTAAAAAAGGTGAGGTCGTTGCTATTTTAGGTGTGAACGGAGCCGGTAAATCCACTCTTTTAAAATCTATAGCAAGAATAATAAAACCTAAAAAAGGAACCGTTTATTTAGGAAAAGAGGATTTACACAGACTTGATTATGCCGAACTGGGTAAAAAGGTAGGCTATGTTAATCAAAAAAGCGAAGGCGGATATTTAAACGTATTTGATACGCTGCTGCTAGGAAGAAAGGTTTATTTTAGACATTCTCCAAAAAAAGAGGATTTGGCAAAAGTTGAAGAGATGCTGAAAATTCTTGATTTAGAAAAAAAGGCTTTTGTTCCGACTAATGAGTTAAGCGGCGGAGAACTGCAAAAAGTTGTAATTGCCAGAGCGCTTCTTCAGGAAAGCGAAGTGCTGCTTTTAGACGAACCGACAAATAATCTGGATATAAAAAATCAGGTAAATATATTAAAATTAATTAGAAACTACAGCAAAAATAAAGAAATTTTGAGTATTTTAGTCATGCATGATATAAATCTTGCTTTAAAATTCTGTGATAAATTTATATTTATGAAAAACGGTAAAATAGAAGAAGAGGGTGATATAAGTATAATTAATGGAGATATTATAAAAAAAATCTATGACATAGATGTAGAAATATGCGAATATAAGAATGATAAAATTATTATTATAAAGTAAATGAATGGTCGTTTAATCTAACTTTAAGTTTTGTTTTATAAAATTTCAGTAAGCCTTTTAAAAAGTTTCTTCAAGAAGGAAATGTTTTCCTTCTTATCTTCTGTTAAGTGTCTGTCACTAATCATTAAATAAAGATAATATTTAATTCTTTTTTAAATATTGACGGTTTTGTCTGTTTTCTATAACAACAAGTTATGCTATGGCCATAAGATTAAGTTAATTGTATTAAACAATTAGACTTGTATAAAATTGGGACCGTAAATTAATAAAAACAGTTAATTATTGGTTCTAAAAATATATAAGAATAATGTTTTTTTAAGTTTTTTTTAAAAAAATGAGTTACAATTCACTATAAAAATTAACAAAGGAGTTTACAATGCATATTCCTGACGGATATTTATCACCTGAAACATGTGTTGCAGCTTATGCAGTTGCAGTACCTTTATGGGTGTACGGTTTTAAGAAACTAAAAGAAACTTTAAATGAAAAAACACTTCCATTGCTTGGAGCTGTGAGCGCTTTAAGCTTTGTTATTATGATGTTTAATATACCTGTTCCAGGCGGAACAACAGCACATCCTGTCGGAGCGGTGTTGATATCGATACTGTTTGGACCTTGGGTTGGATATGTTTCAGTTTCCTTGGTATTGCTTATACAGGCTATTGTTTTTGGAGACGGCGGAATTACGACATGGGCTGTTAATTCTTTATCGATGGGATTTATAGGAAGTTTTGTAGGTTATTATGTGTTTCAAGCGCTTAAAAATTATAAATTCAGTCCGTTTATTGCTGGTTATGTAGGTATAGTGTGTTCAGCTTTATTTACCGGTACTGTATTAGGAATTCAGCCGATTTTTTGGACAGCACACGGGCATCCTCTGTATTTTCCGTTTGATTTGAAAGTTTCAATACCTGCTATGGTTATTGCACATCTGGTAATAGGTTTTGCTGAAGGTACATTAACACAGATTGTTTATTCATTATTATCTAAAAATGTTGCTGAAAGGATGATGGCATGAGTGTAAAACATAATGATAGTCCAAAAACTTTTGGTGAAAAAATTGCTGAAATGAGTACTACTAAAAAGATAGTTTTGTCGGTTTTAGCGATTTTAATAGTATTTGTTCCATTAGGACTGTTAGACAGTGCAGATGCTTACGGAGAATGGGATCCAAGCTGGTATAAAGAGCATTTAGGATTTGTACCACAGGGTCTTGTAGAATGGGGTAATAAATTCCAGTTTCCGCATTTATTGCCTGATTACGGAATTCCGGGAGCAAATGAAGTATTAGGTTATTATGTCAGTGCTATAGTAGGTGTTGTTTTGCTTTTTGCAGTTTATTTTATACTTGCAAAAATAATTTCAAATAAAAATAGCAGCAAATGAAACAAATACTTCTTTTTTTCTTTTTCTTTTTGATTTTGTCATTAAAGAATATCGAATATTTGGCGTTAGCTTTTGCGGTTGTTGAATTAATAGCTTTTAAAAATGCCTGGAAACTGAGTAAAAAAGTTATAAAATCTATATTTTTCTTTAATCTTAGCGTAAGTATAGGCTATCTGATTTTAAGCATTTTTAAAAGTATTAATCCATGGTATTATATAGCGTATATAAATCTTAAAGTTTTTACTTTGACCTTGTTTGTTTTTTGGTTTTTCTCAAAAGTCAGTATTATAGAATTTTTTTCATTTTCAAAAGAAATGAGTTATCTGCTTACTATAACGCTTTCTCAGATATATTCTTATAAAAAAACGTTTGAAGACTTCAGAATGGCTTTTAAAGCCAGAGTTGTAAATTTGAGAAATAAAGAAAAAGTGTTTGTAAAAAATGTATTTATGTTTTTCTTGAAAAAATCGATGCATGACGCACATGAAAGAGCTTTGGCAATGAGAGCCAGAGGGTTTTTTGATGATGGGAGTAAAAATGAATAAAATAGAACTAAAAAATATAAGTTATTACTATGAAGATTCTTTAGCTTTGGATAATATCAGTTTTTCTATTAAAAACAGAGAAAAACTGATTTTGTTAGGGAATAACGGAAGCGGAAAATCTACTGTGCTCAGAATATTGGCAGGCTTGTATTTTCCTAATAAAGGTGATTATTATTTAGACAATGTTAAAATAACTAAAAAAAATGTAAAAAAAGATTTTAGAAAAAAAATAGGTATTCTTTTTCAAAATCCGGAAGCTATGATATTTAATCCTACAGTATATGATGAAATTGCTTTTTCTCTTAAAGAGTTCGGTTTTGACAATATTGATGACAGGGTAATCAATATTGCAAAAAAATTTGGAATAGAAAAATTTCTTAAAAAATCTCCGCTTGAACTGAGCGGTGGTGAAAAACAGAAAATTATGCTGGCTTCAATACTGGTTTATGAGCCTGAAGTTTTGCTTTTAGACGAGCCTACTGCGGCCATGGATCCGAAAACGACCGGATGGTTTATAGATTTTATTTATGATCTCGATATTACGGCAATAATTGCAACGCATGATCTTGCTGTTGCGTATGAACTAAGCGACAGGGCTGTTGTTATGGATGAAAATCATAAAGTGGTATATGACGGCGATATGGAAGAGCTTATGAAGAATCTTGATGTATTATTACAAGCTAATCTTATTCACAAACATAAGCACAGACATAAAAAATTTATACATTCTCACTATCATTTACACTTCTAACAGTCCAAAACATATACAAGAAAAATCAGATTTTAAGTTTTTTTTAAATTTTCAGTGTATAATTCAAATTGTGAAGTTGTGAAGCAGTTAAGTTGGTTAAGCAATAAAGAATGAAGATTCATTAGATCTTATCTACTTCACTACTTAAGTATATTTCTACTTTAAAAAAGGAGTCGATATGGCTGAAATTATTAATGAAGATATTAAAAATAATCCTCAATTATCTCACAAAGTTACGGTAATTGAGAAAATTCTTTCTAAAAACAACGCAATGGCAGATGAAATCAGAAAAACTTTTGATGAACATAAAATTACATGTTTTAATATGATGAGTTCTCCCGGAAGCGGTAAAACAACCACACTTGAAAATCTGGCGGACAGACTGCCTTATAAATTCGGTGTAATCGAGGGAGATTTAGAAACAAGCAGAGATGCAGAGAGGATCAGAAACAAAGGTATCTGGTCTTTTCAGCTTCAAACAGGAAGAGCATGTCATCTTGACGCCGGAATGGTTAAACATGCTATGCCTGAATTTCCTTTTGATGATGTTGAAGTGGCTTTTATAGAAAACGTTGGAAACCTTGTGTGTCCTGCAAGCTATGATGTCGGAGCACATTACAATATGGTATTTGTAAGTGTGCCTGAAGGAGACGATAAAATTGAGAAATATCCTGTAATGTTTAGAAAAGCCGACATAGTTGTTATTACAAAAGCGGACATGGTTGATTATTTTGATTTTGATATCGAAAGAGCAATTGAAAATGCCAGAAAACTAAAACCAGGAGTGCCTGTAGTGCTGCTTAATAATAAAACAGGCGAAGGTTTGGATGAAATAATCGAATGGATTAAGCAAAAAAGAGAAGAACATTTAAACTCGCTCAAAAATCAGTAATTTTGAGCGCAAAAAAAAGGAGAAAATATGTGTTTGGCAATTCCTAGCAAAGTTTTGAGTATAGATGAAAACAACATAGCGGAAGTTGATACTTTAGGCGTAAAAAGACAGGTTAGCCTTGACTTGATTCAAGAAGAAGTTAAACCTGGCGATTATGTGCTTATCCATGTTGGATACGCAATGGGTAAAATAGACGAAAAAGAAGCGCTCGAGAGTATAGAGGTGTATAAAATGCTTGCAGAAGCCGCCATGAACGAGGATTTTGAAATAGATCCCGAACGGCTTGTAACAGAAGACGGTCCTTTATTATACAAACCGGAAGAAGAGGAAAACAAATAAAAAAATAACGGAGCTGAAAAATGAGCGATTTAACACTTAAAGATTTATATTTTAAATTCAGAGATCCTACGGCTATGAAAACGTTAGCCGAACTAATAAGAAAAGAAGCAAAAGATCTTAAAGAACCTATGAGGGTTATGGAAATTTGCGGAGGTCATACACATACGATTATGAAATACGGAATTAAGCAGCTGCTTCCGGATAATATCGAGTTTATTCACGGTCCCGGATGTCCTGTGTGCGTTATGCCAAAAGAAAGAATTGACCACGCGATTGAGCTTGCAAAACAGGAAGGTGTGATTTTAGCTACTCTGGGAGATATGATAAGAGTTCCCGGAAGCAAAAGCTCTCTTGCCAAAGTAAGGGCGGAAGGAGCTGATGTAAGACCTCTTCATTCAACTCTTGACGTGCTTAAAATCGCAAAAGAAAACCCTGATAAAAAAGTTGTGTTTTTTGCTATAGGTTTTGAAACAACAACTCCTATGACGGCTGCTTTAATGGAAAGAGCCTTTAAAGAAGGTGTTAAAAATATTTATTATCATATTAACCACGTTCTTGTCCCGCCTCCTATGAGAGCAATTATGGACAGCGGAGAAGCAAAGATTAACGCATTTATAGGTCCTAGCCACGTGAGTGTTATAATCGGTGCAAAAAGTTATCAGTTTTTGGTTGACAGATATAATACGCCTGTCGTTGTAGCGGGCTTTGAACCGGTTGACGTTATGGAAAGTATTTTGATGCTTGTAAGGCAAAAATTAAAAGGCGAGCCTAAAGTTGAAATCCAGTATAAACGTGCTACTACATGGGACGGAAACGTTCTTGCGCAAAAAATGATAGACAAGTATATGGACGTAAGAGATTCATTTAGATGGAGAGGGCTTGGGGATATTCCTAAAAGCGCTCTTAAATTAAGAGAGGAATATGCCGAGTTTGATGCTGAAAAAGTATTTGCAGACATATTGCCAAACGAACCTATTGACGATCATAAACTGTGTATCTGCGGACAGATTTTAAGAGGGCTTGCAAAACCTACCGACTGTAAAGTGTTTGGTAGCGCCTGTACGCCTAGCAGCCCGCTTGGAAGCTGTATGGTTAGTGATGAGGGTGCATGTAACGCATATTACAGATATGCAAGATAATAAGGAGTTTAAATGAAAATTACATTGGCATTCGGCGGTGGCGGAGAAGAAACAAATAAATTAATAAACGACCTGTTTTATAAAAATTTTTCAAATCCTGTATTGGAATCGGCTGAAGATGCGGCTGTAGTGGAAATGGACGGAAAAACGGCATTTACAACTGACAGTTTTACAGTCAGTCCCGTTTTTTTTAACGGAGGAAATATCGGAAAGCTAGCGGTAGCCGGAACATGCAACGATTTAGCGATGATGGGTGCCGAGCCGCAGTTTTTGACGTGCGGTTTTATGATTGAAGAGGGGCTTGAATTCAGCGAGCTTGAAAAGATTGTAAAAACAATGGCAAAAGAACTTGAAAAGGCGGGAGCTAAGATTGTCGCAGGTGATACGAAAGTCGTTCCTGCAGGAAGTGTCGATAAGATATTTATAAATACTTCCGGAATAGGGAAAATTATTAAACCTGGAATAAGCGCACATAATTTAAAAGAAGGCGATGTTATTATTGTAAGCCGTGACATTGGAAGACACGGAACAGTTGTTATGGCACACAGATATGAGGTTGAAACGGATCTGGAAAGCGACTGTAAAGTTTTATGGGACGAAGTAAAAGCCCTTATTGATGCGGATATTGATATTAAAGCGATGAGAGATGCCACAAGAGGAGGGCTTAGCGCCGTTTTAAATGAATGGGCACAGGCCAGTAATGTTGGTATTGAGGTATATGAAGATAAACTGCCGATTTCTGATGAGGTAATAGGTCTTTGTGAGATTTTCGGTTTTGAGCCTCTGGATTTGGCAAATGAAGGAACATTTATTGTCGCAGTTGACAAAAAAGATGCTCAAAAAGCCGAAGAAATATTAAGAAAATTTAATTCGTCTGCAAGTATTATAGGCAGTGTAAACAGCGATAAAAAGGTTGTGTTAAAATCTCCTTGGGGAAGTAAAAGATATATTGAACTGCCAAAAGGTGAATTATTGCCGAGAATTTGCTAAAATTACATAAATGAATAATTATTTATGAGGGGGCTTTGTGAGTAAACAAGAACAGATAGTCCGAATGTTTGACTCTATTGCAAACAGATATGATTTTGTAAATAGGGTTTTGACATTCGGAATAGATAAGAAATGGCGTCAGAACGCTATAAAAGACGCATTAAACGCAATTGATAAAAAAGAAGTGAAAATTTTGGATGTTGCATGCGGTACAGGCGATATGATTGAAATATGGCAAAAAGAAGCGTCTAAAAAGAACATATCTACTCGTATCTGCGGACTGGACCCAAGTGTGGGAATGCTTGAAGTAGCAAAAAACAGGTTTCCGAGTTTAAAATTTTATAATGCCTATGCTACGGATATACCTTGTCAAAGCAATACGATAGACGGTATAAGCATTTCTTTTGGAATCAGAAACGTACTGGAAATTAAAAAAGCTATAAGCGAATTCCACAGAGTACTGAAAACTGGAGGAATTGTTTTGGTGCTTGAATTTGTCAAAGCGGAAAATCCTAATAAATTCAGAAAATGTGTGGATTTTTATTCAAATAAGTTTTTGCCTAAAATCGGAGGAATATTGAGTAAGAATAAAGAAGCTTATGAGTATCTTCCTAACTCTATAGAAAATTTTTATACTCCAAGCGAGTTAATAGGGCTTTTTGAAGAATCCGGATTTAGCACTTTAAAACAAGACAGTTATAACTTTGGACAGGTAGGGGTCTTTATATTTAGAAAGTAAGGGATTTATAAAGACTCCTTTGCTTCTTTTATCTATTTGGTGACAGACACTAGCTGTTAATAAATGAAAAATTTAAAATAAATATATATCAATAATAATTTATAAAAAAATTTAGGTCAAACACTGTCATTATAAATAATAAAAAAAAAGAGGGAACTAACCTCCTCCTACAAAATTAAGAGCCTCTATTTTGTCATTTTCATGAAGAGTGTATTTGTCCCATTCGTCTTTTTTTACAATTTTCATATTAACGGCTACAGCCATTGTTTTATCAAGCACTTTTAAATCTTCTAAAAGCTTCTTGATTGTTGTGTTTTGTGCTATGTCTTTTTCGTGTCCGTTTATTATTATTTTCATCGCTTTCCTTAAATAGTGATTTCTTTAATATCTGCAATATCAAGAAATTCTTTATAGATTGACGCGATAAGGCTTTTTCTGTTGTGTCTTACTTTTTCATCTTCAACATTTACCATTACGTTATCAAAGAATTTGTCAATCAGAGGTTTTAACGAAATTAAAAAGTCCAGTTTTTCTTCAAGGTTGTCTATTGCGTTTACTTTTTTAAATTCATTCCATAAATTTCTCTCTTCATCTTTTTCAAAAAGATTCTCATCAACACTGATAGTGTTAAGATCAAAATCTTTAACAATATTAGCAACCCTTTTGAAGGTTGTTGAAAGCTCTTTAAAATCTTTAGAATTTACCATATTGTTAATCAGTTTTATTTTTTTGTCTATTTCAAGAAGATTACTTTCACCCGTGGCAAGAACGCTTCTTATTACTGACGGATTGATATTATAGAATTTGTACAGTCTTTCAAAAATGAATTCAATCAGCTGATTTGTATCGAATTCTTTATAAGCCGGTTTTAATTCGTTAATGATTTCTTTAATATCTAAAGGTATGCCGTTTTCATTGGCAATTTTAATCATGTAGTTTGCCGCACGTCTGAGTCCGAAAGGGTCTTTGTTTCCTTTTGGAATTTTGCCTATACTAAACAGAGCCATTAAAGTGTCCAGATTTCTTGCAATGTTTAATAATGCTGAGATTTTATTAGAGGCTCTGTCCGTATACTGCTCTTTTATTGCAGTTGCTATTTCGTCATCGATACCCTGGGCTTTTGCATAATAATATCCCATAATTCCCTGAAGTTCTGTAAATTCATAAACCATTTCAGTTAGAAGGTCGGCTTTTGCAAGATTAACGGCTTTTAGCAGTTTTTCTTTATCGGCATTATATTTGTCCGCCAGAATTTCTGCAATATTTTCTTCTCTTTTTACTTTATCGTATACGCTTCCTAAATTATCCATGTATACGATATTTTTAAGTCCTTCAATGCTAAGGCCGTTTTTCAGGTCGTTTTCCCAGAAGAATAAGGCGTCGCTTAGTCTGGCTCTTAAAACTTTTTCGTTTCCTGCAATAATTTTTGCAAAATTGTCGGTGTATGCATTGCTTACTACAACAAACGCGTTTGTAAGTTCTCCGTTTTTATATACCGGGAAATATCTTTGATGTTCTTTCATAGAAGTAATTATTACTTCAGGGGGAAGTACTAAAAACTCTTTGTCAAATTTTCCTAAAAGAGGCGTAGGATATTCAGTAATCGCAACTATTTCATCAAGAAGGTCTTCGTCAATTTCCACAGTGATATTATGCTCTTTTTGAAGTTTTTCTATTTCTCTTAATATCTTGGCTTTTCTTTCATCTTGGTATAAAATTACTCCGTTTTTGTCGAGTTTGCAGAAATAGTCTCCCACGTAGTTTATTTGTATGTCTTCTTTAAAAATTCTATGAGGTTTTGTAATGTTTGAAGATTTTACACAGTAAGCGTTAAATTCAACGGTTTCATCTTCAAACATACATAAAATCCATCTGACGGGTCTTATAAATTCTTCTTCGCATACTCCCCATTTCATTGTTTTTCCGAAATTTAAAGAATGCAACCATTCATTAATCATCTGAGGAAGCAGTTCTTTAGCCTCTTTTCCCTGTACTTCTTTTTGGAAATATGCAAATTCTTTGTTGCCTTTGGTTTTGAAAATCACATCTTCAGGAGCTATGCCGCATTTTTTTGCAAAACCTTCAAGTGCTTTAGGGTTTTTTTCAATAATTTCTTTAGGCGCTCCCCATATTTCTTCTACTTTGTCTTCCTGTTTTACCGGGAACTCTCTGTGCCATAATGTTAAACGTCTTGGCGTATAATAAAATGAAAAGTTTGCTTTTAAATCGTGTTTTTCTAAAATATCAAGCCATTTTTTTTCTATATTTGGCAGTTCTTTAAGAAGGGGAATTGCAGGAAGCTCTTCAACTCCGATTTCTATTAATAAAGGTTTTAACATTAAGTTTCCTTTTTGTTTGTAATTTTAACAAAATTGTTGTTATAATTTGTAAATTAATTTATTTTTAACTTGGGGAGAAGGATGAAAATGAGGCTGCTTGTTGCTTTGTTAATTGTTGCGACTTTTCTTTTTTCTTCAGAAAGTGTAAATTCTTTACTTAACGAAATTGAAAAAAAAGAAGATCTTTCACAGAAAACGAAACAGGAAAGTTTGGGTATTTCATATATTATTACTAGATATCAGCTGGATATGATGCAGGCGAGATATTTGAGAGATATTTTAAAAAATACGGTTGTCGGATATGATATAAGCAGATATGGTGTATTAGATCCGTGGAGTGCGAATAATTTACCTTATGCCAGCAGCGGAATAAGGGTTTTTATAGATAATCAGGAAATAACTACAGGCAAATACGACAACGGTGTTTTTTTATTAGGTAATATTAATCTTTCATTTGTCGATCATATTGAAATATATTATTTAAGCCCCTCGTATAAAATATCTACAGAACCCGCGTATGTGATAATTAAACTTTATTCGAAAAATCCTAAAAGAGATGAAGGTAAAAAATTTGCAGTCAGTTACAGTTCGTATAATTCTAATTCTGAATACTTTGATACAGCTGACGGAAATAAAAATTATTACTTTCATTTTTCAAGAAGCAAAGTAGGACATAAAGATATATATATTGACGGCAAGAATGTTTCAAGAAACGATTTAAATTATCACTGTTTTTGGACATACCAAAATGGAGACGCTAAATATCTTTTAAATGCTATTTATCATAAGCAAGATCCCTTTATGGGAATTAGTATGGATGGAAAACTTGACAGCGCTTATGAAAAGTACAAAGAGCTGCATTTTGGGACTGAACAGAAATTTGAGCAGGTGAATTTTAAATATACTTTAGATTATCTACAGGATTTTACCTACTTTTATGAAAAAAGCGGACTATTTTTAGAGCCGGTAAATACTTACCCATATTATATACCTATACAGAAAGTTGAGACTAAAGGTTATGATTTAGTTAATACCTTTAAAATAAATAAAGAGTCTAACTTTGAAAAACATAGACTTGTTTATGGGATTAGTTTAAGAAATAAACTGATGGATTATTATACTTTAAGACTCAATGATACCGATATAAATTATAACGGCATAAAACAGCAGAATATCGGAACAGTTTTTTTAGAAGACAACATTCAATTGAAGAGAAATTTTATAGTGACAATGGGTTATGAATTTAGCAGATATTTGAATGATATTATTGATAATTATAATTTACACCAGTATAAAGTTGGTACTACATATCTTTTTAATAAAAAAAATATATTAAAACTTTCATTCCAGCACATTGAATATACAGTACCTCCGTATTTATATAAAACTTTTTATGGCGACAATATATTAGATCCACAAAAAAATGATGTGTTTATTGCAAAATATAAAAAAATGTTCAATAATACAAATGAAATCGAATTAGTAGGATTTTACGGGATTAACAAAAACTTCCCGGTAACGCAGCAAGACGGAACTTTGAGAAGCTATGATAAGAATATTTATGTAAAAATGCTGGACTTAAAATATCATAAAAACTATAATGTAATTAATGACTTTATATTAGATTATATATATTTGAAACTGGAAAACGTTCCTTTAAACAGAACACATAAAGTTGTGCTTTTAAATACGCACAGATACAAACAGTTTGATTTTTTTGAAAATATCGTTTATAAAAACAACGAATACAAATTTAACGGTGAAAAATCAAAAAAAGAAGGTATTGATGTAAGTCTGGGTGTAAAATATAACTATAGTAAAAATTTGACGTTTTCTTTAAAAGGTGAAAATCTTCTTAATAGAGCATATGAAAATTCTTTTATTAGAGTTGTGAATTTTAATCTCAATGATCTGGAAAAAATAAACACTCAGTTAATCGATAGAAAAATTACTGTTGGAATGGAGTATTGGTTTTGAAAAAAATTATACTGCTGTTTTTTATTTTTTCAGGAATGTTGTTTTCTCAGGATATAGAAGTAAAACTGTTTTCAAAACTGTTTACAACACTGTTTAATAAAAAAACAGTGTTTGTTTATACTGAAAATAAAAAATATCAAAACCTGCAGTCAATTTTTCTTGTAAATGTTAAAGACTGTAAAAAAGCCGATATCGTTCTTGGAATTAGTAAAAAATGTAAAACGAAACCGCATTTTTTATTGGATTATTATAATTATAAGAAAGATAAAAATGCCATTGGAGCGTTTTACTGGAGAAAGGGCCGTCCTCAGCTGAGACTAAGAAAAAAAATGATATTAAAATATCATCTTTACATTTCTCCTGAATTTGAGGATTATCTGGAATGAAAAAGACAACATATATCTTAGGTGTTTTAATACTGATAATGATTGCCTTTTTATTGTGGGCATCAAATATTTTTCAGTCTACGGAATATAAAATAAGCAGAGATTTATTTAAATATCAGATAAAAGAAATGAAGTGTTTTATGAAAAATATAAATAGATACATATCTGTTGAATATGGGGATAACCTACTTGAATCTCTTAGAAGAAATCCAAAATTGAGAAAAGAGCTGAATTTTTATTTAAGCAGTTTTATGACCGGTAAAGTAAAAAATCTTTTTATTGTATACAAACCGGAAAATGAAAAATTTTTTAGAGTTTTAGCCGACGGAAGTAGAAACCCTGATGACAGATTTGCTTTTAATGAAAAATTTGAACCGTTGAAAAGTAAATACTGGTATAAGGTTTTAGCAACGAAAGAACCTATTGTATTTAAGCAGAAAATTAACGATATATGGACTACACTTTTATATCCGGTCGTAAAATTTAACAGGGTTGATTATATAATAGTAGTGGATTTTTCAGTACTGCCTCTTATTTTAATAAATAAAAACCTTGAAATACTTAAAGGAAATTTAAAAGTAATTATTTTTATAATGATTATGTCTGTAATAATACTGGTTATTTTTTTATTTTATGATTGGAAAAGACAGAGGGAAATGCAAAAACTTATTAACGAACTTCAAATATTAAACGATACACTGGAAGATAAAGTGAAGGAAGAAATAGAAAAAAACAGGGAAAAAGAAAAACAGCTTATACTGCAGTCAAGAATGGCCTTGATGGGAGAACTTTTGAGTATGATTGCCCATCAATGGAGACAGCCTCTTAATGTAATGGGACTGGTTGTTTCAAAACTGAAATTAAGATCTCAGCTTGGAGCTTTGACTGATGTCGAGATAAAAGAGGCTATTTCTAAAATAGACGAAATGATTAAACATTTAAGTAATACCATTGATGATTTTAGGAAGTTTTACAGAAAAGAAGATGATTTAAAATCTGTCAAGTTATATGATATAATTAATCAGACTTTGAATATAGCCAAGGCTTCAATAGAAAATAAGAATATCCAGATAAAATTAAATATAAATTGTCCAAAAGAATTAAAAACATTTCCTAATGAATTAAAACAGGTGCTTTTAAATATTATAAAAAATGCGGAAGATATTTTGGTGGAAAGAAAAATAAAAAATCCGTATATTGAAATCAGTGCGTATTTTGATAAAAAAGAAAAATTATGCGTTTTAGAAATAAAGGATAACGCCGGAGGTATCAGAGAAGATATTATAGATAAAATTTTTAATCCATATTTTACTACAAAGGATGAAAGAAATGGTACGGGGCTTGGTTTATATATGAGTAAACAGATTGTAGAAGAAAGGTTAAAAGGTAGGTTAATAGCGTATAACGATGACAAAGGTGCTGTGTTTAGAATAGAATTAAAGGCTGGGTATGAATAATTTACATGAAATAATAAACTTTACTAAGAATTTTACTGTTTTATATGTAGAAGACAATGAAGATGCTAGAATTGAAACAAAACAGATTCTTAAAGATTTTTTCAAAAATGTTATTACAGCGGTTGACGGAGAAGACGGTTTAAATAAATTTAAAAACAATAAAGTGGATGTTGTTATAACTGACATTAATATGCCTAAAATGAACGGGCTGGAAATGATTAGGCGTATTAAAGAAATAAAACCGGATATAAGTACGCTTGTCGTGTCAGCTTATAATGAAACGGAATATTTTATTGAAGCAATCAAACTTGGTGTTGACGGATTTGTATTAAAACCGTTTGAAATTGAACAGTTTGTTGATATGATACAAAAAATAGCTCAAAATCTGATTTTAAAAAAACAGGCTGAAGAGTTTGAAAATCTTTTAAAACAGTATCAGAATATTGTAGACAAAAGCGTGATGGTTGCCAAATTCGATATAGAAAAAAAGTTTACTTACGTAAACGACGAATTTTGTAAAATACTTGGATATGATAAAGACGAAATAATAGGAAAAGAAATTGAATATATTTTGCATCATCCTGAAAAAATCAAAGAAGAAATCGAATATTTTTGGAAAAAAATAATTGAAGACAAAAAACTTTGCACCACTTTAATAAAAGCAAATGATAAAAACGGAAAAATTATTTATATTAAAACTATTGTAAGCCCAGTACTTGATGAAAACGATAATATAATAGAGCTGATATCTCTTTGTTACGATATTAGTGAAATGATGAAACCTAAAAAACTGTTATATGATTATATAGAAAACGCAAAAGAACCTTTTGTGGCTTTAATAGAGATCGAAAATTTCCAAAGTTTCAGTAATTTTTTCGGTGAAAAAATTGCTGAAACCATTGAAAACAAATTTGAAGAATACCTCGAGGACCTTTTGCCAAGAGGTTTAGATAAAATATTTGATCTTGATGACGGTGTTTATGCAATTGTTACAGATTTGAGTCAAGACGGGATATGTTACAGACAGTATATTGAAGAGCTGAAAAATTTACAAAAAAAGATTAATTATTCTCAACTGGATATAGGAGAATTTTTATATGACGTTACAGTAATAATGAGCGTTTCCAAAGGTAAAGAGGCTTTTGAAAATGCCAGAATAGGTATGTTTAAAATTAAATCGAACAAGGATTCTTTTATAGTTGCCGACGGACTTCTTGAAAAAGAAAAAAAAGTGGCTCAGGAAAACCTTCAGATACTTCATATATTAAAAGAAGCGATAGACAATAAAAACATAGTCTGTTTTTATCAGCCTATAATTGATAACGAAACAAAAAAAATAGTTAAATATGAAACTCTAGTGAGGATAGAATATAATAATGAAATTATACCGCCTGCAAAATTTATAGACGTTGCAAAGCAGGGGATTTATTATTCCAAAATTACCGAGATAGTATTAAGTGAAGCTTTCGATATTGTTAAAAAAATGAAAGATTACGATATTAGTATAAATATCTCTGAAATAGATATCGAAAAAGAGATAGTAAGAGAACTTATTTATGAAATGTTGAGTAAAAATAAAGAATATGCAAAATATGTTACTTTTGAACTGTTGGAAGATGCGGATGTGGAAAAATATGACGTTTTGCATGAATTTATTAATAAAATTAAAGATCTCGGTGTAACCATTGCGATAGATGATTTCGGAAGCGGTTATTCGAATTTTGTAAGACTGATAAATTATAAACCGGATTATCTAAAACTGGACGGAACACTGATAAAAGATATTCATAAAGATAAATTTTCTTACAGCGTAGTAAAATCGATTGTAGAATTTGCCAAAGCAAATGAAATTAAAACTATAGCCGAGTTTGTTGAAAATGAAGAAATTTTTAAGACTGTGAAAGAGCTTGGAGTTAATTATTCTCAAGGATATTACTTTGGAAAACCTCAGAGACTAGCTTTATAAGGAAGAATATGGAGCCTAAAATTTTTGAAAAACATATTGTCGTAAAAAAAGAAGATATTGATTTTAATGGACATGTAAACAATCTGAAATACCTTGAATGGATGATAAACATAGCTATGGAACATTCTACGCATGAAGGTTTCGGAGTCGATTATTATAAAAAGCACGGTGTGAGCTGGGTAGCCAGGAAACACTGCATAGAATACAGACTTCCGGCATTTGAGGGAGATGAACTTATATTAAAAACATGGATTGATGAGGTTAAAAAACTGCTTGTAATCAGAAAATACGAAATTTACAAAAACGATAAACTGATCACATCCGGATTTAGCGAATGGGTTTTTGTAGATTTTAAAACACAAAGACCGAAAAAAATTCCGGAAGATATTATAAAAAAATTTATTATAGAATAAATATATTATTCGAAATTTTTTAAAAATTCCAAAATTCCTTTTATGATGTCTTTCGGGCTTGGAGGACATCCCGGAATAAAATAATCTATTTTTAAATCATTTCCTTTAATCGCATACGTTTTTTCAAAAACTCCCAAATCTTTTACGCAGTCCCCCACTGCGATAACCCATTTAGGACTTGGCATCTGATTATAGCAGTCGATTGCGTGATGATACATGTTCATGGTCATAACGCCGCTTAACAACATAACGTCAGCGTGTCTCGGGCTTGCCACGAAATGGATTCCAAGCCTTTCAAGGTCGTAATACGGATTGCTTAGCGCGTTGCATTCGGCTTCGCATGCGTTACAGCTTCCGCTATCTACCATTCTTATGGCGAGACTTCCAGCAAAATGTTTTTTGATTTTGTCTTTTATCTGTTTTTTTATCTGTTCAAGTTCTTTATCAAATTCGGGATTTTCCGTGAGGATTCCCGTTTTTATTCTTTTTTCCCAGAATCTAAGCATTTTTCAGTCCTTTATATAGGAAATATTTTAAACTTTCTAAAAGCACTCAGCAAGAGTGCGGATTTTAGATATTTCAAAAAAGCTAAAAAGTGCAAACGCAAGCGCCCTTTGAGTTTAGAGCACTTTTTTATACGCTTTTTTTCCATTAAAATCAGCAATTGTTTCACTTTATTTAGTAAATTTTTATTTTAATTTACAAATCGTTCCCCGCATAACTCAAATCGAAACTTTTGTTTATCAGCGGAAAATCGGCGATAATATCTTTGTAAATGGTCGTATGAAACGCCTGCCAGTTTATGTGCGAAGGGTCGCGCGCGTAAAACCTCTCAACCGCGCCGTTTTTTATTTTCATATACATAAAAAGTTCTCCGATTGAGCTTTCCACAAAGCTCATGTATTCGCCGTCTTTAAAGCTATTAAGTATATATTTTTCTTTTTTATCCGTTTTGAAATTTTTTATCATTTCTATGGAATTAAGCACTTCTTTTATTCTGACTTTAAACCTGTCCCCGACTTCACCCTTCACGCCAAACTGCATTTTATATCCGAAATTTTTATAAAAAACATTATCCCTCACGTCGATTTTAATTCCGCTGGCTCTTGCGCCGACTCCCACTACGCCGTATTTTATCGCTTTTTCCCGGCTGAGCGCCCCGGTGGTATTGAATCTGTCCCAAAGACTTGCGATGTCGTCCGTCCAGTCTTCGAAAAACTCCACTTCTTTTTTAAGATAATTTACAAAATCAACGAGCGTTTCGTAATCAACCGAGAGCTCTTCTTTTATAGCTCCAAAACCGAATCTGTGCCCGGTGATTTTTGCCATAACCCTTCTTGCGTCTTCACTTAGTTTGCTCATAAAAGCAAGGGCAGGGGCAAATCCGGCGTCGTTTGGAATGAACCCGAGGTCCGTTAAGTGATGAATTATTCTTTCAAGCTCAAGCAGGGTGTAATATTTTTGTTTTAGAGAATTTGGGATTTCGGTTTCACTTGCCTGGGCCAAAATATCCATAAACGCTATCTGATAAGCGATGCTTTCATTCCCGCTTATTCTTTCAACAATTTTTTTTATTTCTAGGGGTTTTTTGCCTTCGACCATTTTTTCGATTCCGCGGTATTTGTAATAATGCCTGACTTCAAGGTGAAGTATTTCTTCTCCCGCCTGTGAAAATTGAAAATGTCCTGGTTCTATTATTCCGGCGTGAATTGGACCAACCGGCACGACAAAAACGTTGTCACCTTCTATTTCTTCATATTTATAAGGCTTGTATTCGTCAAATTCAACGTCTTTTTTGTCAAAATCTTTTCTCAAAGGGAAGATATTTTTTGGAAATCTTTCGTGTTTAACGAGGGGTCTTTTATCAAACGCCCCTTCAAATTCTATTCCGAATTCGTCTCTTATTTTTCTTTCCATCCAAATGGCTGAGGGATATTTTGGCATAATGGATTTTACGATAGGATTTTGTTTATCGACTTTTTGGCGGCGTATTTCCTTGTCAAAAACGTCTATAATTTCAAAATGCTCAGTATTATCCAGTGCAAATCTTGCTATCAGTCTCATTTTACGATCCCTTCTATAAAATCAAAACTTTGCGGAAGTAACAATAGCGCGGTTGATATAAAAAGAATAAAAACGGCGATTATTTCACTAATGTAAACTTTTTTTTCTTTTTTATCGCCCGCATATAGCATATCCTGATAAATATGGACGAATCTGTAAAAAATAATGCTTAAAAGTCCTAAAATCGCAAAAATAGCAAAAAGCATCAAAAATAAATAGTATGAATCTTTTGCGACGTCCACCATTGCCTTAAATCCGTATATTTCACTGAAAAACATAGGACTCGGAGGCAGTGAAATTACTCCCAAAAAAAGAGCCGCTATCATAAACGCCGCAAATTTATTGACGTTTTTTAACGCTCCTCTGAAAAGATATTTTTTGTTTTGTTCTAAAACCTGTGAACTTATAAAAAGCCCCGGTTTCATAAATGCGTGTGCCGCAAAATGAAGCAGTGCTGCAAAATATCCCCCGCTAATCCAAAAGAGCGCGATCAGACTCATATGCTCAATTCCGGAAAGCGAAAAAAGACGAACGAAATCTTTTGCCCTGTAAAGCAGGAAACTTATAAAAAATAAAGTTACAAGTATATATCCGTATCCGATACCGATTAAATGGAAATAATTTATATGTTTTTCTATTTCGCTGAATCTGAAAAACCCTAAAATTATCGCACTCTCAAGAATTCCGCTAAACAGTGCCCCCACCTGATAAATGGATGCCCTTTCAATGTCCGCAAGCCATAGATTCATAGGGAAAAATCCCATTTTTATGAACATTCCGACCATTACGAATAAAAATCCTAGCTCAAAAAGATAATTGTTTATTTTTCTGGTGTTATTCATAAGGGCGTAAAAATTCATGGCGTAATCACCTAAAACATCTTTGCTTGATGCGTAAATTAGAATAATTCCAAAAAGAATGAGAGATATTGCTATAGCCCCTACGATTAGATATCTCCAGGCTTCAATGTCGGCTTCTTTTGTGATTTTTACTTTTATCATATAAACGGTTGAAAGGGTCGCAAATTCAAGTCCTATCCAATAAAGCCCCATGTTGTTAGAAACGATTGAGATAATAATTCCAAGCCAGAAAACCGCAAAAAACCTGTAAAACCGTTTAATTGATTTGTAGTTTAAGTTTATTCTCTCAGGCAGTGAAATCATCGAAACGAATACCGCTACGGCGACTATTGAAGATACAGTCAAAACAAAACCTCCAAGTTTATCGACAAAAAAATATTTATTGATAAACGGATGAAATAATACATAAATCACCCCGATCGCAATAGTTGAAGAAATAATGGCCATAAGCGTTCTGTTTATTTTAAAATAACTTAGTATAAAAATTAAAACCGGCGGTACGAAAAGAAATTCCATCTATTCTCCTTGATATTTAAAAAGTAGATTGATTATCAGAATAAACATCATTAAATCAAAAAACACGCCAAGCTCTATCAGCATAGGCATACCGTTCGTTGCGACTACGCCTAGTAAAAATAGGGCGTTTTCGATGAATAAAAATCCGACTATTTTTGCAATCATTCTTTTGTGTTCCATTATCAGCAAAAGGGCTAAAAACAGAGAACTTATAGAAATTGCAACGAAATTCGGATGCGTTTGAAACGTTTTTAAGACAGGTGTTATGAGATAATAGGTAAATACCAGAATTACGGGTACGAGTATCGTTAAATACTGGATTTTTATAATCGGCGTAATGTCCCTTGAAATTTTGAATTTGAACGTTATTTTTTTCAGAATAAAAGGAATGATTAAAAATTTTACCAGTATCGTAATTATTCCCATAACTATAAGCTCGTTAAGACCGTAAACGCTTCCAAGTGTAATTCCTATAAGTCCCAAAATAAGCGAATTAATCCCGTACCAGAAATAGAGCCTGAAAAGCCTGTTCGTAAAAAGAGCCGTTATCAGTACGGCGATAAAAAATCCTATTAAAACATTTATCATTTTATTCTCCCACTACATAATAAATAAATAGAGATAAAAAACCAAAAATTATCGCAATGCCAAGAAGATTTGGAACTTTAAAAAGTCTGAGTTTTGCTGTATTTACCTCTATAAAAGCTACCAAAACTGAAACTAAAATTAATTTTATTATAAAAACTAAAACAGCCAAACACCAGCAAAGATTTGTTCCAAAAGGTAAAAAGAGACTTACAAATAAATTTGCGAAAATTGCAAATTTAAGCGCATTTGCCGTCTCTATCAGAGCCAAATCGGCTCCCGTGCTTTCAAGAATCATGGCTTCGTGCACCATCGTCAGTTCAAGATGAGTTTCAGGGTTGTCCACAGGTATTCTTCCGTTTTCTGCTATTAAAATAATAAAAAAGCTGATTGCCGCCAATATAAAACTTGCTGCGTGGTTTATATCGAAGTGATTATTAAGATTTAACACCGCTCCACTGATCCCAATGCTTTTTCCAATAAGCGAAATACTGAATATTGTTAAGATCATAGCTGGTTCTACGAGTGCCGAAATAAACGCTTCACGACTGCTGCCTATTCCTCCAAAGGCGCTTGCACTGTCAAGCCCTAGAAGCATCAAAAAGAAAGTGGAAAGCGACAAAAGCCCCGTAATTGTAAATGCGTCTATAAATGAAATATAAAAACTTTTACTAAAAACGGGCGGCATTAAAAACACCACCACTACTATCGGAGCCAAAATCATAAATACCGCAATTCTGCTCATAATACTTGATTCTTTGGCGTAAACCAGCTCTTTGTTGATGAGTTTCATAAAATCGACATACGGCTGAAAAGGTGAAAGCGGTTTTTTAAACAAAAGATACATTTTAACGGATTTCGTAAGTCCCAGTAAAAACGGTGCTATTAAAAAAATAATTAGAATGGTTAGCAAATAATTTATCATTTTTTCTCTCCGAAAATGAATTTGTAAAATATCGCCATTACCACAATTTCAAGCAAAATATTCCCCCAGTTGTATTCTTTGTAAAACACTCTGAAACTGAAAAGCGTAAAAATTAAAAGCATAAAAATAAGGCTTGAATATTTGGTTCTTTCAAAATGTGAAAGTCTGTATACGAAATAGCTTAAATAATTTAGTCCTTTTACTACACTGTCATACAGACTTTTTTCAAAAAGAGGTTTTATATGCACTTCGTAAAGTGATGACGAAAATTTGGTTTTGTGACCGGCGAGGGTCTGAGTGTGAGTATGCACTTCAGGGCGGTAAAGCCACTCAAAAAATCTTCTGATAGGTCCGGCAAAACCGGTGGCAGAATATTGGCTTTTTGCGGATGTGTTGTATCCGCATGCCCATGTATGATAAATTCTGATTTTCGGATTTAGGTATTTGTAAAATGCGTATATAGCAGATACGACGATTATCAGTCCCGCCAAAATCAAAATAGGCGCAACCGCTCCGTTTGAATTAAGTGAATGCATAACCCAGATATTTTGGAAAAGTTTATGATAAATATCTGCAATCGGCATGGAGTGGTTTATTATTTTTATAAAGAAAGGCATAAAAAGCATGAGCGAAATTACAACACCGGCCATTAAAATCTGACCTGTGAGCATTAATCTGTTTACCTCTTTTGCGTGTTTTGCGTTTTCGCTTCTGCTTAGTCCCAAAAAGGTAATACCAAAGGCTTTTACAAAACAGGCTATTGCAAGACCTCCGGTGAGGGCAAGGGCGAAAATCGCAAAAGGGAATGAAAGTTTAAGCACGAGATTATCAATACCGCTGGAGTTAAGCATACTTTGAAATATCATCCATTCGCTCAAAAATCCGTTTGTAGGAGGAAGTGCGGAGATTGAAATAGCCGCTGTTAAAAACATAAAAGCGGTTATCGGCATTAATTTGATAAGTCCTCCGTAACTTTCGATGTTTTTTGTATGAGTTGCATACAAAACGCTTCCCGCGCTCATAAAAAGGAGGGATTTAAAGCTCATGTGGTTAAACGTGTGATACACGGCCGCAATAAACGCAAATGCCGCCAAAACAGGAAGTTTTAAGTAGGTAAAAATCATACCCACCCCTATACCTATAAGGATAATTCCTATATTTTCTATGGAGTGGTTTGCAAGAAGAGCTTTGATATCGTGGCTCGCTATTGCGTATAATACCCCGACAAGAGACGAAATTGCGCCAAGTGCCAAAATTATTACTCCCCATTCAATCTGCCAATTCGGGATAATAAAAAGAAATCTCAAAAATGCGTAAATCGCGACTTTAAGCATAACACCGCTCATTAAAGCCGATACCGGAGAAGGGGCCGCCGGATGGGCGTATGGCAGCCATACGTGAAGAGGCACGACCCCGGCTTTACTTAAAAATCCTATCGTTATCAAAAAAAAGAGAATTGAAGGGTATTTAAACTCAGCCGCAAGGTTTGAGAGGGTGTGAAAATTGGTAAACAAGGAATTTCCGCCAAGCATTAAGAAAAACATTAATATAAAAACAAACCCAAAATGCGTCATAAAGAAATAAAATCTTCCGGCTTTTACCGCTTCATCGGTCGGTTCTGTTAGGATTAACTGCCAGCTGCTGAGACTCATCAGCTCCCAGAAAAACAAAAACGGAAGTATCTCGTTTGATAAAACGACGCCTATCATGGAAATAATAAAAGTAAAGTAATGGATAAGAAAATGCGTTTTTCTTTTTATATGCGAAAGATATCCAGCCATATAAAAAAGATTCGGAATAACCCCAAGTAGAATTAAAAACAAAAACAACACTGAAAGTGGATTTAAATTAAACATTAACTTTGCCTTTAAGTAAATTTTAAGGAAAGAAAAACTGATGAAATTATACTATTTCTTACTTATAAAATTCTTAAAAAATTAAAAAAAATATTAATATGTTACAAAATTACTCAGTAAGAATTTATAATTTTGATAAATAGGTTCGTCCACATACAGGCCGTCAAAGGTAAACGGTCCTTCTTTTTCAAACCTTTCTACTATTATTTTTGCAAACTCCAAATCTTCATCAAATATTTTATTCGCTATTTCGCACTGGGCAGGAGTTATACATCCCACTCCCTGAATGCCGAGGTTCTTTTGTATTAAGCACCATTTTTTAAACCCTTCAAGATCTTTGTAATGCTGATATACAAATCCAATCGGGGTTATGTTTAAATATCTGCTTGTGAGTGAAAAATCGCTTAAAATTTTATGGATCAGAGGATTTTCCGGCGTAATTACCGAATGTGAAATTTTAAGTTCGTTAAGAAGATCGTAAATACCTATGTAAAACGTAGTAAGTTTCGGATGCTTAAGCTCTTTTAAATTAAAAAACGCTTCTTTTGTTTCTATTGAGGCGTGTATTTCCTTGTCCGTTTTCATAAAAACGTCGTCAATTTCTTCGATACTGTTAACTTTTGGAATTCTAAACGCATTGAAACTGAATTTATCTAAAAATTTAATATCTTCAAGACCTCCTTCGTTTATAGGATTGACTCTTATTACAATTTCTTTCCCGCTGTTTTTTAAGTTGGATAAAAATACGGCTGTCATTATTCTTGCTATTTCTTTTTTTTCTTTCGGGACGCCGTCTTCAAGATTTAGCATTATTACATCTGCCGGAAGAGAGTCTATTTTGTTTAGATGTTTAACCTGATGGCCGCTTACCATAAGAACGCTTCTTTTTTTTGTACTGAATAACTGGGAAGAATATGAATGTTTAATATAGGAGAGGGCTTTTTTGATATCGTTGGTTTTGACAATGTTTTCAAATTCCGAGATGTCTTCGAAGATCATGGTCAGTCCTTTTATTTGAGATATAACAGCAGCGCTTTTATTTCATCGTTGGTGAGATAATCGTATTTCGGCATAATGTTCATAAATCTGAGAGGTGATTTAGGGTTTTTGCGAAGTACCGGTTTTATTTTTATCTGATGGAAAAGTGCTTTTTTTAGCTTATCAAATGTTATGTTTTTGATAGGAACCGTTTTAATGATTACTTTTTTATCTTTTGAATTAATGTAAGAGGTAATAACTTTGCCTTTTCCTTTTATACCGTGACATTTTGCACAGCTTATTCCTCTTGGGTTGTTGTAGAGCATTTTGCCGTATTCCAGGTTTGTAATGAACCAGTTGTCTTCTTTAGCGTAAAGAAAAACAAACAAAGTGGCAAAAAATAATCGAATTAACATTAACTTTTACCTTTTATGTTAAAATTTCAAATATTTCTCATTTTATCAAAAAGGAAAGATAATGACAATTCTTGATGGAAAAAAACTATCCGAAAAAATAAAAGATAATTTAAAAACAGAAGTTGAAGAGTTAAAAAACAAAGGGGTAACTCCCGGGCTTGCCGTAATACTTGTAGGTGACGATCCTGCAAGTCATACATATGTAAAAATGAAAAAAAATTCATGTCAAAAAGTAGGTATTTACAGTGTGGTACATGAATTTCCTGAAAGCATAACCGAAAAAGAGCTTTTATCAACTATAAAAATGATAAATGAAAATCCTAATATACACGGGCTTTTAATTCAACTACCACTGCCAAAACATATAGATACCACAAAAATACTTGAAGCGGTGGATCCGAGCAAGGACGTAGACGGTTTCCATCCTTATAATATGGGAAGACTTGTCGAAGGGCTTGATACTTTTGCTCCTTGTACGCCTTTAGGTGTAATGGAACTTTTTGAAGAATATGACATTGATCTTAAAGGAAAAGACGTTTGCGTAGTTGGTGCGAGCAATATTGTAGGTAAACCTATGTGGGCGCTTCTTGTAAACGCATGGGCTACTGTTGATATCTGCCACATAGAAACAAAAGACTTATCCGCCCATACAAAAAGAGCTGACATAGTAATAGTAGGAGTCGGAAAGCCTAATCTGATTACAGCAGATATGGTAAAAGACGGAGTGATTGTTATAGATATAGGTATTAACAGACTGGATGACGGTAGACTTGTAGGTGATGTTGATTTTGAAAACGTAAGTAAAAAGGCTTCATATATTACTCCCGTACCTGGCGGTGTAGGGCCTATGACAATTGCTATGCTTCTTAAAAATACTGTAAAAGCCGCTAAAAATTTTGCGAAAGAGGTTAAATGAAAGAGAAACTGAAAAAACTGTATAACTGGTCGAATACATGGACCGGCACTATTGTTATTGTTTTACTTATTATTTTCTTTTTGGCTCAGGCTTTTGTAATTCCGAGCGGCAGTATGAAAAGAACGCTAATGCCGGGAGACGCGCTTTTTGCCAAAAAATTTGCATACGGAGTTCCAATTCCTCATATTCCCTGGTTAGAGATACCGCTGCTACCGGATTTCAGGGGTGACGGGCATCTAATCGACGGTCCGAGACCAAAAAGAGGAGATATAGTTATATTCAGATACCCTGTAAATCCTAAACTTCACTTTGTTAAAAGATGCGTGGCCGTAGGCGGCGACAAATTGATGGTTAGGAATAAAAATCTGTATTTAAGAGTTGAAAACAATGATGAAAAAACAGTTGCTTTTGCTAAAAAAATGAAAGCGAAAGTAGTTGAGATTAACGGTGAAAAATGGGCTCTTAATCCATATATGAAAATGCATCCCGGTATTCATCACGATCCTAAAGTGGATTTTCCTGAAGAAGTTATTAATTACGGACCTGTAATAGTGCCTAAAGACAATTATTTTATGATGGGTGACAATAGAGACCACAGTGACGACAGCAGATTCTGGGGACCGGTGCCGTATAAACTGATAGTAGGGAAACCTTGGTTTATCTATATGAGCTGGGTAATGCAAAAACCTGGAGAGGACGAAGCTGAAAACTGTCCAAACTATACAATCAGATGGAACAGAATAGGTAAAACGATCAATGAAATTGAAAATGAACTAAGAGAAGGTAAAAAGCCGTATCTGACAGCCGGCTGTAATCCTAATGCAGATTAATTAAAGGATTTATGTGGAATTTTATATTATTAAATACACGGCTTTGGCTTTTGCTTTTGTCATTGCGATAGTCGGCCATGAAATAATGCACGGACTAGTAGCCAAACATTATGGGGATCTTACTGCCACACAAGAAGGCAGGCTTAGCATCAATCCCTTAAAACACATAGACCCTTTTGGAAGTATTGTTTTTCCATTGATTTTGTTTATTTCTCAAAAGCTTGCAGGTGTTGCCGATCCGATAGTTTTCGGATGGGCTAAACCTGTGCCTGTAAATATATTTACCGTTGTAAATAGGGGTGGTTATATCGGAGCGTTTAATGTTTCCGTTGCAGGAGTTGTTTATAATTTTGCTTTAGCCGTTATTGCTTCAAGTGTTATCGGTTTGGTAGGTGAGCCAAGCGGTTTGATTAGTCTGTTTTTATATATGTTTTTGATGTATACTGTACTTATAAACGTTATATTGGCTGTGTTTAACCTGTTTCCGATTCCTCCGCTTGACGGTGCTAATGCGCTTAAGTATCTGTCTTTAGAGTTTAAATGTCATAAGGTTGTGCAGTTTTATAATAAAATAGAACCGTACGGTATGATTATATTAATGATTATACTGTTTACACCGTTGAGTAATTATTTTTTTTATCCGGCTGAGGTTTTGATTAAGATATTATTATGAATAAACTTACGGAATTACCTAAAGAAAAGCTCGTTGAAATTATTGAAAAACTGTATGTTAATTTAATTAAAGATCCTAAATACGATATTTATTCAAAAGCTTTTTTTATTGAATATTTAAAACAGAGTCTCGAAATATACAAAAGATACAAAAATATAAAAATCAGCCTTCTTTTATTTGCATTTAAAGCAGATAAAATCGATGTACTTAAAAAAAACATAAGAAAAAGCGATTTGCTGGCAAAATATGACAATGCTTTTGTAATATTACTTTTTGAAACCGGGGAATTAGGTATGTATAAAGTAAGACAGAAGCTGGAAAATATTTTAAATGAAAAGGGTGTTTCTGTCAATATAACGGTAACTGAAAATATTGAAGAGATAATAGAAGAGATAGAAAGTAAAATTAAGATTTATTAAACCAGCTTTTTACTTTATCTATAGCTTCTTCCAGCAGGCTTTTATGTTCTTTAATTTCTCCTCCGAAACTTTTATGAAGTTTTTCAAGCAGTTCTTTTTGTTCATCGGTCAGTTTTTTAGGATAAACGATTTTTAATATTGCTATCAGATCGCCTTTATATCCCGTATTCGGATCAGCAATACCTTCTCCTCTGAAAACGATTTTTGTATTGTCTTTTGTGTGAGGTTTGATTTCTATCTCTTTTTCTCCGCTTAAAGTTGGTATTTTTACGCTGTCTCCGAGAATTGCGCTTGTAAAAAATATTGGAACTTCAACGATAAGATTATTGCCTTTTCTTTTGAAGATTTTTGATTCTTTAACATTGAAAATCAGATATAAATCGCCTCTGTATCCGCTTATATCCTGGTTTCCGTGGCCTTTTATTCTCATTCTCATACCGGTATCGATTCCGGCGGGAATGTCAACTTTTACTTTTTCTTTTTCTACAATATAACCTTTTCCACGGCATTCGTTACATACCTTTTTGGCAATAAAACCTCTACCGTTACACTGAGGACATGTTTGGGAAATTCTCATAAATCCGTTGCCCATGATTATACTTCCTCTTCCGTGGCAACTAGGGCATGTTTCTTTCTCTTCCGCTCCTGTTCCGTGACATTTCGGACATAATTTAAAATAACTAATTTCTATTTCTTTGCTTATCCCGTAAACCGCTTCTTCAAATTCTAATGTTACTTCAACGGCTTTGTCTATGTCGTATGGCATCTGTACTTCAGCTCTTCCCCCGCCGAATCCTCCTCCGAATATATCGTTAAACATATCGAAGATGTCACCGAAATCAAAATCCGTTTTGAATCCCTGTCCTTCAAGACCTTCTTTTCCGTATTTGTCGTAAATGGCTCTTTTTTCATCATCGCTTAAAATCTGATAAGCCTCATTTATTTTTTTAAACATCTCTTCTGCTTCTTTGTCGCCCGGATTTTTGTCAGGATGGTATTTCATAGCCAGTTTTCGGTATGCTTTTTTTATTTCTACTTTTGTAGCAGTTCTTTCAACACCTAATATTTCATAATAATCCAACTGCCCCTCCTAAATTTTTTGTGGAATTATAACAACTTTAGTGGGTAAGTTGTGAAGCGGTTAAGTTGTGAAGCTGTAAAAAGTTTTATGATTGTCTAAATTCCTTAACCACTTATCTACTTACCCACTTAACAACTTCCCAACTTAATATATGGTATAATTTCTTTAAAAAAAGGTATATTATGGCATATGAAATTGATAAGAATCAATTAAATGAAGTGCTTGAGAAACATAAATTATCTTGGGAAGATTATGAACATATTAAAAAAATTTTAGGAAGAGAACCTAATTTTGTTGAACTTGGTGTATTTAGTGCGATGTGGAGCGAACACTGCTCATATAAATCAAGTAAAGTATATCTAAAAGGATTTCCTACTGAAGCGCCTTGGGTTATTCAGGGTCCCGGAGAAAATGCAGGGGTTATTGATATAGGCGGTAATATGGCGGCTGTATTTAAAATGGAATCTCACAACCATCCATCTTTTATTGAACCTTATCAGGGAGCGGCTACGGGAGTAGGGGGAATACTTAGAGATATTTTTACAATGGGAGCAAGACCTGTTGCAAACCTTAACGCCATCAGATTCGCACACATTAAAGGCGACGATGAAACCGCTAAATTTCACAGACATCTGCTTCACGGGGTAGTTGCCGGAATTGCCGGGTACGGAAACTGTATAGGCGTTCCTACGATCGGAGGAGAGACTGCGTTTGAAGAGTGTTATAAAGGTAATATTTTAGTTAACGCATTTTCACTCGGAATTTGTCCTCAGGATGAAATATTTTACGCAAAAGCCGAAGGTATTGGAAACCCTGTAATTTACGTAGGGTCTAAAACAGGAAGAGACGGACTTGGCGGAGCCGTAATGAGCTCTGATAGCTTTAAAGAAGGTGACGAAGATCAAAGACCTACAGTTCAGGTAGGAGATCCTTTTACTGAAAAACTTTTAATGGAAGCCTGTTTGGAACTTTTCAAAACCGATTATATAGTGGGTATTCAGGATATGGGTGCTGCGGGACTTACATCTTCAAGTTTTGAAATGGCCGGAAAGAGCGGCAGCGGACTTGTAATGCACCTTGACAAAGTTCCGATGAGAGAAGAGGGAATGAACCCTTATGAGCTTATGCTTAGCGAATCGCAAGAAAGAATGCTTATTTGTGCCAAAAAAGGGTATGAGGACAAAGTTATCGAAATATTTAAAAAATACGATCTTGACGCTGAGGTGATCGGTGAAGTTACGGATACGGGAAGGGTTGAACTGTTCTGGCACGGTGAAAAAGTGGCGGATATCCCTGTGGATCCAATTACTGAAGAAGCATCGGAACTTGTGAGACCTATAAAAGAACCTGAATACCTTAAAGAAATCAAAAACGTACAAATCCCTGAAGTAGATCCGCAAGAAGCGTTTGAAAAACTGATGGCTGAGAGCGAAGTGGTTGACAAAGCGTGGATTTATGAGCAGTACGATTCAATGGTACAGACAAATACCGTAGATACAAAAAGAGCCGACGGAAGCGTCATTAGAGTCAAAGAAAACGGAAGATTCCTTGGAATGGCGTGTGATTGTAACGCAAGATTTAATTATATCGATCCTAAAAAGGGAGCAGCAGCTGCTGTAATGGAAGCCGGAAGAAACGTAGCCGTTAAAAAAATAAAGCCTTTAGCGATTACCGACTGTCTGAATTACGGAAACCCTCTAAATCCTGAAATTATGTGGCAGTTTAAAATGGGATGCGAAGGTATCAAAGAAGCATGCCGTGAACTGAACACTCCTGTTGTCAGCGGTAACGTATCACTTTATAATGAAAATGAAGGTGAGGGTGTATATCCGACTCCTGAAATTGCAATGGTCGGTGCGGGCGACGATTACAGAACGACTGATCTTAAAAATGAAGGAAACAGCGTTTATATTTTAGGCGAAACGAAACCTGAGTTTGGCGGAAGTCTTTATCTTAAAGTTTTCGGAGATAAAGTTGCAGGAGTTCATCCTGAGGTTGATTTTGAAAAAGAACTTAAACTTTGGGACGTACTGCAAAGTGATCTGATTGAAAGCGCAAAAGATATTTCTACCGGTGGAACGGCAATTGCTGCATATAAATGGGCGTGTGTAAGCGATAAAGGGCTTGATTTGAATATCAGCGTGAATTCTCCTAAAGATATATTTGCCGAATCTTTAAGCAGGGCTTTTGTGGAAGTTAAACCCGAAAACGAAGCCGAGTTTGAAAAACTCTGCAGTGATAAGGGCATTTATTTTGAAAAAGCAGGAAAAGTCGGCGGAGATAAAATTAAAATTAATGATGTCGAAGTTTCTCTTGAAAAAGCTAAAGATATATACTTCAATACTTTCCCTAAAATCCTTAAAAACGAAATAATTTAATAAATTCCGGCTTTTTGCTTCTTTTTTGATTTTCGATTATTGAATTTATAGAAGGGATTAAAGATAAATCTTTTCTCCCTGTTCTACTATATGTGCTTTTTTATCGAAGTATGAGTGGATTACGGATTTAAATATAACCTGTTTGTCGTATTCACCGTGTATTAAGAAAATTCTGTCAAGTTTTTCAAATTCATTCATCCATTCAAGAAGCTCTTTTTGATCGGCGTGTGCGGAGAATCCGTTAATTGTGTAAATTTTTGATTTGACTATTATTTCTTCATGATAAATTCTTATGAATTTTGCACCGTCAATAATATCTCTTCCGAGTGTTCCTTTTGCCTGATATCCTACAAACAGCAGTGCGTTTCTCGGATTCCATATTCTGTGTTTCATATGATGAAGAATCCTTCCGCCGTTACACATTCCGCTTCCGGCTATAATTACGGCTCCTCTTTCTATTTTGTTTATGGCTTTACTTTCTTCTACGTCTCTTACTAGTCTTAACTGATCGAATTCAAATGGATGTTTTTTATATTTTTGACATTTTTTGCTTAAAAGCTGGTCCCATTTTTTATATACAGTTGTAACTTTCGTAGCCATAGGCGAATCGAGAAATACTTTTGCGTTTTTAGGAAGTGATTTTTCTTCACTCATTTCTTTGAGTATACACAGTATCTGCTGTGCTCTTTCTATTGCAAAAGTTGGAATTAATACGTTTCCTCCGTTTAAAAGAGTGTTTATAATTACGCTTTTAAATTCTCTGATACTGTCGTCAATGTTTTTATGGTTTCTGTCTCCGTATGTAGATTCAATAAACAAAGCGTCGGCATATGTCGGAGTATGTGGTTTTGGCAGTATTCCGTTGTTTTTATTTCCCAAATCTCCGCTGAAAACTATTCTTTTTTTTATATCAAATTCTTTAAAGTCGATTTCTACGAAACTGCTGCCTAAGATATGTCCGGCGTCTTTAAATGTGGCTTTGATATCTTTTGTGATTTTTATTTTTTTGTCATATTCTATTTTTTGTCTGTTCATTTTTTTGAATATTTCTTTTACTTCATCCTGAGTGAAAAGAGGTTTTCTGACATCTTTTTCTTTTCCGCGTCTTTGAGCTTTTTTATATTTGGTTTTATATTCTTCTTCTTGAAGTTTTCCTGCGTCCATTAAAACTATTTTTGCTATGTCAAACGTGGCCGGGTGGGCAAAAACTTTTCCTTTAAATCCTCCTTTGTAAAGAAGAGGTATTCTTCCCACATGGTCTAAATGTCCGTGGGTAATTATTAACGCGTCTATTTCTTTGGGATCAAAACCAAAAGGCTCATAGTTTTTATGCTCTTCCAGCCCCTGAAACATACCGCAGTCGATTAAAATTTTGCTTTTGCCTGTATCTAATAAATGTGCTGAGCCTGTTACGACTTTAGCGGCACCGAAACTTTGCTCATATGTTTGATTTTCCATTACCAGTCCTTTATAAATTATTTTTTATTTTCCATTTCTGCTATATCTTTTATAATTTTAAGTACGCTGTCAGGGTTTAGACTCATACTTTCAATTCCTATATTTACTAAAAATTCTGCAAATTCAGGATAATCGCTTGGAGCCTGTCCGCATAGTCCTGAATATTTTTTATTTCTTTTAGCGCCTTCTACGGCCATTTTAACCATTTTTTTGACGCCTTCGTCTCTTTCTTCATAATCGAACGCCACTATTTGAGAGTCTCTGTCAACTCCCAATGTAAGCTGTGTCAAATCATTTGTACCAATACTTATTCCGTCAAAAACATCTAAAAATTCATCTATCAGTATTACGTTGTTCGGAATTTCGCACATCATGTATGTTTCAACATCTCCAAGGCCGTTTTGAGTTAAAATTTCTTTTACTCTTTTTGCTTCTTCGACTCTTCTGCAAAACGGTATCATTAAAACTATATTTTCAAATCCCATATCAAATATAGCCCGTTTCATTGCTTTACATTCAAGCTCAAATCCGTCTTTGTAATTAGGGTGAGTATATCTGGCGGCTCCTCTGAAACCTATCATAGGATTTTCCTCCACAGGTTCAAAATGTCTACCGCCAAGAAGGTTGGCATATTCGTTTGATTTAAAATCACTCATTCTGACAATGCATTTTTTAGGATAAACTCCGGCTGCAAGGGTTGCAACACCTTCACTCAATGTTTTGATAAAGAAATCTTCGGGTTCACCATTGTAAGGAAATGCAAGTTCGTCTATTAAAGCTCTTTCCGTATCGCTTAAAATTTCAGGATGTTTTATAGCCATCGGGTGAGCTTTGATGTATGTGTTTATAATAAATTCCATTCTAGCCAGTCCTATACCGTCTACCGGAAGTTTGGCAAGAGAAAAAGAAAGTTCAGGGTTTCCTAGGTTCATCATGATTTTTGTTTTAGGACGAGGAAGTTTTGAAATGTCCACTTTTTCTATTTCAAAATCAAGTATTCCTTCATAAACTTTTCCGACTTCCCCTTCTGCACAGCTGACAGTTACTTCCTGATTTTCTTTTAATATCTTAGTGGCGTTTTTTGCACCCACTATTGCCGGTTTGCCAAGCTCACGGCTGACAATCGCCGCATGGCATGTTCTGCCTCCGGTTTCCGTAATGATAGCGCTTGCTATTTTCATTACAGGTTCCCAGTCCGGAGAAGTGGTTGTCGCGACAAGCACGTCACCTTTTTCAAATTTATCGGCTTCAGCCATGCTTTTTAGGATTTTTACTTTGCCGGCTCCTATTTTTTCTCCTACGGCATTACCGGTTAAAATAACGTTTGATCTTTCTTTTAGTTTATATATTTCAAATTCGTTAATACTTTCCTGAGAATGAACCGTTTCAGGTCTTGCCTGAACCATATATAATTTTCCGTCTACTCCGTCTTTTGCCCATTCCATATCCATAGGCGTATAATGACCGTTTACTTCTGTATAGTGTTCTTCTATTTTGATAGCCCAGTCAGCCAGCTGCAGAACTTCTTCATCTGTAATTGCAAACTGCATTTTTTTATCTATAGGGGTTTTAATGTTTTTAGTGAACTGTTCCGCTAGATTAGCGGTTTCTAATTTGTCAGAAAAAACCATTGTTTTTTCTTTATTTCCTCTTTTTCTTTTCAATACAGCTTTATGGCCTTTTTTGAATGTAGGTTTATGTATAAAAAAGCTGTCAGGATCGATAGTTCCCTGAACTACGTTTTCACCAAGTCCCCATGCCGCGTTTATAAATACAACGTCTTTAAATCCGGTTTCGGTATCAATACTGAACATAACACCGCTGCTTCCTAAATCGCTCCTGACCATTTTCATTATTACGGCTGATAAATATACTTTTAAAGGATCGAAATTATGAGTGTATTTGTAACTTATACTTCTGTCGGTAAAGTTGCTAGCTATACACATTTTATATGCCCACAGCAGGTTGTCGTCACCTTTGATATTTAAGTACGTTTCATTCTGTCCCGCAAAAGAAGCTGTGGGAGAATCTTCAGCCGTTGCAGAACTTCTGACAGCCAAACTTACGTCATCTCCGTATTCTTCTTTAAGTTTTGCATAACTGCTTAGAATTTCTTTTTTTAAATCTTCAGGCACTTCGCCTTTCATTATAAGGCCTCTTGCTGCTTTTCCTACAGCTTTTAATTCGTCTATGTCGTCAGGATTGAAATTTTCAAACAGTTTGGCAATAGGCTCCCATAAATTATTCACATCAAGATAATGCCTATATGCGGTTGCAGTTACTGCAAAGCCGTTTGGGACGTTTACGCCTAAAGGTGTCAAATGATTATACATTTCTCCCAGACTTGCGTTTTTGCCTCCGACTTCATCAGTGTCTTTTATACCTATTTCTTTAAACCATTTGATAAACGCGCTCATAATTTCTCCTTTTTGTTTTTAATTTGGATTGTTTTTGAATCTTTTAATCATTTCTTTAAAAAATATCTGCTGTGCAAGTTTGCCGAACCCTTCCGTTAAAGTAGGATGGGGATGAATTGTGTTTAACAGGTCTGTTGGCGACATTTTCTTAGATACTATTAATGACGCTTCTCCTATCAGAGTTTCGGCGTCTTCGCTTAAAATCTGAATACCTATAATCTGGTTATTATGTATTACGAATTTGATAAACCCGAAAGGTTTTTTGTCTATTTGAGCTTTGGCGTCTATTTTATAATCGTATTTTTCTACGGTGATGTCTATGTTTCTTTTTTCCGCTTCTTTTTCGTCAATTCCGACTGATGCGATTTGAGGGCTTGTAAACAGAACCCAGGAATTGTTGTCGTAATTCACCTCTCTTTTATTCGGGGCGAACATATTATGAACGGCCACTCCTGCTTCATATGTCGCCGTATGGGCGAATTTAGGAGTATTTATACAGTCTCCGCAGGCGTAGATGTTTTCATTGCTAGATTTAAGGGTAGAATCTACTCTTACTCCGTGTCTGTCATATTCAACGGAAGCTTTTTCAAGGTTAAGACCTTCAAGATTTGCAATTCTTCCTGTGGCAAGAAGAACTTTTTTGGATTCTAAAACTGAAGTGTTGTAATATATTTTGAATTTGCCGTTTTCATAATCTATCTTTTCCAGATTTACGTTCAGTTTTATATCAACACCGTTTTTTATCATTTTATTTTGAACGAACAAGGCCGCTTCTTTATCGAGTCTTTTAAGTATTCTTTCTCCTCTTTCAAGGATAGTGCATTTTACACCGAGTTTATTAAACATTCCTGCAAGTTCGCAGCTTATGGCTCCGGCTCCTATAAAAACGATTTCTTTAGGAAGCTCTTTTTCAAAAAAAACATCCCTGTTTGTCCAGGCTTTTTCAATACCGTTGCCTTTAAAAGGCGGCAGATTTACTTTTGCGCCGGTAGCGATCAGAGCTTTTTTAAAAGTAAAAATCTGACTGTTTACTTTAATACTGTTTTTACTTTCAAAACTTGCAGCACCTTGAATATAATCGATATTCGGGTTTTGCTGGATCTGTTCGTATGCTGCTTCAGCTCTTTTTTTTATAATTGCTTCTTTGTCTTTTAATACTTCTTCCCAGTGGATTTGAGGTGATTTAGACAGATCTATATGGAAATTCGGAGCTTCTTTCAGTAAAGCGAATTTATTAGCGGCGTTTTCCAAAACTTTTGAGGGTATACATCCTTCAAAAAGACATTCACCGCCGGGTTTTTCTCTTTTGTCTATTAGTAAAACTTTTTTACCGAATGCGGCTGCCGCCATTGCTGCGGGCGTTCCGCCCGGTCCGGCTCCTATTACGATTAAATCATACTCCATTTTCTATCCTTTGGTTTATTATATCTTTTTAAAACTTTAAGAAAGCTTAAGAATTCAAAATTTTTAATGCTTCTTGCGTGTTTTTGTTTTCGCAAGTTATTGCATATATAGCATTTGCCATTTTTATTGCTTCTTTAAGAGGTCTTTGGTGTATGTTTCTGCCCGTACCGTTTCCTCTCGTGCCTCCGATGTGAATCTGTTCGTATAATTCTTTTAAAAACTCTTCTTCATTTATTTTTTTACCGCCTTCACATAATACACCGCATTTTCCGGCAGCCTGAACTACTTCATGAAGGAGTTCGGGTTTAAACTGACTGTTTTCATAAGGAACTTTCACTTTTGCAAAGTCCGCTCCGAGACATACCGCTACACCTGCGGCTCCCGCTATCAGGTGTTTATCATGTTCGTCTTGAATGAATTTTCCTTTCGGATACATCCATAATACTGCCAAAAGCCCGTTTTTGTGTGCCTGATGAACTATATTTGCGGCTTCTTTGAGCATTGAATGTTCGTGTTCGCTTCCGAGATACACGGTATATCCTACGCCTTTAATGTTAACTCCGCTGTATTTTTTAAATTCAACAACGTCATTAACACTCAGCCACTGTTCGGAATACGGATCTTTGGCTTCATACGGGATTATGTTGGTTTTAGAATTCAGTTTAACAAGATAAGGTATATCCGGATAATCCACTCCGTATCTGCTGATAAGTCCGAACTGTGTTGCAAAAACTCCTATTTTTGCATTTGATGCGATTTGAAAAAGATGTTCGGGATTATGGTCGTCTGCCGGGATTCCCTCACCGTAGAAATCATTGTTTAGATGTTCTACTTTCTGATCTCCCGCAAACAGCATAAGTCTTCCTGTAGAGTTTGTAACCTCTTCAAGGATATTTAAAAATTCTTTTCTTTTTTCTGCCGGAACATCGGCAGGTAAATATTTTTCTAACATTTTATACTCCTTTTAGTATACGAATAATCCGTAAGCTATTGTTAAAATACCAAGTACAAAAAGCCATATTGCCGCTGTTTTTGCTATTTTTTTACTGAAAATCAGCGCATATATGGCTTTTAATATATTGTTGCTTCCGGCTGCTATTACTATTGCCGCCGATATTGCATTCAATGTAATGTGAAATTTGCCTGTCATTAGAGACAGGACAAACGGGTCTATATCCGTAAAACCTATAATGAAAGAGAGGATTTTAAGTCCTACGTTTCCAAAATGAGCCGTTACATAATGGGTAATAGCCATCATTGCTACAAACAAAAATGCAAAAACGAAAGCCGTTCCAAGTTCTAAAGGGTTTCTGTCGTCAATAGGCACATTGCTTGCGGTCTGTTTTTTGTAAAGGGCAAAAGATATTACTATTCCGGCTGCCGCAAATAAGATTAAAGGCAGAGAAATGGCTTTTGCCACCTGAAAATTGAAAATCACAGCAATTACAAGAAGTCTTAAGTACATCATCGAAGTAGCCACGATAATAGATGAATTGATAATACTTAATATGTCTCCTTTTGCCTTAATGCTTAACGCTTTTTTGCTTAATACAACGGTTGTGGCCGTAGAGCTGTAAAGACCTCCGAAAATTCCTGTAAGCAGGTATCCTTTGTTTTTGAATATGAATTTTTGAGCCAGATAGCTGCCGTATGATATTGCAGAAATGATAACGACTACAAGCCATATTTTAAAAGGAGAGATATTTATGTATTTGATTTCCGTATCAGGCAGTATAGGCAGGATTACCGCACTTAAAAGCAGAAATTTTCCTAGTGTTTCAATCTCTTTTTCGTTTATTTCGTTTAAGAAATTCTGGGTGTGGGATTTATAATTGAGTATAAATACAACAAGTACGAATAAAAACGCCACAAGCCATACGTTGTTGTAGGCCTCTATCAGAGCGCCGAAACTGTAAACTATACTCATTACAAGATATGAAACGATGGAAGTTCTGTCGTGTATTGTTTTGTAATAGTAATGAATCGCATATAAAAGCGTAAGGGATAAAAATCCCGCAATATAAAAATAAAGATTTATTTTAAAGAACACAAATCCCGCAATACCTATGAAAGTATAGGTTCTTGCGGAGCCGATATGAGTTTTTTGTACATTTTTGCTTTCTCTGTAGCTTTTTAATTCAAGGCCTATCAGAAAAGAAAGGGACGTGACTATAATAAGATAAATTAAATCCTGAGGAATAAAACTTAACATTTTCATAGTACGTCAATTCCTTTTGCTTTTCTGTAATATTTTACAACCGCTCTTTTAACGAAATCGTTAAATACAAACCACACAACGGTATAGAAAAATAGGAATATTCCCCATTTCCAGCCGATAGGCGTAATTAATCCGAATCCGTAAACACCTATAATGAGGCCTAAAAACGCAGTTGAAAAAGAGGCTACAAGCAAAATCCAGCTTGGATAAGGTTTTTTAAAGAACCAGTCGCTTGTTCTGGTGTTATAGATAGTCCAGTGTCCGGCCATTACAAGTTTGGTAAAAAATGCGCTTTGCACGAACAACAGCCAGCTTTTCGGATCGTGAACGTTTATCCAGCTTGGGATATCAGGGAAGAATGCACTGTCTGGATGCGCCTGGATATATACCATCGTAATATAAAAAATTGTAAAACTGCTGAGCACCCCTGCGATACCAAGCCACGTTGAGAGTACAAGCATTTCATGCATATCCCATCGGACCGGTTTTTTTTCTATTTTTGTGTTGTCATATGCGATTGAAAGAATAGGGATATCGTTTAAAAGTGCCAAAAGGATAATCATCAGTGCCGTAATAGGATAGAAATTAAAAATAACGATAGCAAGAGTCATAAATAAAATCACCCTGATTGTTTCGGCTATTCTGTAAATGGTATAGCTTTTCATCCTTTCAAACGTTATTCTGGCTTCCTTAATCGCGTCTACTATAACCCTGAGTCCCGGTGCCAGCAGCACAATATCCGCAGCAGCTCTTGCCGCGTCCGTTGCTCCGCTTACCGCAATTCCGGTGTCCGCTTTACGCAAAGCCGGTGCGTCGTTTACGCCGTCACCCGTCATACCTACGATATGATCGGCTTTTTGAAGTTCGTCGACTATAAAATATTTGTCTTCCGGATAAACTTCCGCAAATCCGTTCGCCTCTTCTATTATTTTTACTATTTCGCTTTCGTGTCTTTTTACGCTGCCTTTTGTAAGTTTACCCACTTCTTTTTTTACGAGAGATGTGATCTGATCAACTTTTTCTTTTATTTCCTCATCGCTTAAATTCATACTTTTGAGTAAAGCTTTGGAAATAATCTGAGCGAGTGTGATATATTCGTCGTGCGTTTCGTTTTTAAGCTCTCTTATTGAATATATGTTTTCTCCGATTCCGAGTATTTTTGCTATATATTTTGCAACGGCTACATTGTCTCCCGTTACCATTTTAACTTCCACGCCTTTTTCTTTGGCTTCTTCTATAGCTTCTTTGGAGTCCGGTCTTGGCGGGTCATACAGAGGAATCAGACCCAGGAAATGAAAACTGTTTTCATCTTCGAGTTTGTAAGCAACTCCGAGTGTCCTAAAGCCGTCCTGGGCGAACTCTTCTACTTTTGCATAAGCTTTTTGTTTATGTTCTTTATCCAGGTTGCACATTTCAATAATAACCTGAGGAGCGCCTTTTGTCGCTACTATTTTTTTACCGTCCAGTTCTATATAGGCTTCCGTTCTTTTACGTACAGGGTCAAACGGTATAAATTTAATCAGTTTAAATTCAGGCAGTTTCAGATTGTTTTTTTCCGCCCATTCAAAAATCGGTTTTTCGATAGGGTCGTTATTTTCTTTTTTACTGGCAAACAGAGCGTATTTAAAAAGCTCTTCGGGAGTGTGGTTTTCCTCTATGTAAGGAGTGCCTACCGTCATTTTATTTTGGGTGAGCGTTCCTGTTTTATCCGAACAGAGTATATCCATACCCGCCATTTCCTCTACTGCGGCAAGACGGGATACTATTGCCTGTTTTCTTGCAAGGTTAACCGCTCCTACCGCCATTACTACGGTAAGCACGGTTGGAAGTGCGACAGGTATTGCCGCGACCGTTAATACAAGCGAAAATTCCAAAAGCTCCCAAATATTTTCGTGTCTTTTTACTCCGGCAAAAATGATAATAGCTACCATAATAACGGTAATTAATATAAGATAATTACCAACGTTAATAACCATTTTTTGGAAATGGCTTCTTTGATTGTGTTCGGCTTTGGCTACAAGCCCCACCGTTTTGCCGAAATATGTATTAAGGCCGGTGCCTACAACCAAAGCAGTCATTTCTCCTTGTTTTATTACCGAATTTGAAAAGGCGACGTCTCCCGGTTTTTTGGTTACCGGCAGACTTTCACCCGTCAGTGCCGACTGGTCGACTGATAAAAACTCGCCGCCGCCTATAAGTTTTACGTCTGCTGGAACAATGTCTCCGATTTTTATTTTAATAATATCTCCGGGTACCAGTTCTTTAGCCGGTATTTCCATCCATTGTCCGTTTCTTAAAACCGTGGATTTGCGCGCCAGTTTTTTCTTTAATACTTCAATTGCGTTTAATGCTTTGTGCTCCTGGTAAAAGTCCAAAATAGCATTTGTAAAAAGCATTATCATAATAATGGTGAAATCTTCCCATCTGTGGACCAGTGCGCTTAAAACGGCCGCAATTTCGATCATCCATGGAATCGGTCCCCAGAATCTTCTGAAAATCCTGTGCCACAAAGGCTCTTTATATTCAGGGATTTCATTCGGTCCGTATTTTTTAAGTCTTTTTTTGGCTTCTTCCGAGCTTAGACCTTTTTCAAGATCCGTCTGAAATTCTCCTGCAACTTTTTCAACGGGTATATTTTTATAATCTTCCGTTTTCATCTAAACCTCCTTAAAGTTCTGTCGATTGCCTCACTGTATGTAGGGTGCGGAAATATTGTTTTTTTGAACGTATTAATATCAAGTTCTCCGGTCAGTGCAGCAGCTATAATTCCTATAAGCTCTTCCGCATTGGGTGCGAGTATGTCGGCTCCCGTTATGAAATTTTCATCATCCGAATAAAGTATCACCATTCCGTTTTTATCTCCAAAGCCGCTTCCTGAAATACCCAAATAAGAAAGCGGAAAAGAAGCGGAGTTTTCAGTGGCTTTACCGATGTTTGCGTAAGAAAGAGGAAGAGTGTATATGAATTTTGGAATATTTTTAAGATTGAGTTTTTCTTTGTTTCCAAGTATCTGATCTGCTACGTTGAGGGCTTCCGCCCTTGCCGCGTGGGCTAAAAGTAGTTTGCCGTTACAGTCGCCTATAGCAAATACCCCGGGCATTGTGGTTCGGAAATATTCGTCTGTTTTAACGGCGCCTTTTTCTATTGCGATTTTATCTGTTTTAACGGCGTCTGTATCAGGCACTCTTCCGGTTGCCACAAGCAGATATTCCGTTTCAAAGGTTTTGTCTTGCGTATGTATTACCGCTTTATTGTTTTTAACATAAGCTTTTTGTATAGAAGTATTAGGAATAAGATTTACTCCTATGTTTTTTAGCTGTTTTTCAAGATTTTGAGTAATAGCCTGAGGAAATTTTCTTGATATGTTTTCATGTCTGTATATCAGGTTGACTTTGCTTCCGAATGCGGCAAAAACGGTTGCCATTTCCAGACCTATGGCCCCAGTGCCGTAAATGGAAATTTCTTTTGGAATATGTTCCATTTTTAGCGCTTCGTCTGATGTGATTATTTTTTTGTAATCTATTTCTATTTCTGAAGGAATTCTCGGTTTTGAGCCGGTTGCTATTATTGTATACGCCGGGTTAAATATTTTGTTTCCGACTTTTACCCCTTCATCAGTTATTTCGGCTTTTCCTTCTATAAGATCTACTCCTGCGGCTTTACACTGGTTTATAACGGCCGAAGTGCTTTTTTGCAAAATCGCTTCGATTTTTTCTTTTATATTTTTAAGATTTACGGAAGCCTTTTTTGTAAAAACGTCTTCTTTGGATTCTATTACTGTTTTAGCCCTGTGAAGCAGGTTTTTAGAAGGAATACATCCGTTATGCAGGCATGTTCCTCCAATATGTGAGAGGTCTTTTTCTATTAAAGCCACTTTTTTGCCGGCTTTGCCTAGGACTATGGCTGCTGTGTATCCCAAGCCTCCTCCTATAATTATTACGTCATACATTTTTTATCTCCTCTTTGAAATCATTAACAAACATCGCAGCCTCCACACCGTTTAATATTCGGTGGTCTATCGTAAAAGCTGTTTTTATTTTATTTTCCGTCAGTTTTCCGAATGCCGCTATTCCCGCGTCTTTATCATTGATTACCGCTGTGAAGCTTTCAATATTAAACATTCCTAAATTGCTTATTCCGAATGTGGAACCCGTCAAATCTTCGATGCTGAGTTTTTTTGTTTTAATTTCTTTCAGCCATTCGTTTATTTCCTGTAAAGTTTTTTCTTCCGCATTTTTAATTACACACATAAAAAGTCCGTCTTCTCTGCTGACGGCTACCGAAATATTAGAAGCGGGATAGGTTAGTAAATTACCGTCTTTTAGAATTGATCGGCTTAAAGGGTTTTTCTGCATTGCGTTTGCGAGGGCTTTTATAATCTGAGCCGTTATTTTGATGCCTTCTTTTTTGGTGATTTCTATTTCTTCAAAAATAAAAAACACCGGCTTGGTAAGTGAATTTTCAAGAGTTTTTATAACCGCTTTTTGATTTGGCGTAAGTGTTGAAATTTTCGGTATATTGTTCTGTTTTATGTAGTTTATAACCTCTGTGCTGTCAATTTTATGATCAAGCTTGAATGTGTCGTAATTAATATTGTACTCTTTAAGCAGTTTAGCGGCTTTCGGTGTGAAATATCTGCTGATTATATGCTCTTCTATGTCTTTTATATGTGCGGGTTTTGGAATTTCGTTTTTTTCCTGAAGTTTTTCTATGTCTATTCCGAATTCAGCCGCCTTTTTCTTTGCTGCGGGACTGGCGCTGCCGGAAACGGTTCTGTTTTCTTCAGACGTATTTAAAACCGAACTTATAATTGTGTCAATATCAATATCTTCCGGCTCTTTTGAGGATTCGGTCTGTTTTTTATTTTCAGATGAGGTGTTTTTTTCACTCTTTGACTCTTCTGCTGTATTTACATTTTTTCCATTCTCAATTTTCAATTCTCCATTCTCAATTATAGCTATTACGCTTTTTACAGGAACCTCATCGCCTTCTTTTACAACTATTTTTTTTACTTTTCCGTCAACAAAACTTTCAATATCCATAGTGGCTTTGTCGCTTTCGACTTCGCACAGTTTATCACCTTTTTTTACGATGTCGCCAACTTTGACGTACCATTTTGTAATTTTGCCTTTGTCCATCGTATCGCTGAGAATAGGCATGGTTACTTTATATTCCATTTTCAGCCTTCCACTCTAAAATTTTTTTGACTATTTTTTCAGGGGTAGGGATTGAAGCGAGTTCAAGTTTTCTGTTATACGGAATCGGTACGTCTTCTCCGGCTATTCTTAAAACCGGCGCGTCTAAATCGTAAAAACATTTTTCTGTTATCTGTGCAAGTATTTCAGCGCCCATTCCTCCCGTTTTATGATCTTCTTCCACAATTACGGCTTTTTTTGTTTTTTTAACGGAATTAGCAATTGTTTCGATATCAAGAGGCCTTAGAGAATTTAAATCTATTATTTCAGCGTTTATTCCGGCTTTTTCAAGTTCTTTTGCGGCTTCAATTACGTCATATCTCATTTTCAGGTATGTGATGATCGTAACATCTTTGCCTTCTTTTACTATTTCTGCTTTAAACGGATCAAAATTTTTTATTTCTCTGAATTCCATATCCATGGGATACAAAAGCTCGTGTTCTAAAAACACAACAGGGTCGTTGCTGAAAATAGCCCATTTTAAGCCGTAATAAGCATATGAGGCATTGCTTGCGGCAAGAACAATAAGTCCGGGTATTGAACTGAAAAGCGTTTCGTAATTTTCACTGTGCTGCGCAGCGAGCTGTCTGCTGACTCCTCCAGGCATTCTGACAGTCAGAGGAATAGTCATTTTGCCTCCGCTCATATATCTGAATTTTGCAGCATGGTTTATAATCTGATCCATTGCAAGCAGGGAAAAGTTTGCGGTCATTATTTCCGCTATCGGTCTGAGCCCGGCAATTGCCATACCTATTGCGTTTCCCACTATGCTGAGTTCCGCAATAGGTGTGTCAATTACCCTTTTTTCTCCGTATTTTGAAAAAAGCCCCTCGCTGACGCGGTAGCTGCCTCCGTATCTCCCTACGTCTTCACCTAAAATAACTACACTTGAATCCGCTTCCATGGATTCGTCTATCGCTTTATTTAATGCGCTACGGTATAACATTTTCACACTCCTTACAAAATACCCCGTCATACAGTTCTTCCACATCGGGTTCAGGCGAATTTTTCGCAAATTCAACGGCTTCGTTTATTATATGTTCTATTTTTGCGTCGGTTTCCCGGAAATATCTTTCGTCAGCCAGACCTTTTTTTAACGCTTCTTTTTTAAGATTTTCAATAGGGTCTTTGCTTTTGTATATTTCAAGCTCTTCCTCGCTTCTGTATTTCCCGGCGTCACTCATGCTGTGCCCTTCGTACCTGTAAGTTTTCGCTTCAATAAAATATGGACCAAGTCCGTTTTCTATATATTCTTTTGCTTCGGTTACGGCATCATACACTTCACATACGTTCATACCGTCTATTACTTTTGCCGGCATATAGTTTTTGACTTTATGGAACTGTTCAATAAACGGGCTTACCCATGAAATATGCGTACCGATTGCGTAAAAGTTGTTTTCTAAGAAAAATATTACGGGCAGTTTCCATGCGCTTGCGATATTGATACTTTCAAAAAAAGCGCCCGCATTGCTTGCACCGTCTCCGAATATAGCGAATACACCGGCATTTTCGCCCTGGATTTTTCTGGCATATGCACATCCGACGGCTATAGGCAGATGTCCTGCCACTATCGCGTCTCCCCCGTAAAAATCAAGTTTTGGCTCAAACAGGTGCATTGACCCGCCTTTGCCTCTGCTTATACCCGTTTTTTTGCCGAACAGCTCGGCCATTACGAGTTTGGGATCCATTCCTCTGGCAATCGCTAGTACGTGTTCTCTGTAGTGTGTAAACACGTCTCCTTTGTCAAAAGCCTGCATAGTTCCGACACTTACGGCTTCCTGACCTATATCAAGATGTAAAAATCCGGCAATGTTCCCGTTCATATATTCGCGTTTTGCCGCAAGCTCAAACTCGCGGCCGAGTCTCATTAAATAATAAAACTTTTTAACTCTTGCGCTATTCATTGCTAAACTCTTCTATTGCTTTAAAAAGGGGAGTCATATACATGAGTGCCGGACCTCCGTGCATAAGTACCGCCTGCATTGCGGCTTCAACTATTTCTTCTTTGCTGGCTCCGAGTTTAAGAGCGTTTTTGGTATGAAACGCAATACACCATTCGCACTGTGCGGCTACCGCCAACGCAACATTAATAAGCTCTTTGTTTTTTGCGCTTACAGCTCCGTCTTTTTCTACACTTTGCATAAATGAAAAAAATGTTTTGGTTTCTTCAGGTGCGTTTTCCTGCAGATTTTTAATGAGAGTTTGAATTTCCTGTAGTTTTTCTTTCATCATTTGAACCCTCCTTCAGTGAAGTAGACTAAATCTTTTTTAGTCCTTTATTTATTATAACTCCGTAAACTTTAAACAATCCTTAAAAAAAGGAAAAAATAACATGAAAATGACAAAAAAATAAAAAAGAGAAAAATCAGAGGATTTTAGAAGCTTCTTCCAAAGAGGTAAAATAAAGCGTATGGGATTTTTCAAAAATTTCATTTGCTTTTTCAAAGGAGGTTTTTCCAAGCATAACGGGTATTACATTTTGATATTTAACCAGTATCCGGGCTATTTTTTCAGCATCCGTCATAAACTGGGGTGTTACGATAACAAAAATAAGTTCGCTTAGTGGCGCTAAAATTTTTAAAGCGCTGTCGTATCTTTGGGCGGTTGCGTCTCCTATAACATCGACGGGATTGTTGTGAGACCATGTTGGGGGCAGTACGCCGTTTAGTTTTTCTATTATGCTTTTATCCAGTGTTTTAATTTTTTTATATCTGCTGACAAGATCGGTTAAAACAGTGCCCGGACCCCCTGCGTTTGTAACGATAACAATTTCTTCAATATGATTGAATTTAGGTGAAAAAATAAGACTTTCTATCGATTCTTTTATCTCAGCTCCTGCCGAACGGGCAAGGTTTATTATCATTTCATAGTTTCCGGCTATATTTCCGGTATGGGAAAATGCCGCTTTTTTAGCCGCATCGCTTTTCCCGGCTTTAAAGAGAAGTACGGGTTTTGTGGATTTTCTAAGAGATTCTAAAAATGCTTTTCCGTATTGCAGGCCTTCTGCATAAATAGAGATTATTTCGCACGATTTTTGGGCGTTTAATTCGTCAATGGCGTTTGCAAAATTAAAATCGGCCATATTTCCCATCGAAATTATATGTGAAAAACCTATTTTATAATGTTCGGCTTTGTCCATTATTGCCGTTAAAACCGCTCCGCTTTGGGAAATGAGACCGATATTGCCTTTATGGATTTTGCTTTTTGCAAATGTAAGATTTAGAGTTTTTTCGGCATTGTAAATTCCCAGGCAGTTTGGACCGACAATGTTTATATTATATTTTTCGGCAAGAGATTTTAATTCGTTTTCGGCTTTTGTATTTCCGATTTCTTTAAATCCCGCTGAGATTATAATGAAGTTTTTACATCCTTTTTTAATAAGCTGTTTAACTGAGTCTAAAACAAACTGTGTCGGAATGGCTATTACAGCCGTGTCTATTTCCGGAAGAGAGTCTATTTGGTTATATACAGGTTTATTAAAGAGTGTTTTAAGTCTCGGATTTACAAAATATACCTCAGCGTTTGATTTGAGGGAGTTTTTTGCAATTGCATATCCTACTTTGTTTTCTTTGTCCGTTGCGCCTAAAAGGGCTATTTTTTCATTATTAAATAAAGACACCGTTTTGTTTAAATGATGTTTTTTTTCCGGTTTTCCTTTTTTTATTCTTGCATCTACCGCAATGAGACCTTTGTCGGTGTATAAAAAAGGATTGATATCAAACTCTTTAATATTTTCGTTTTCAAAAAGTTTTTGAAATTTTTTGATTTCGTTTACTACGATGTCTATATCATACCGTCTGCCTCTGAATGAAGGGAAAATTTTTGATATTTTAGTATCAAAAACGGCTTTTTTTATTTCTTCGTAGTTTGCATTCGTATCGATATAACATACGTCTTTTTCTATTTCTATAAGAGTGCCTCCTTTTCCGAAAAGAAGAATCTCTTCAAAAATAGTATCAAATATTCCTCCTATAAAAAGTTCGAGCCCTTTTATCTGTTCTTCTATAATAAAACCGTCTTCATTATCAAGGGTTATACCGTTTTTTTTAAGATTGTTAATGATGGTTTCTTTTGCTTTTTTTAACGCTTTTTTATCAGTAATATCCGTAATAACTCCGCCCACATCGCTTTTATGAACGACTTTTGAACTGTGTATTTTTAAAACGCACGGAAATATGTTGAAATCCAGATCTTCGTTTAATTTAAATACCTTATATTCGGGATGTTTTATGTTATATTTATCCAGCAGTGTATAAACTTCGGCTTCTTTCATTTTTTTCCTTTACAGACCCATCAAAGGTTTGGCTATTTTAACCATTTCTTTATCCAGGGTATATTTTGTGTTTATTATTTCTTCTAAATCTCTCAAAATAAAGCTGTCATTGTAAAAAGTTACTATTTTGTTGGGATTTGAATGCAGGCTGTCAATTGCGTTTACAATAAATTCCGCTGCTCTCAGTCTTTCTATAACGGTAGGGCTTCCTCCTCTTTGCACATGGCCGAGTATCGTAATTCTGCTTTCAAAACCTATTTCTTCTTCAAACCATTTTTTTATTCTGTCCGTTATTTTTAGCCCTTCGGATACTATGGAGATAAAATAATTTCGGCCTTCTTTAATTTCGTTTAGATATCTTTTTTTAAGATTTTCAAGATTGTATTCAATTTCGGGAATCAGACACATTTCCGCTCCGTTGGCTACTGCGCTTGTGAGTGCCAGATATCCGCATTCCCTTCCCATCGTTTCTATAACGAAAGCACGGCTGAAGCTGCTGGCTGTGTCTCTTATTTCGTCAATTGCGTGCCTGATTACATTTAGGGCCGTATCTACGCCGATAGAATACTCGTTTAAAGCTATATCGTTGTCAATGGTGGCCGGTATTCCCATAAAAGGTATTTTGAATTCGTTGTAAAAAATATTAAGAGCATGAAAACTTCCGTCTCCGCCTAAAATTATAAGAGCGTCTATTTGGTGTTTTTTGAGGTTTTCATAAGCCTGTTTTCTATATCTCTTTTCATACCATCTTTTACTTCTGCTCGAACGTATGACGGTGCCTCCTTTGTATATGATTCCTGCTACGTCTTTATACGAAGCGGATTTGATTTTCCCGTCTATAAGACCTTCAAGACCGTCATATACGAAGTAGGGAGATATGTTTTTTTGTTTTGTATATTCTACGAATTTTTTTATTGCGGCGTTCATACCGCTGCTGTCGCCTCCGCTTGTAAGAATTGCTACATTCATGAGTATCCTTTATAATTTGTCTGCGTAATAACTGCTTCTGATCAGCGGTCCGCTTACTACCGATTTGAACCCGGCTGAAACGGCCATCTGTTTAAGCAGTTCGAATTCTTTATGCGTATAATGTTTTTTTACGGAAACATGCTTGGCTGAAGGCTGAAGATACTGGCCTATTGTTAGCTGGGAAACTCCAGCGTTTATAAGATCTTTCATAGTGGCTTCGATTTCTTCAAACATTTCTCCTAACCCTACAATTATTGATGATTTGGTAATTTTGAATTTCGAATAGTACTCCAGCACTTTAAGACTCAGAGAATAAGAGCTTTTGGGCTTTAAGCGCTTATGAAGTCTTTTTACTGTTTCTATATTATGTGCGAGTTTGTAAGAATCGGAAGAGACCATCAGATTTAACGCATTAATATCTCCGTTAAAATCCGGAGTAAGACTTTCTATTTTGGTATCCGGGTTTTGTCTGTGTGTTTCTTCTACAACACTGTAAAAATGTCCGCTTCCGTAATCCGGCAGATCGTCTCTGTCTACCGAAGTGATAACTACATATGAAAGCCCTAAATCTTTTACGGCGGAAGCGATCTTTTCGGGTTCATTATAATCAAGGGGATCAGGTTTTGCGCTTGTAACGTTGCAAAATCTGCAGTTTCTTGTGCATTTTGACCCCATTATCATAAAAGTTGCCGTGCCTCTTTCGAAACATTCGGCAAGGTTGGGACATTTTGAAGAATAGCATACGGTGTTTATACCGTATTTGTCAATTATATTAAGCGTTTTTTTTATTGTTTCAAATGCCGGAGCTTTGACTTTGGGTTTCATTAAATACCTCTGTTATTATTTCTTTTAAAATATTTTTTGATTCTTCGATTGATATATCCACTCCTTCATTATACAACGATGTAGCTTTAATATTGCTTAAATTGCAGGGTCTTATAGTGTTAAACGTTTTTAAGTCGGGATTGATATGAATGGATATACCGTGATTGGATCGGCCGTCTGTATAGCTGAAACCGAGTGAAGCGATTTTTCTGTTTTGTATGTAATATCCGGGCTTGGTTTTGTCGTATTTGATGGGAAGCGCAAACTCCTTAAAAAACATATCCAAAACTTTTCTTATTTTTTTAAAAAAATTAGGAGGGCTTTTTACGCTGAAAATAAAATAGACCATCAGAGTCCCTTCGTCGAAATAGGTTATGCTGCCTCCTCTTTTAACCGGAACCGCATTAGGAAATTTTTCTTTTTCGTTTATTCCGACCGTAAAAACAGGGTAATGTGTGGCAAAAAGAACTATATTTTGTTTTAATGGAGTGAGTTTTTCCTGTATTTCTAAAAAGCGTTCATATTTTATCAGTCCTAAATCTCTGAAAATAATATTCATTTTTTTCCTTTTATAAATTATAGTAAAATTTCATAAAAAAAGGATTATTTAATGAGAGCACTTTTAAGCGTGTCTGACAAAACGGGTATTGTTGATTTTGCAAAACAGCTTGTAGATTTGGGATTTGAGATAATCTCAACCGGCGGAACTAAAAGAATACTCCAGGAAAACGGAATCAATGCGATCGATATCAGCGAAATTACGAAATTTCCAGAATGTTTCGGCGGAAGGGTGAAAACACTTAATCCGTACGTTCACGGAGGAATTTTATACAGAAGCGGGATTGACGACGAAGAGGCAAAGAAACTTGGAATTACAAGAATAGATTTGGTAGCTGTAAACCTTTATCCGTTTAAAGAAACGATCGAAAGAACGGACGATTTTGATGAAATTATCGAAAATATCGATATTGGCGGGCCTACAATGGTAAGAAGCGCGGCTAAAAACTTCAAAGACGTGCTAATTGTAACGGATCCGGAAGATTACGATACTGTGGTAAACGCACTTAAAGAGAAAAAAGACACATATGAATTCAGAAGAGATCTGATGATAAAAGCATATGAGCACACAGCCGCATACGACAGTATGATTGCGAACTATATGAACGAAAGATTCAACGGCGGGTTCGGGAATAAAAGATTTATCGTAGGAGAGAGGGTGTTTAACACAAGATACGGTGAAAACCCTCATCAAAGAGGCGCTCTTTATGAATTTGAAGATTTTTACAAAGGCCTTAACATTATAAAAGGAGAGCCGAGCTTCAATAACCTCACAGACATTAACGGTGCCGTAAAAATTGCGGTGAGTCTGGGAGAAGGCGCTATAAGTATCATCAAACACGCAAACCCGTGCGGAGCAGCGAAAAAAGACGACCTTGTTACAACATGGCAAAAAGCTCTTGAATGTGACCCTATCAGTGCTTACGGAGGGGTTGTTGCGGTTAACGGCGTAGTTACGAAAGAACTTGCGGAGGAGATTAACAAAATTTTCGTAGAAGTGCTTATTGCGGGTACTATTACGGATGAAGCCGTTAAAGTGTTTGAAAAGAAAAAAAGAATCAAACTATTCGATTTAAGAAAATCTAAACTCGAAATTCCGGGAGATGTATGGGATTTCAAACACATTGAAGGCGGATTTGTATTCCAGGATGCGGATGTAGTAACTGAAGATGAGGTTGCTCAGGCTAAATGCGTTACTAAAGTATGCGTGGAAGATAAAAAAGATCTTGAAATGGCGTGGAAAATTGCAGCTCTTACGAAATCAAACTGCGTTGTATTCGTAAAAGACTCTCAAATGGTGGCAATCGGCATGGGAATGACCAGCAGGGTTGACGCAACAAGATGTGCCGTTGAAAAAGCAAAATCACTTGGACTTGACATTACGGGAAGCTCACTTGCGAGTGAAGCGTTCTTCCCGTTCCGTGACAGCGTAGATTACGCGGCTGAAGTAGGGGTAAAAGCTATTATTCAGCCGGGCGGCAGTATCAGAGACGATGAAGTTATAGAGGCGGCTGACGAAGCAGGAATCGCTATGTATTTCACAGGAAAAAGACACTTCCTTCATTAGTCTTTTTCTTTGAATTTTTTACACTCTTCCATGTTTTTAGGAAGTCCGCTCTCTTCTGAAAGACAAGGGGCGTTAAACAGATATCCGCTCCATATACCCGGCAGAGTTTTAAAAAATACGATAAACCAGAATGTCAGAAGCTGGACGGTAAAAATGTATCCTAATATTTTGAATATTTCATATCCGGTAAGGTTGTATATCGCATAAGTAGATGCGGTAAATACTCCCACAGGGAATGTAAACGCCCACCATCCCATACTAAACGGCAGTCCTTCTTTAAAATATTTTAAAGTAATAAGCCATGACATAATCCACCACCAAAGAGCGTATCCCCATATTAAAATACCGGTAATTATTCCAAAATGGTTTAAAAATTCTCCAAAATTTTCATGCAGTTTTATATCTGACGCGTGACCTAAAAGCAGCAGCGAAAGAGCGCCCGTCCCAAGAGGTCCCAAAGTCAGCCAGCTTGTCGTCGCCATTGCAATGTCGGGCAGTTTGTGCGTGACAAGCCTCAAAAAAAGTATTACAAGCACCGAAAAAGCCAAAGGAACGGAAAAACTCCACAACACATAGCTTGAAAAAATAAGAACTTTAGCAGTATGAATATTAAAATAAGGTGCCAAAAAACCTCCGGCGGACGCCGTTACCTCGCAGGCAACTATCGGTAAAAGCCATACCGCGGTCATGTTTTTGAGTGAATGTTCTTTTTGAATCGTAAACATTAAAAATACGACGCCAAGTCCTATTGTAACCGCGAGAAACGCATCAAACCACCATAAAAAAAGAGATACATTTAAATAATGAATGCCCGGCAGATTAACTTTAAAAACGGTAAAACCTTCCAGTATAGGCACCAGTCCCATAGGAATAGCACCTAAAAACATAGACTGGACGGGATGTTTAAGCATAAGTTTGACTGTTTCGGGGAAAAATATAATTCTGCTTAAAAACAGTATGGAAAATAACAGAAAAAAGAATATGTCCATAACCCAGAAACTTTTAAGAATAATATTTTCATACGGAAAATTTATTCTAGTGTTATGCATAATTAAAAACGAAATTCCGGTACCCATATTCAGGGTAAACCAGTTGGGTGTAAAATTTTTGACTATTTCTTTGAGATTCTTGTGCTTAAACGGTTTCATTATGCTCCTTTTTATTTTTTGAGAGTATAGTTAAATGAATTTAATTTAAAAAATTTATAAAATTTAATATAATAATAAAAAAAACAAATAAGGCTTAATATGACCCTCAAAGAACTTGAAATATTTTATAAACTTGCCAAATACAATCATATGGGAAAAACGGCAAAAGAGCTTGGGATAACACAGTCGGCGGTTTCACTGGCTATTAAATCACTTGAAAACAGTGTCGGTGAGAAACTGTTTGAAAGAATAGGCAAAAAAGTCGTATTAAACGAATACGGCAGAAGGTTTTACGAAGAAACGGTTTTTTGTTACGAAGCTCTTACTGATGCTGAGAAAATGTTTGACAAAAACAAAATATCCGGACATTTAAAAATAGTAACGAGCAAAAGTTTCGGAAATTTTTTAATGCCTGAGCTTATTATCAGATTTCTTAATAAATACAAAGACGTTAAAATATCGCATTTTATAAGAAACTCTTCGCAGATTATACAGATGATTAATAACGGCGAAATCGATTTGGGTATTATTGAGACTGAAATAAACGAAATAGATATAATCAAAGAAAAAATAGGCAGCGATAAACTGATTATAGTAAGCAGCAATGAAAAACTTTCAAACAAAGAGGTGTTTATTGATACGCTTTTTGATAAAAAGTGGATTTTGAGGGAGAAAGGATCGGGTACCAGAGAAATGTTTATAAAGGCTCTGGGCGAACTTAAAAAAGATATAAATCTGTTTTTGGAATGCAGCGAGTTTGACGAAATTAAAAACTTTCTGCTTAAAGACAGCGATATGGTAACCTGCATTTCCGAATATGCTGTTAAAAAAGAGCTGAAAGAAAAAAAGCTCTTTGAAATAAAGGTGAAAAATATAGATTTAAAAAGAAATTTTTATATCGTTTATCATAAAAATAAATATAAAAGCAAACTTTTAAACGAATTTATAAAATGTATCAAATCCGGTCATAAAAATTAAATCAGTTTGAAAATGTTTTCCAAAAATATAAATACCGCCATAGCCATCGTAAAATAAGCGAATATCAGTCTTAATTTTTCCTGATTAAGATTTTCTCCTATTTTTGCACCAATAAAACCTCCAAGCGTTCCTCCTATAACGAAAACGGCGCTGATAAGGAAATTAACCTCTCTGTGCTGTAATATATAACTTGTCATTCCGAAAAGTCCGAACAGAAAAATAATAAATAAAGATGTTCCGACTGATTCTTTCATGCTCAGATTTGCACCCATATACAAAGCCGGAACGAGTAAAAACCCTCCTCCTACACCGAAAAGTCCGCTGGCAAATCCTACAATAAAGCCCAAAACGATAATTTTTAAATAATTTTTTTTCTGAACTGTTTTTTCAGGCGTTTTTCTTTTTTTGGTCATTCTGTAGCCGATGTAAAACATTAAAAACGAAAACAGAACAAGCAAAAGATGACCGTTAAGGTGTCTATTTACGAGTGAGCCCAGATAAGTGCTCAGAAGTCCCGGAGCCGCCATTAAAAACGCTGTTTTAAAGCGCACGAGATTATCTTTCATATATGTAATCGATGAAATTAATGATGTGGCTCCTACGGCAATCAGAGACGTTACAATAGCCAGATGTATATTTTCTCCCACCAGGTAGACCAATAGCGGTACCGCCAGTATAGAACCGCCTCCGCCGGTCAGTCCGAGGGCGAGGCCGGAGAGCAATCCGCTGAAAACCGTCAGAATGTATGTTTCCATATTTTCTCCTTACGGTTTCACTGCGTCTGCAAACGCTGCAATTCCGCCTTCAAGGGATTTTGAATTTTCAATGCCTAAAAGATGTAAAAACGCTGTAGCTACGATAGTTCTGGCTCCGCTGTGACAGCTTACTATTATTGTATGGTCTTTATACTGAAGTAGTTTTTCTATGTTTTCTTCTTCAAACAGTTTATTTAAAGGTATATTTAAAGTATTTTTGTATGTATATCCTACCAGAGAAGTTTCGTATTCGGTTCTGATATCTAAAATAAGTATTTTTTCGTCGTTTTTTATTTTTTCAATTACTTCTTCCACTTTAATTCTGCAGGGTTTAAGTTTTAAAAACTCCTGGTCAAAATGTTTGAAATGTTCGTTGATTTTATTTAATAGTATCAAATCTATATTTTCCATATACGCTCCTTAAAAATTTTTCGAACTTTTAATGATATTTTTTTTATTTGATAAATTAAATTTTTTCAATATAATAATAAATATTATTTATATGACCTCAATTTTGATTAAAAGGAAAGAAATGCTTGCACCGATTATAGAGCATCAGAAAGATATAAAAGAAATTTATAAAAAAATGGAGTTTTTGAGAGACAATTTTATTCCCGGGCAGAATGCTTTTTTTGAAGAACTGGAAGAACTGGCAAAAAATATGAAAGAAGAAATCGAATATCATTTTAATCTTCAGATTCATTCCGTTGGAACAAATCTGAAAACCGAACATCTTGTAAAAGAAAATCTGCTTGTAAGGGACATATTGTTCAGAATGCTTGATTTTATCGTATTAAAATCAAAAGAAAATTCAATGGACGCTTTTTTGAAATTTGACGATTTTGATGAAATATTAAGAGCTTACCTTAAAAAAGAAAAAGGGCTGTTTATACAAAATATCGAGTCTGAACTGGATGAAAAAGGGATAAAAGAGATTGAAGAAAAGCTTCTTACACTAGTATAGAGACATAAACGAGCTGTTATTTTCTAAATTATAACAGCGGACGGTTTTATTTTAGTGAACCGTTTTCATGTTGAAATGAAAGATTTATTCTTGCAAAAATTGTTATTTTATGATAAATTGCGCCAAAAAAGGAGATATGATGGATTGGTTTGACGAAAGTAAAAGTCCTAAAGATAAATTTTTTGAAATAGTGTACCACGCAAACAGAAATCTGGTAATCGAAGAGCTTGAAGACGTGTTTAAAAGACTTGCGGCACTTGAAATAATAGCTGAAGAGTGTTTAGGCGACGAGGTGGATCAGAAAATTAACGAAATAGTTTTTAACAGAAGCTCTGAGCTTGAAGCGGTGGAAACAGACTTGTATATTCACACAATGTCAAATATACTTACGAAAAATGAATAAGCTTTTTATTTTTTTTCTCCCCGTTTTATTACTGGCTGAATTTTGGAATTTTCCTCATCAGATTCAGCTTAAAAAAGATCAGACTGCAAATTTCGACGTTTATTACAACGGCGAAGTTTATCCTTTTAAATTCAGATGGACCCTTTACATTAACGATATATTGACCGTTCTTTACAGATATGACAATTTTCCCAGACAGATTACCCTTTATAAAGATCCTCCTTTAAATACATTTAAAGTGCCCGTTGCAAAAATTAAGCAGATATATCCGTATTTTTATATAGAATTTAAAGATTTTAATGGTAAAATAGCAACATTCGATATATATTTAAAAAACGGGGGCGGGGTAAAAGTCGATTTTAAAGGTAAAAAATGAGATATTTCGAAATAATGGACAATATGTTTGAAAAATTTGAAGAATATAAAGACATACAAAAAGGCAAAGGAATCAGAGGCAAATTAATTACAATTATAAACCCCGAAGCTGATAAACTTGCCGCTGTCGTAGAATCCATTCATCTTGCAAGTCTTCTTCACGACGATGTAATCGACGAAGCGGACAGCAGAAGAGGAGTTCAGTCAATCAATTCAAAATATGGAGATTTTACAGCTGTAATGCTTGGAGATATCGTATATTCAAAAGCTTTTTACGAATTGATAGATTTCGGAAAAGAAATTGCCAAAACTGTTTCAAACGCTGTATTTTTACTCTCTCAGGGAGAACTTGAAGATGTTAAACTCAGTAAGGAAATCAATCTGGACAAACAGAAATATATGGATATGATCTATAAAAAAACCGCTTCGCTTATAGAAGCTTCGTGTAAAGCGGCGGCGATCAGCGCAGGATTTGATTCCGATAAATTTGCGCTTTACGGTAAAAACATTGGAATAGCTTTTCAGATTATAGACGATCTGCTCGATATTACACAGGATGAGCAGACACTCGGAAAACCGGCAATGCATGATTTTTATGAAGGTAAAACCACACTTCCTTATATATATCTTTTCGAATCTTTAAACGGCAGTGACAAGGAAAAATTAAGAAGTCTTTATAAAAAGAAACTCTCAAAAGAAGAAACAGAGTGGATAAGAGATAAAATGAAAGAAAACGGAATTATTCAAAAGTGTTACGCCGAATCCAAAAAGCTTGTAGAAGAGGCAAAAGAAGCAATAAAAGAATATAATATAGCGGCATTGGACGTTATTGCAAATAAAGTGGTTGAGAGGGAGTTTTAATGTATAAATTTATGCTTGAAGCTCTCAAAGAAGCCAAAAAAGGTGTAGAGTCCGGGGACGGAGGGCCTTTTGGAGCTGTAATAGTAAAAGACGGAAAAATAGTCGGAAGAGGCCATAATCAGGTAGTAGGTCTTAAAGATCCGACTGCACACGCCGAAATTCAGGCCATAAGAGACGCAAGCAGGAATTTAAACGATTTTTCTTTAAAAGGGTGTGTTTTATATGTAACGGCCGAACCTTGTCCTATGTGTTTCGGTGCGATACACTGGGCCAGGTTAGACAAGGTTGTTTACGGAGCGACAAGAAAAGACGCAGCCGAGATAGGTTTTGACGACAGTCTGATTTATGACATTATACAGGGCAAAACTGAAGACAATGTTGAATTTATACAGAAATACAGGGACGAATGTCTGGAAGTTTTTAAAGAGTGGTACAATAAAAAGGACAAAGTCCCTTATTAAACTATTTCGTTAAAAAGTTTTTCATATCTTTTCGCCTCTTGAGAATGTGGAAATCTTTCTACGACGCTCATCTTTTCAAACGACATTGATTCAATAATATTGCTTTTAGGTATATAAGTGTTAAGATATTGAGATTTAGGCAGTTTAAGTATTGTCTGGATTATTTTTTTATGTGCGGGTTTGTTTTCATAGCCGTTTACGAACAGTTTTATGTTTTTTGCCAGTTTCGTTTTAAGTATCTGGTTGTATGTTCTGAGGGAAAGTATATTCGGAAGCACGGGTACTATAATAATATCCGAATTTTTAAGAAGGTCTCTTGTGAGCTGGTTAAGTGTGGCAGGCGCGTCTAAAATGATAAAATCGTATCTTTTTTTCAGGATACTTAAAAGATCCTTCATTTCGTTTTTGTATTTTTCAAGTTTGGTATCCGCTGGAATTATATCTATGTTTTCATATTGGGTGGCTTTTATTATTTTTTCCGCCGGTTTTTGAAATATATATCTTTTTTTGGGCTTTTTATTGAAAAAATAACTGCTGGCTCCCTGAATATCCAAATCCCAAAGAAGCGTTTTGCCTCTTTTTGAAGCAACACTTGCAAGATTTACTGATGTGGATGTTTTACCCACGCCTCCTTTGATGTTATATAATGATATTATCATTTTCTTCCTTCGGATATTCGCACTTTATAATTGCTTACTTTTGATATAATATCAAAAAGCATGCGGAGTTTCAAATGAAAGAGATAAATATAAACGAACTGCAAAATCCGGAATACGTACTTGTCGGGAATAAAAAGATGCCTCTTAACGATCTTATAAACGAATATGTCGATTTAAAAAAAGTAAATAAAAAAGCTATAAGAAAATATTTACAGGAGCAGGAATTAAAGCCTTACCAGGCCGAGCTGATTAAAATGCAAAAATATCTTGAAGACAATCAAAAAAGAATGGTTGTTCTTTTTGAAGGAAGAGACGCGGCAGGCAAGGGCGGAACCATAAGAAGAATAGTCAGATATATGAATGAAAAACACTACAGAGTCGTGGCACTCGGAAAGCCGAGCGACGTGCAGAAAACACAATGGTATTTCCAGAGATACGTAGAACAGCTGCCTCACGGAGGAGAAGTGGTGCTGTTTGACAGAAGCTGGTACAACAGGGCGATGGTGGAACCTGTTTTCGGGTTTTGCACTCCTGAGCAGTATGAAACGTTCATGCAGGAAGTCCCTATGTTTGAAAAATCTCTTGTAATGGAAGGGTCTATTCTGGTTAAAATTTATCTTTCTATTTCAAAAGAGGAACAGGCAAGAAGATTTGACAAAAGAAGAAGGGATCCTTTAAGACAGTGGAAACTCAGCGAAATAGACCTGCAGGCACAGGATAAATGGGATGAGTTTACAGAAATGAAATATAAAATGCTAAAAGCCACCCATACGCATTTCGCTCCTTGGACTGTAATAAGAAGCGACAACAAACATTTAGCCCGTCTTAACGCTATGAAAGTTATTTTAAATGCGGTGGACTACCCTGACAGAAACGAAGAACTTGATTACGTACCTGATGACGGAATAGTTGTCAGCGGCGCGAGGGAAATAGAAATTATGGAAGCCGACAGAATAAGAAGCGGTAAATTCGTTAGTTAATTTATTTTAAGGAGAGTTGATGATTTACAGTGAAGCAAGAGAGAAATTTGAAAAGCTTTTTAATAATGAATTAAGCGAGGAAGAAGCGAAAAATCTTCTTGTAAGTTTATACGAAAAAGGTGAAGAGGCAGCTGAGATTGCGGCGGCGGCGGATGTAATGAGGGAACACAGCATTAAACTTCCGGTAAGCGAAGAGCATAGGGAGAAATTAATAGACGTAGTCGGAACGGGAGGAGACAAATCCAACAGCTTTAATATATCATCCACAACGGCTTTATTATTAGCGGCGGCAGGGAGCTATGTCGCTAAACACGGAAACAGAAGCATAACTTCCAAGTCAGGAAGCGCCGACATGCTTGAAGCTCTCGGAATCAATCTGAATTTGAGCCCGGAAAATCAGGTGAAAATGTTAGAAGAGGTCGGATTTACGTTTATATTTGCGATTAACCATCATCCTGCAATGAAATATATTATGCCGATAAGAAAATCCCTGCCTCACAGAACAATATTCAATATTTTAGGTCCGCTGACCAATCCTGCAGGGGCCAGAAAATATCTTTTAGGCGTTTTTTCACCGGATTTTGTTGAAAAAATCGCAGCGGCGCTCAGTTTGATGGACGTAAAAAGCGCTATGGTCGTAAGCTCTTTAGACGGAATGGATGAAATAAGCGTGGAAGAACCTACAAAAGCCGTTTATTATAACGGTATCATTCTTAAAGGCTTGCTTATCAGACCGGAAAGTTTCGGTCTTAAAGGCAGGAAAGAAAATCTTATAGGAGGAGACGCCCCGGAAAATGCGAAGATCACCAGAGGAATATTAAGCGGTGAGATAAAAGACGACAAAAGAAAAGCCGTACTGTTAAACGCCGCAGCGGCATTATATGTAGACGGCAAGGTTAATTCGATGGAAGACGGTACAGCTATGGCCGCTGAGGTTATAGACAGCGGAAAAGCGTTGAAACATCTTGAAAAAATTATTGAAATCAGCAATAAACTGAATTGAAAATGGAGAGTTGAGAATTGAGAATAGAGGTAAACAGTTTAGAAGATTTGAATAAAGTTACGGAATGTATAAAAAAGAGCGGTAAAAATATTGTAATCCTCAGCGGAACGCTCGGAAGCGGAAAAACAACGCTTGTTAAGGAGTTTGTAAAGAACGAAGGGTTAAACGACACTGTTACATCTCCTACATTCGCTATTCAGAATATATACGCCGACACTGTATACCATTATGATTTGTATAACAAGGGAAGCGGGGAGTTTTTGGCTCTCGGGATGCTTGAAGAGCTGGAAAAAGACGGATGGCATTTTCTGGAATGGGGAGAAGGGCTTGAAGAAGTTTTAAAAACTTACGGACTTGATTATTTGAAAATAAAAATTACGATAGACGGTAATAAAAGGGTATATGAATGTCTAAATTAGTTGCGGAAAATTTAAAAAAAGCATTTAAAAAAACACTTATAATAAAAGGAGTTTCCCTAAATGTAAGAAGAGGGGAAGTTGTAGGACTGCTTGGTCCGAACGGTGCAGGGAAAACGACTTCGTTTTATCTTATCTGCGGTCTTTTACAGCCTGATGAGGGCAGGGTTCTGATGGACGGGAAAGATATTACGAAACTGCCTCTGCATAAAAAAGCGAGGCTCGGTATAGGATATCTGCCTCAGGAGAGTTCGGTATTCAGGGATTTAAGTGTTGAGGACAATCTTTATATAGTGGCCGAACAGTATTATGATAAGAAAACTCAAAACGAAATAGTTGAAGATCTGCTTGAAAAATTCAATATTGAGCCTATAAGAAAAAGAAAAGGAATAAATCTCAGCGGAGGGGAAAGAAGAAGGGTTGAGATTGCCAGAGCGCTTGTACCCAAACCTAAATTTCTGTTTTTGGACGAACCGTTTGCCGGTGTCGACCCCGTAAACGTTAATGATATTAAAAATCTCGTAGAACTGCTGGCTAAAGAAAATATCGGTGTAATTATCACCGATCATAACGTCAGAGAAACCCTTTCCATATGCCACAGGGCATATGTATTAAAAGACGGTATGATTTTAACACACGGAGACGCCGAACATATCGTTAATCATCCGGAAGTAAAAAAATCTTATTTGGGGGAAGATTTTAAACTATGAAGTTAAAGACAAAAGTAACAAACAAACTTTCCACAAAACTTCTCGGTTTTTTGCCTATACTAAAAGCCGGTGTTGACGAGCTTTTTGAAGAAATAAAAGAAATAAGCAAAGAAAATCCGTATATTGAAGTCAGAAATAAAAGATTTGTTACCGTCAGTAATTTGAAAAACGCAAACGCCGATGAAATAGAAGCTTTGACACTCAGTGAAGAAACGCTGTATGAAGCGCTGCTTAAACAGATTGAAGAATCCAATCTTTTTCCGACCGAAAAATCGAAAAAAATTGCGTATGAAATTATAGAAGACATTAACAGCGAAGGGTTTTTTGAAGGGGATGAGAAGGAAATAGCAAAAAGGCTCGGTGTCGACAGTGAGAAGGTCAGAAAAATCAGAGAAAGATTTATGTATCTAAACCCCGCAGGCGTCGGAGCAAAGGATTTAAAAGAAAGCATGTATTTTCAGCTTCAAAACATTGATATGCCTGAAGACGTTTACAAACTGGCAACAGAGATGATAATGTATCTTGAAAGAATAGACAAATTTACAGAGGAGCCTAAATATCAAGAAGCCATGAAAATTATCAAACAGCTCAAAGTCGTTCCGGCCATGGAGTATATTAAAGATGAGGAAATAATACCTGAAATTATAGTTTTAAATATTGACGGGGAGCTGGAAATAAGAATAAACGACGAGCATTATCCGGAAATAAACGTAAAAGATCCGGAAAATAAAAACAGTTTTTCAAAAGAAAAGTTTAAAGAAGCGAGAAATATAATAGATGCGCTTGAAATGAGAAAAGCCACTCTTAAAAAAATAGCTCTTATGATAGTGGAGCTTCAGTATGAGTTTTTTCAGGGCGGGATTATAAAACCTATGAAAATTAAAGACCTCGCAGATGAGCTTGAATATGCGCCTTCTACGATAAGCAGGGCGATTTCAAATAAATATCTTCTTTGTGACAGAGGTATAATTCCTTTAAAAAACTTTTTCTCGGTAGCACTTGACGAAGATACTTCTTCCAATCAGATTAAAGAAGAAATAAAAAGCCTTATAAAAAACGAAGACAAAAACAAACCTTTAAGCGATGATAAACTAACTGAAATTATTAATCAGAAATATAATTTGAACCTCGTAAGACGTACGATATCCAAATACAGGGATCAGCTTAAAATCCCGACAAGCAGGGAAAGAAAAAGAATTTATAAAGTCGGAGGCGAAATAAGCTTTTAATCTTCGTTTCTAATTATAAGACTTGCTGGAAGGTTCAGTTTTTTGATAATTTCTTCTTCTTTTTTTCTCATTTCTCCATTGTCTGTTTCGTGGTCGTATCCCAAAAGGTGTAAAAGTCCGTGTAAAAAAAGCAGTTTGATTTCATCATCTGTGTCATGACCGAACTCTTCTGCGCCTTTTTTTGCCGTGTCTATTGAAATTACAATACTGCCAAGCGGCATACCAGGCATATCTTCAAGAGGAAAGCTGAGTACGTCCGTTGCTTTGTCCTTGTTTCTGAACTGTCTGTTTATTTCTTTTATTTCTTCATCGTCTGTTAAAATAAGCTCTATATCTCTGTCTGTGAGCAAATTGTAAATATCGTTTAGTTTATTTGTATCAAATTCGTAAGACGTTCTATTGTCGAAATCTATCATTAAGGAGCCTTTTTTAGTAAAATTATAATAAAAAATTATTGATTAAAAATTTTCATAAGAATTATTTTTTCAAACGGCTTCACTACGGTACCCGAAATCATAGATTTCGACCGTAACGTTGCAGATATTTTCTCAAAATAATTTTATGCAAAATTCAAGAAAAGGCGGCAAATGAAAAAAGCGGTAGTCATATTAAGCGGCGGTATGGATTCAACGACTGCGGCGTTTATAGCAAAAAGCGAAGGTTACGAGATAATTCCCGTGCACTTTAATTACGGGCAGAGAACCGAAAAAAGAGAGCTTAAAGCCTTTAACGACATATGTGATTATTTAAATCTGGATAACAGATATATAATCGATATACCGTTTTTTAAGCAGATAGGCGCCAGCGCTCTTGTGGATGAGAACATTGATGTTCCTGTTGACGGGGTCAAACCCGGTATTCCTGTAACATACGTGCCTTTTAGAAACGGTATTTTTCTTTCCATAGCAGCGGCAATAGCGGAGAAAGAAGGAGCAGACGCCATATATATCGGTGTAGTCGAAGAGGACTCCAGCGGGTATCCGGACTGCAGGGAAGATTTTATACAAAATATGCAAAATGCTATTAATTCCGGAACAAAACCCGAAACGAAAATAGAAATAAAAACGCCTCTTGTGCATCTTAAAAAAGAAGATATTGTAAAAACCGCAATAGAATACGGAGTGCCTCTGAATCTTACCTGGAGCTGTTATAAATACGAAGACGAAGCATGCGGGGTGTGCGACAGCTGCAGACTCAGGCTCAAAGGATTTGAAAAAGCCGGAAGCAAAGACCCTATACCTTATAAAACAAAATAATAAAAACAGTGTAAAAAGGAGAATTATGCAAAAGAAAATAGAAACCGTAAAAACACTGCTTGACTCGCTCCCGTTTATCAGAAAGTTTTACGGAAAAACAATCGTGATTAAATACGGAGGAGCCGCTCAGATAGATGAAAAGTTGAAAGAATCGTTTGCAATAGACATTCTTATGCTTTATATGGTAGGTATAAAACCCGTAATAGTTCATGGAGGTGGGAAAAGAATTACAGAAATTTTAACGGCTCTTAATGTTAAAACAGAATTTAAAGACGGCGTAAGGGTTACTACGGCCGAATCTATAAAAATAGCGGAAATGGTTTTAAGCGGAGAGATAAATAAAGAGATTGTAAATATGCTTAACCAGCACGGTGCAAAAGCCATAGGAATCAACGGTAAGGATATGAGTTTTATGAAAGCAAAATCGCTTGTAGGCTATACCGGTGAAATTACATCAATAGACGGCGTTTTTGTAAATAAACTTTTAAGCGAAAACCTTATACCTGTAATCGCGCCTATTGCAGCGGGAGACAGCGCCACACATCCGGGATATAATATAAACGCCGATACCGCCGCAAGTGAGATAGCCGCTGCCATCGATGCAAAAAGGGTTATCTTTTTAACGGATACTCCGGGCGTTCTGGATAAAGATAAAAACTTAATAAGCTCTTTAAAAAAAGACGAAATAGAAAAACTGAAAAAAGACGGCACTATAGCCGGGGGAATGATACCTAAAGTTGACGCCGCCCTTAAAGCGGTGGAAAGAGGCGTTGAAAAAGCGCATATAATTGACGGAAGAATTGAACATTCAATACTTCTCGAATTATTGACAAGCGAAGGTATAGGTACTGAAATCAAGGAAAACTGATGCATTACATATGGACCGAGCTTTTTTTACTTTTTTTGACGGTGTTTGCAACGAAAATAACAGCTAAAAAACAAACAGCGTTGATGTTTTGTGGTTTATAATTTTCGAAGCGGTGCTTGGAAATCTCAGTCTTTTCAGCAGGGATCACAGATTAGAGTTTCTGGGTGAGAGAGGTATAGTTTTGGTAATGTTTGCTCTGGGATTTGAAGAAAATCTGAGCAATTTTTTAAAAGGTGTAAAAAAACCTGGGGAATAGCGGTTATCGGAGCGATTTTTCCTTTCATTATGTTAAAATAAACCAAAATCTAAAAGGAGAGAGTATGAAGTTTAAAGTAAAAAAGCCTATTCCGGGATTTGAAAACGTTGAAGAAGTGGAACTTTCCAAAGTTGACGACACTATAGCTGTATTGAAAGACGGAGAGGGAAGAGTTCTTTTTTCTTTGATTAATCCTTTTGCCCTGAGAGAGTATTCGTTTGATGTGCCTTCAGATGTAAAAGCCCTGCTGAATATAAACGAAAATTCTAAAATAGAAGTTTATAACAATATCGTAATGAAAGAGCCTGTTACCGAATCTATAGTTAATTTTAAAGCGCCTTTTTTATTCAATCTAGACAATCAGACCTGTGCTCAGGTTATTTTAGAAAATGAAACTTTTGAAAAAATGGGAGAATTTTTAAATTAATTCTTCCTTTGCTACAATTCCACTCCAAAACAATCTAAAGGACATATGTTGCCGCTTTCTAAACTTAATAAAGAACAGCTGCAGGCTGCGACGGCTGATCTTGGACACAATCTTGTAATAGCAAGCGCCGGAACAGGCAAGACTTCTACAATAGTGGGAAGAATAGCCTATCTGCTTCAAGAAGGGATAAAACCTGAAGAAATACTGCTTTTAACGTTTACGAACAAAGCCGCAAACGAAATGAAAGAAAGGGTCGGAAGTTTTTTACCGGAGGCTAAAAATATAGAAGCGGGCACGTTCCACGCCGTAAGTTACAGATGGCTTAAAAGGCTTAATAAAAATATTGTTTTAAAACAGCCTAAAGATTTGAAAATACTGTTTAAATCTATTTATGACAAACGCGATTTTTTGCGTATAAGAGGCGAGGAAAAGCCTTACAGTTCCAATTATCTGTTTGATCTGTATTCGCTTTTTTTAAATTCCAACGCGGATGATTTTAGTGAATGGCTTGCTCAAAGAGCCCCTTTGCAGGAAGAGTATGCACTGGTTTATGAGAGTATATTCGATGAATATGAGGAAATTAAAAAAGCGCACGGGTTGGTTGATTTTAATTCGCTTTTGATTAGAATGATTGAAGAGCTTAAAAACGGCATTGAAGTGCCGTTTAAAGAAGTGCTTGTGGATGAATACCAGGATACAAACCCCCTGCAAAACGAACTGATTGAAAGCATCAAACAAAGTTCGCTTTTTTGTGTAGGTGATTATGACCAGAGTATTTATGCCTTTAACGGAGCCGACATAAGTATTATTTCCACTTTTGACAAACGCTATCCCGATGCGAACGTTTTTACCCTTAAGAAAAATTACAGAAGTTACGGCGAAATTTTGGAAATCGCAAATAAAGTAATAGCGAATAATCCGAGAATTTATCCTAAAAATCTGGAAGTTACAAGGGGATTTTCCGGAGAATGGCCTAAGGTGCTTTATTATAACGATACTTTTGAGGAATACAGGGATGTTGCAAACAGAATTCTTAATTCAAGCGTCAGCAGGGACGAAATAGCCGTACTGTTCCGTAATAATTCAAGTGCAGACGCGATAGAGGCAATGCTTAGGGAAAAAGGAATTGAGTGCAGAAGAAAAGGCGGGGTCAGTTTTTTTGATTCCAGAGAGATAAAAATTACATTGGATATACTGACTTTCATTGTTAATCCAAAGGATATTATGGCATTTATACATATTTTTGAATACGCAAAAGGAGTCGGAAGCGCTATAGCGAATGAAATATTTGAAGCATTGATGACTCTGGGAGACGGAGACGCAAAAAAAGGCTTTTTAAATCCTGACCTTTCAAAAAAGGTGTTTACAAAGAAAAAAACCTCATACCAGCTGGGACTGTTTGACGATTTTGCCCAGCTTGGAAGCGTAAGCAAGTTTAAAAGCGTAGGAATGGATGAAGTGTTCCTGGCAAACCCGATACTGAAACATCCGAAACTTTCTGTTGAAGGAGGGGAGTTTTTATATAATTTTTATAAGCTGCTAAAAAGATTAAATAAACTTAAAAATCCGCATTCCGTTTTTAATGAAATTATTGCCAGCAAAACGTTTAAACATATAATACAGAATATTGCAAAAGAAAGAAGCAAAGATAAAAACGGTAAAATAATTGAAGAAAAATATCTTGAAGCTCTTGAAAAAATAGAAAATAAAGTTAAGGTTTTAGGCAATCTTTTAAGAAATTACAACGATTTGGAAAAATTTTTAAACGCTATGGTTTTAGGAGCAAATGAAATGAGCGAGGGAAGAGGGGTTAACCTTCTGACTGTTCATGCGAGCAAAGGCCTTGAATTTAAAGAAGTTTATCTTGTGGATTTGATGGAAAAAAGATTTCCGAATATAAAACTTTCAAAACCGGCAGGCGGTATTGAAGAAGAAAGGCGTCTGTTTTATGTAGCCGTTACAAGGGCAAAAGACAGGCTGTTTTTATGTCTTGCCAAAAATGACAGAATCAGAAATCTCTCTTACGAACCAAGCAGATTTTTAAGCGAAGCAGGTTATAAAATAGAAGTAAAATAAAAAACTGAATATAAATTCACTATAATTAAGTGAAGTTTAAGTTTCAATGAATATAATAAAGAAAATCATTTTGAAAAATGAAATCAAGGATCTAAATTGAAAGTGACAAGATTACTGCTGCTGCTGGTTTTCGTATCGTCTTTGTTTGCTTTAAGCCCTTATGTCAAAGGATACAGAGACTATATCAGATATATTAAATACAGCTCCGGAAGAGAATTGAAATCTCCTTATCTGTTAAGGAAGCTGAATATTGTAACTCCTGAAGAGTTAAACAAATATTTTGAAAACAACGCAACGCTGTTATTAAAAAAAGTTGAAAAAATTAATCCTAAAATCGCCGAGGGAATTAAAAAAATTATAAAAAAAGGCGATTTGAAAGACTTAAAAGTCTTTTGGAACAGTATTATCAACGGTAAAATACCTCCCGGCTGAATGTAAAAATCAAGTGCACAGGCTGTGCATTAACTAAATATTGAGAGTTTCTTTCCTTTTTGCTACAATTCGCTTCAAAAAGGACTTTCTTGTCTCCGAATTATAAAGAAAACAACATTAAAAACGTACTTCACGGTTTTTTTCTTGCCATAGCAATGGCAGTGGCTGAACCGAGTACAATTTTGCCTCTGATCGTTCATCATTTCAGTCAAAGCGTTATTCTTGTGGGAGTGTTTGCTTCACTGCTTAGAGGAGGGGCGATTGCGGTACAGCTTTTTGCTGCTTTTTATGCTCAGGGATATAAAAAAGTAATGCCTTATATGAGAAAAGTCTTTCTTGCAAGGTTTATAAGCTGGTTTATGATAGGACTGGCTATTTTGCTTATCGGGGACAAAAATCCTGCCCTTACTCTGTGGGTGTTTGGAATCGGGCTGTTTATTTTCAGTTTTTCCGCAGGATTCGGAAGCATATATTTCAGTGAAATAATTGCAAAGATTTTCGATAAGACCGAACGCGGAAAATCTATGGCTAACAGACAGTTTTTTGCCGCGATAGCTTCAATAATAAGCGGAGGTATTGCAGGATGGGTGCTGAGTAATTTCGAACCTCCTAAAAGTTACGCATATCTTTTTATGATAAGCTCTTTTTTGCTCGGACTCGGTCTTTTGGCTTTCGCAACAATAAAAGAGCCTGTAAAAGAAAATATCAGACATAAAGAAGAGAGCTTTTGGAAGTTTTTAAAAAACGCTTTTAAGTTTTTAAAAATGGATAAAGCGCTTCAGATTCAGATAGTGACTATTTTGTTCAGCTACTCTTTTCTTTTTGCTTTTCCTTTTGTAATTCTTAAAGCAAATCAGACCATACATCTGACAGGATGGCTGATAGGGGGGTTTGTAACCATACAGATGCTTGGAGCGCTTATCGGAAATCTTGTTTGGAAAAAACTGGCGCCGGAATATAAAAAAATTATAATTTTGGCTTTTATAAGTATAATCCTTGCTTTTGTGGTGGCTTTATTTGCAAAAAATGCGTATATGTATGCGCTCGTGTTTTTTTTAATAGGTTTTGCTATGGACGGATTTAAAATAAGCGGGTTAAATCTCTTATTTGAAATAGCTCCCGAAGATAAAAGACCGATATATGTGGCTTTGCAAAACAATCTGACATCCATTGGTCTGTTTTTTGCAATTCCGGGCGGGTTTATCCTTGAGAAGTTCGGATATAACGTGCTGTATATTTTTACAATAGTAATGCTTTTTATAGGACTGTTTTTTGCAACAAGGCTTAAGGCTGTATAATGAACGAAATCATTTCCTGGATTGTGGCAACTGTAGGAGATATGGGGTATGCGGGAATATTTATAATGATGTTTTTAGAAAGCAGTTTTTTCCCTTTTCCAAGCGAAATTGTAATGGTGCCTGCGGGATATCTTGCCAGCAGGGGTGAAATGAACATTGTTATTGCTGTACTAGCCGGAACTGCAGGATCCGTCGCAGGAGCGTGGTTTAATTATCTTTTGGCTGCCAGCGCAGGCAGAAAAGCCGTATCTAAATTTTTAAAAGAACACCATTTGAATAAAATTGAAAAATTTTTTGAACAGCACGGAGAGATATCCACATTTAACGGGAGACTGATTCCGGGCATCAGACAGTATATATCTTTTCCGGCCGGACTTGCTAAAATGCATCCGGCAAAATTTACTTTTTATACCGCGCTTGGAGCAGGGATCTGGGTTACTGTTTTGGCTCTTCTGGGATATTATATAGGAGAAAACCAGCAGCTTATACACAGATATTTAAGAGAAATTACTTTAGCTCTTATAATTTTACTGCTGCTTGGCACTGTAATATATATTAAGAGGAAAAAATGATAGAGCTTGAGTTTAAACATCTTTTTTTAGACATAAATCTTCGTGCTGAAGACAGTTTTACCATTTTAGGCCCTAACGGCAGCGGAAAAAGTATTCTTTTGAAAGTAATAACACACGAGCTGTATCCTCAAAAACTTGTCAAACGCAATATTTTAGGAAATAAACTTACATTAAATGAAGCAAGAAAAATATTCGGTGTTGTAAACAGCGATTTGGAGTATTTTTTCAAAAACGAAAATATTACCGTATACGATGCAGTTATTTCAGCGTTTAAAGAAGCGTTGGTTGTATATAAATTTTTTGATTTTACAGATTATGAAAAAGAAAAAACCGAGCAGCTTTGCAGGATGTTTAAAATTAACGCCTCACAAGATGTTTCCACTCTTTCTTTGGGAGAATTAAAAAAGGTTTTAATAGCAAGAGCGCTTGTGCACGATCCTGAAATTATCTGTTTTGACGAACCTACAAACGGTCTTGATATTAAAGCCAGATATCAGTTTTATGATTTAATACGGGAACTGGATAAAAAACTGATTTTAATTACCCATAATTTCGATGAGGTTTTAAAAAATAAAAAAATATTTATGTTAAAAAACGGTCGTATTGTAAAAGAGACTTTTGAATTGAAAAAAAGCGATTTGAGTTATCTGTTTGATATAGAAGAAGAAAAAATAAGATTATGAAAGAGGATTAGTCTTCCCATCCTCTTCCGAATCTCCCGAAGCCTTGGCCTCTGCCAAAACCAAATCCCTGGCCTCTTCCGAATCCGAAACCTCTTCTTCTTCCAAATCCCTGTCCTCTTCCAAGTCCTGCTCTTCTTCCAAAACCTTGGCCTCTGCCAAAACCGAAACCTTGTCCTCTTCCGAAACCGTAACCTCTTGATGCCCTTCTTGGAAAATCAAAAGCTTCTGAATTGTACTGAGTATTCATTTCTCCCTCCTTGATATCGTTAATTATTTCATCGATATTTTTTTTATCAGTGATAACATATCCGATACCTTCGGCTTCAAGGTTTCTGATCATTCCTTCTCCGAATTCGTCAGAAACAAGCACGTCAACACCCGCTTCTGCTAACAGAGGAGGAATTATTCTGCCTGTTCCGAAACCTCTGCTGCCTTCAGGCAGGTCTTTTAAATTAATGTGTTCTTCCTGAATTTTCTCCATTACAGGATTTGTGATATAAAACTGTTCGTTTGTATCGGTGTCTATTACTAAAAACCCTTTGCATAATCCTATATGCGGTGAAAGTGTTTTTTTATTGTTTGTAGGTATTGCTATTCTCATTTTACCCTCCTTAAAAGTTTTTTTATATTAATTCTATTGATTTGCCATTTATAATGGCATCGGCTATTTTAGCCCTTGCATTGCTTAAAATTCTTCCGAATGTCGGTCTTGAAACTTCCATTTTGCTGGCTGCTTCTTCTTGATAAAGACCTTCAAGATCGGCAAGTCTGATTGCTTCTAATTCGTCTTTCGTTAAAGTTACGGTTTGTAAATCATGTGCCGGAATTCCGCACGGTTTAAAACAGATATTGTTAAAATTTCCCCTGATACGTCTTCTGATTCTTCTTGGCATTTAAACCTCCTTGAACATATGCTCAATGAAATTATACAACTTTTTTGAACATATGTCAATATATTTTGATAATTTTATCTTATAATTGGTAAATGAAAATAATTTTTTGTTATACTTCGATCGATTTTATAATTTTTAAGGAGATAAATTTATGGCTAAAAAAGTTTTAATATTAGGCGGCGGATTTGCAGCTTTGGAAAGTGCGATATGGCTTAAAAAATACGGCTTTGATGTAACTGTTATCACAAACAGAAAATATATGTACGTATATCCTATTTCTATTTGGATTCCTACCGGTGAATATACTTTTGAAGACTGTATCATTGACTGGGAGGATTTGAGAAAAGTCCACGGTTTTGAGGTTAAATACAATAAAGTTGAAAAAATAGATATTAAAAATAAAAAAGTTGTATGTGAAAACGAGCAGCAGCAGTGCGAGTTTGACTATCTTATAATCGCCATCGGTGCTGATAAAGTCAAACATAAAGGGAGTGAACATTTTCTGTCTATATGCGGTGCTCCTGAAGAATCTATTAAAATTAAAGAAAAACTTGACGAACTCATAAAAAGGGGGCATGGAAAGCTGACATTCGGATTTGGAGGAAATCCTAAAGATCCTAGTAACGTAAGAGGCGGTCCTGCTTTTGAGCTTATGTTTAACGTACATAATAAATTGAAAAAACTTGGAATAAGAGACAAATTCGAAATAACATTTTTTGCACCGATGCCTAAACCGGGCGCAAGAATGGGACAAAAAGCGCTGGAAATTATGGATATGTGGTTTGAAAGACTTAATATCAAACAGGTCAAAGGCAAAAAAATTACTGAGTTTGTTGAAGACGGAATCATTTTTGAAGACGGAAGCAAACTTGAAAGTGATTTAACAATGTTTATTCCGGCCGGAAACGGTCCGGAGCTGTTTAAAGATACAGGTCTTCCGTTAAATGAAGCCGGATTTATAAAAGTTAACGAATACTGCGAGGTTAATCATGATTTTGACGAAACAAGCAGCGATGTTTTTCCTGTTTTTGCAATAGGCGACAGTGCGGCGATTGACGGTCCCGACTGGAGGGCTAAACAGGGACATTTGGCCGAAGTAATGGCAAGGGTTACCGCATTTAATATTAAAATGATGGAAGAAGGAAAAGAAATCAGAAAAGAATATATTTCTCATATTAATATTTTATGTGTAATGGACAGCGGTGACGGTGCGGCGTTTGTTTTCAGAAACAATAAAAGAGCAATACTAATTCCTCTGCCTATTATCGGACACTGGATGAAAAAAGGGTGGGGTTGGTATTTCAAAAATTCAAAATTAAACAGATTTCCTAGAATTCCGGGAATGTAGGAAATCAGATAACTTTTTCTATTTCTTTTTCATCAGTAAGTTTGTATTTTATATTATAAACTTCCAGATTATCAAGCATTCCTTCGCCTAGTTTCTGTGCAATTAAAAGCTCTACATCATAATTTTTAAGCAGGGGAGGGATTATCTCTCCTGTATGAAGAGCGTTTTCACCGCAGTCTCTTTTTTTAATATGTTTTTCTTTAACTATGTCAAACATAGGGTTGTTTATCAGTTTTTTTTGTTTTGTTTCTGTATCGTAAAGTAAAAAATATTTGCAAAAAGGAATAAATTCACAAATAGTTTTTTCATTTGAAGTCGGAACCGCGATTTTCATTTCATTCCTCCAATGCTTTTTTTAGATTATTACAAGCAATTGTAGCACGATTTTGAAGAAAAATATCTGTTACAGTGTCTGTATAGTTTGATTTTTCTATATTTATTTCGATAATAGAGGCTCCGTTTTGTTTAGCGATTAGAGGAATCTGGCTTGCCGGCTGAATTTCTCCGGTTGTACCGATTACAATCATACAGTCGCAGTTTTGTGCAAGCTCAAGAGAGTTTTCCAGAGCTTTTTTAGGGATAGGTTCTTTAAAAAAAACAAAATTCGGCTTTAAAACTCCCCAGCATTTAGGACACAGCGGAGGCAGATCGTTTAAATCTATATCTTTTGAATCGTATTTCTTAAAACAGTTCATACATACCAGATTTTTTGCGGTTCCGTGGAATTCTATTACGTTTTTGTTTCCGGCTTCCTGATGGAGATTATCAATATTCTGTGTTATTACTGCTTCTAAAAGCCCCTTTTTTTCTAAATCCGCCAAAAAATAATGCGCGTCGTTCGGCTTAATATTTTGCATATAATCGTAAAAAATTTCTTTTATTTTTTCCCAGGCTTCTTTGGGATTTACGGTAAAATAATCTATATCTAGTATTTTTGGATCATATCTGCTCCAAAGTCCGTCAGGTCCTCTGAATGTAGGTATGCCGCTTTCTACTGAAATGCCGGCACCGGTAAAAGCGATGCATTTTTTGGAATTTTTTATTAATTCTGCAGCTTTTTTGTAATTATCCATTCTTATATTCCTTTATAAATATTAATTTAAAAATTTTAGCATAAATACAAATGTTAAATTATAAGACGGATTAGAAAATGAATAAAGTAAAGAAGGGAAAAAAAGAGTTATTTTTTGTTTGCTATATCTTTTACCGCTCTGTATGCATGGTTAAATGCAAGTGCGATACTTCCCGCGCTTGTAACAACGTCACCGATTACATATAAACCTTCCACGTTGCTTTCCATTGTTTCTTCATTATATGCAGGCTCTCCCCATTCGTTAAGCTCGATACCGCTGTTTTTAAGAAAATCAACAGGGCTTGTTCCTCCAAGAGCATATACAACTCTGTCGTAAACTTCGCTTGTTCCGTCTTTAAAATTAACTTTTACTCTCGGAGGAGTTACACCGTCTTCTTCATAAGGTTCAACGCTCTCAACGTCAACACCCAGTTTTGAGTGAAGTTTTCCTTCAGCTATGTATTTTTCTACTATTTCTTTATTTGTAGGGTTCATTCTTGTGATTTCGGCTCTTCTGTAGTTTAGTGTTACGTCACATCCGATATTCATATCTACAAGTCCGTATGCATATTCTCCGGCTGTATCTCCGCCGCCTACTACCATTACTTTTTCGCCAGGCTGAACTTTGTCCAGATTAAAATTAAGTCTCGGTCTGATTTTTCCAGGGAATTTATATCCAGGTTTGTTAGGTTTGCCCATTCTGCCTATCGCGATAATTACTTTTTTTGCCTGAATTACGCCTAGTTCGTGGTCTGAACCAATTTCAAAAAAACCATTGCTATTTTTTTCTACCGCATATACGTGATGATTATATTTGAATTTGTCAGCTACTCCGGCATCCTGGATTTTTTTCTCCATCTGCTCAAGGAATTCTTCTTTTGAACATTCTTCAAATGTAACGTTTCCTTCAAATTCGAATTTTTTACCCTGCCAGTCTTTATCCACTCTTTTGCCAGGTTTATAAAATTTTCTGATCATATCTGAATGATTGTCTGCTTTTTCCAAAACAATAACTTTTTCAATTCCTGCAAGTTTTGCTTCTATTACACTTGCAATTCCACCAGGCCCGGCACCTATTACCACTATGTCTAATACTTTATCTAAAGACATATAGACTCCTTTTTTATTTGAATTATAACGCACTATATTCGCATACAGACCTCTTTGTAATAATCAGTTATTTTCTTAAGAAAAAACGTGTAAAAAAGTAACACTAAAAAGAAATATTTATAACAAGCATATTATAAATGAATATTTATTCACCATAAATACGATAATATTGTCATTATTCTCTTAATTTGGTAAAATAATATATAAAAAAGGAAGCAAATGACTGATGTGTTACAAAAAGTAAAAGAAGCGTCCAGAGTAACTGCCACCCTTACAGCTGATGTAAAAAGAAAAGTATTAAATGAAATGGCTGAAGCTTTGATTGAAAACGCAGCCGAGATTATTGAAGAAAATAAAAAGGACCTTGAGTTTGCAAAATCAAACAATCTCTCATCCGCATTAATAGACAGGCTTTTACTTGATGAAAAAAGAGTAAACTCCATGGCCGAAGCGTTAAAAGATATTGCTAAGCTTAAAGACCCTGTGGGTAAAATCATAGACGGATGGAAGCTGGACAACGGTCTTAGAATTGAAAAGGTAAAAATACCTATCGGAGTTATTGGGATAATATACGAAAGCAGACCTAACGTAACAAGCGACGCCGCGGGGCTATGTTTTATGAGCGGAAACGCATGTATCCTTAAAGGCGGCAAGGAAGCCATGCATTCCAATATTTCAATAATAAATATTTTACAAAACGTATTAGAAAAAAATTCTCTTCCTAAAGAAGCGGTTTCACTGCTTCCGGATTATTCCAGAGAAGGTGTTTATAAACTTATCCAGGAAGATAAATATGTTGATTTGATAATTCCTAGAGGCGGGGAAAAACTGATTAAATTTGTAAGCGAAAATTCAAAAGTGCCCGTAGTCAAACATGATAAAGGGCTTTGTCATATTTATGTGCATAAAGACGCGGATATCGAAGAAGCGGTAAAAATCTGCGTAAACGCAAAAGTTCAGCGCCCTGGTGTATGCAATGCCGTTGAAACGCTTTTAATTGATTATGATATAAAAGATAAAATACTTCCAGAATTAAAAAAAGAGATGGAAAAAGAGGGTGTAGAGCTTAGAGGATGTGAGAAAACACTGGAAGTTATAAATATAAATAAAGCGGATGAAGAAGACTGGAATACTGAATATTTAGATAAAATTCTCTCTATAAAAATAGTCGGAGGGGTTGACGAGGCGATTGAACATATTGAAAAATACGGTTCAGGCCACAGCGATTCTATAATCACTGAAAACTATACGGCCAGCGAAGAGTTTTTAAACAGAGTTGACAGCGCGTGCGTATACGTAAACGCTTCTACAAGATTTACGGACGGAGGAGAGTTCGGTTTCGGTGCTGAAGTCGGAATATCGACCAATAAACTTCATGCCAGAGGTCCTATGGGAATTGATGATCTGACAACATATAAATATAAAATATACGGAAACGGCCAGATCAGAAAATAGCAGTGAAATGCCGTTTTGGCTGATTTTGTTAAACAAATAATAAATGATAAGGAGAATAAGTGGTAGCTATAGATTTAGGCAGCAACACAATCAGAGCCGTTAAATATGACTGTGCGACACATACCAAACTGGACGAATTCGAAAGAATAGTCAAAACCGCCGATAAACTTGTTAAAACGGACGGTATAACGGATGAAGCAATACAAAGAGTTATTAATGCAATAAACGATATGAAGCAGAGATTTAATATGTCTGAAAACGAAAAAATCAGAGCCGTTGCGACTGAAGCTTTAAGAGCGGCCAAAAACAGAGATTATGTACTGGGAAAAATTAAAGAAAAAACCGGAATAGAATTTGAAATAATTTCTCCTCAGCAAGAAGCTGAATATACCGCCGTAGCAGTTGAAAAATGTTTGGAGAAATGTGATTATGTTAATTACAATCATTTTCTTTTGGTGGATATAGGAGGAGGAAGTACCGAAATTACCGTTAAAAATAAAGAAAACATCGTAAGTGAGAGTTTCAGGCTCGGAATTGTAACCATTACACAAAAACATAAAACTCCCGAAGCCATTAAATTTGCCGTTAAAAAGAAAGTAAAAGATATTAAAAACTTTCTTGATTTTGCTTTTAATACATTAAGAAAACCTAAACTTTTCGTTGCGAGCAGCGGAACGCCTACAACGCTTGCCGCTTTGAAACTCGGAATGAACTATTCCACTTACGACGGAAGCAGGGTTAACGGCACTATAGTTACTATGGAGGATCTGGATTACTGGGCTGAAAAACTAATGAAAATGGAAATGAAAAAAAGAGAAGAACTTGTAGGAGTCGGGAGAGGGGATTTGATTATCAGCGGTATTTATATATTTAAAGAAATATTCAAAATTGCGAAATTCAAAGAATGTGTGGTCTGTGACGACGGGCTCAGAGAAGGCGTTGCCATAGAAGAGTGTGAAAAAAATAAATAATAATATTCGGTATAAAATTGTATTTCAGAAGAATAATTCAAATTAAAATGAAATAAAAATAAAAATAAAAATAACAGCTAATTTGCTATAATTTCGACAAAAAGGTTTTTTAATGAAATTGACCGGCGCTCAAATTGTAATAGAAAGTCTTATTAAGGAAAACGTAGAGGTTGTTTTCGGGTATCCCGGCGGGGCTATTATGAATGTATATGATGAGATATATAAGCAAAATTCATTTAAGCATATATTAGCCAAACATGAACAGGGCGCTGTTCATATGGCTGACGGATATGCAAGGGCAAGCGGAAAAGTAGGCGTTGCCATGGTAACAAGCGGACCCGGGCTTACAAACGCCATAACAGGAATTGCCACTGCTTATACGGATTCTATTCCTATGGTGATTATTTCGGGGCAGGTTCCTACAACCGCAATCGGTACTGACGCATTTCAGGAAGTTGACGCAGTCGGTGTGACAAGACCCGTAACAAAACACAATTTTTTGGTTAAAGACGTAAAAGATCTTCCTTTTATTATGAAAGAAGCGTTTTATTTGGCTAAAAGCGGAAGGCCTGGACCGGTTCATATCGATATTCCAAAAGACGTAACCGTAGCGAAAACAAAATTCGAATATCCGGAAAAAATAGAATTAATTACATACAAACCGACATACAGAGGAAACAAAAGAGCGATTAAAAGAGCTGTAGACGCGATAAAAAGAGCTAAAAAACCTGTATTTTACGTAGGAGGAGGGGCTGTTTTAAGCGGAGCGTACGAACTGGTAAGAGAAGTTGTAAAACTTACAAAAATACCTGCCGTTGAAACATTGATGGCCAGAGGCGTTTTACGCTATGACTGTCCGTATCTTTTAGGAATGGTTGGGATGCACGGTACATATGCCGCTAATATGGCTATGAACGATGCGGATTTGATTATTTCACTAGGAGCCAGATTTGACGACAGGGTTACGGGTAAACTCGACGAATTTGCAAAAAACGCCGATATCGTACATATTGATATAGACCCGAGCCAAATCGGAAAAGTAGTCAATACCAAATATCCTATAGTGGGTGATTTGAAAAATGTTTTAGAAGATATGCTGCCTTTACTTATTGAGAGTATAGAGCCGGAAAGATATGAAGAATGGAGAGAGGTTTTAAACAGATATCAGGAACTTTATCCTTTAAAATATAATGACGACGATACTGTTATAAAACCTCAGTGGGCTATACAAAAAGCAGGTGAAATAGCTCCGGAGGATACTGTCATTTCTACTGATGTCGGACAGCATCAGATGTGGACGGCACAGTTCTATCCGTTTACATATCCTAGACAGCTTTTAACGAGCGGAGGACTGGGAACTATGGGATTCGGTTTTCCTGCAGCGCTTGGAGCTAAAAGAGCGGTTGAAGACAGACTTGTAATAAACTTTACGGGTGACGGAAGTATAATGATGAATATCCAGGAAGTCCTTACGGGCTACAAATATAAACTTCCTGTCATAAATATTATATTAAACAACAATTATCTTGGAATGGTAAGACAGTGGCAGACAATGTTTTATGACGACAGGCTAAGTGAAACAGACCTAAGCGACGTTCAGCCTGATTTTGTTAAACTTGCTGAAAGTATGGGGGGAATCGGCTTCAGGGTTAAAACAAAAGATGAGTTTGAAAAAGCCCTCAAAGAAGCTATTGAAGCGAAAAAAGTAGCGTTTATAGACGTTCAGGTTGACAGGCGTGAAGACGTTTTACCGATGGTACCGCCTAATTCACCGCTTAAAAATATGCTTATATTCAAGGAAGACAAATGAAAAGAATAATATCAGTAATAGTCGAAAACGAACACGGTGTATTGGCCAGAATAGTAAATATGTTCGCAGGGCGCGGGTATAATATTACGTCTTTAACGGTTGCGCCAATTCCCAGCAGCGAATTTTCAAGAATGACAATAGTGAGCGAAGGCGATCCGAAAGTTTTTGAACAGATAGTTAAACAGCTTCATAAGCTTATTCCCGTATATAAGGTAATAGAAAGCGACGATTTTATAGAAAAAGAAATGGCGATGGTCAAGTTTCCTATAGAAAACCATCTGGCAGACATAGACGCTCTTGCAAGATGTTATAACGGCAGTATAAGCAATGTGGGTGAAAAACACGTAATAGTCAGCGTAGTTGACAGACCTGCGAGAATTGACAACTTTTTAAAAGCGATAAAAAAATATAAACCTATTGAGATAGTAAGAAGCGGGGCAAGCGTTATCGAAAGATAACGTTTTGCTTTTTTGTTGTTTATATTGGTGTCTGGCCCTAATAAATTGAGAAACTGACAGTTTATTATTTATTGTTTTCTAAATAAAATTACATATGTAAGAATAGTTGATAATTATATTTATTGTATAATAAAAAAAATTGAAAAGGTTTATAATGTGCGAGAGAAATCAGTCCAAAAAAACATACACATTAAAAGAAATAGCGAAATATTTGGATTTACAATGTGATAAAGATATTGAAATTACTGGAATTAATACACTTCAGGATGCCGGTGAGACGGAAATCAGCTTTTTAGAAAATCCTAAATATGAAAAGTATCTTCCTAATACAAAAGCGGCGGCCGTTTTAATCAGAAAAGAAGACGCCGGCAAGCTTCCTGAAAATACTATAGCGCTTATTACGGATGAACCGTATTTGAAACTGGCTTATTTAACAAAGCTTTTTGCAAAAGAGCCTTGGGAAGACGGAGGCTATCAGGTGGCGTTCAGTGCAAAAGTACATCCGGGTGTTACACTCGGAAAAGGTGCCAGAATCGGTAAAAATACGGTAATTATGCCGGGATGTGTAATAGGTCCTGATGTTGATATAGGCGAAAACTGCGTTATTTATCCTAATGTTACCGTTTACAGAGATACCAAAATCGGAAACAACGTAAGAATACATGCCGGCACTGTTATCGGAAGCGACGGTTTCGGATATGCTCATACGAAAGACGGCAGACATGTAAAAATATATCATTTAGGATATGTTGAAATAGAAGATGACGTCGAAATAGGTGCAAATACGGCCGTTGACAGGGGCGTGTTCGGTAAAACGATTATAAAAAAAGGCACTATTATCGATAATCTCGTTCAGATTGGACATAACTGCGAAGTCGGTGAATGCTCTATAATGGTCGGGCAGTCAGGTCTGGCGGGCAGTACCAAGCTCGGAAGAAATGTAATTATGGGCGGACAGGCTGCTACGGCCGGACATTTGGAAATTGCCGATTTTACAACTATTGCGGCAAGAGGAGGAGTGTCTAAAAGTATCAAAAAACCGGGTGTTTATTCAGGGTTTCCGTTAATGCCTCACAAACAGTGGCTTAAACTTCAGGGCGTATTAAGCAGACTTCTTAAAAAATCTTGATATATATCAATCTTTTTTTTTCTTCTTTCGCTAAAATTAATCAAAAATATTTAAAGGTGTCGATATGATGGTCTATTTAGATAACAATTCAACTACTCCTATGGATGATAAAGTTAAAGATGTTTACTGTAAAAGTACAGATTTGTTCGGAAACGTAAACGTTATTTATCAATTAGGAATAGAAGCCAGAAAAGCGATGAACGACGCGTATGATATTTTATATCCTGGGATTGGCGCGGCAGACGAAGACGATATTATTATTACTTCGTCAACGAGCGAAGGTAACAATACGGTAATAAAGACTTTTATTGACGCCTATCTTAAAGGAAACGGTAAAAAGCATATCATTACCACTGTCAGTGAACATTCGTCAATTAAAGCCCCGTGCGCATATGCCAAAACACTCGGTATGGAAGTTACTTATCTTTATACGGATGAAAACGGAAGAATCGATCCTAAAGAGCTTGAAAATGCAATAAGAGAAGATACGGCTCTTATAAGCGTGCTATTAGCTAGTAACGAAAGCGGTGCCATTCAGCCGATTAAGGAAATAAGCGAAATTGCAAGAAGACATAATATACCTTTTCACTGTGACGGAGCTCAGGCTATCGGAAAAGTAAAAGTAAACGTAAGGGATCTCGGGGTTGATTATTTTACGTTCGCAGCTCATAAATTTCACGGACCTAAAGGAGTAGGAGCGCTTTATGTCAGAGATGGGGCTCCTTACGTCAACCTTATTCACGGCGGAAACCAGATGGGAGGAAAAAGAGGCGGAAGCGTATATCTCAACGGTATGATAGCCATGGCCGAAGCTCTTAAGCTGGCTAACGAACACCTGGATGAAATGAATACGAGAGTTGCAAAATTAAGGGATAAACTGGAAGAAGCGATACTGAAAATTCCGGATACAAAAAGCTATGTGGATAAAAAATACAGACTTCCTAATACGGTTGTTGCTTCTTTCAAAGGAATTGAGGGTGAATCCATGCTGTGGGATTTAAACGTTAACGGAATATATGCCGCAACGGGCAGCAGCTGTTCGAGTGAAAGACTTGAGGGAAGCGAAGTCCTCGAAGCGCTGGGTGAAGATCCTGAAATAGCACATACGGGGATAATATTTTCACTCAGCCGTTTTACTACGGAAGAAGAAATAGATTACGTCATTGAAAAACTTCCGGGAATTGTTGAGAGATTAAGAGCTATATCAATGACTTACGCCAAGGTTGCGCCTAAATAAATTGAGAATGTAGAATTGAGAATTAGAAACTTAAAAACTTTAAAACCTTAATAACTTATAAATACAAGGAGATAAAATGGGAAGAAACGATTTAATAACAGGAAACGTGTGGGAACAATATTCGAATAAAGTAATCGAAAGAATGAACAATCCGAAGTATCTCGGAGAATTTACCGAAGAAGACGCCAAAAAAAGAGGACTTAAGCTTGTAGTTGCCGATTTCGGAAGCGAAGCGTGCGGGGACGCAGTAAGGCTTTACTGGCTGGTGGATCCTAAAACCGATAAAATAGTGGACGCAAGATTTAAAAGTTTCGGATGCGGAACCGCAATAGCGTCTTCTGATATGATGACGGAGCTTACTATCGGAAAAACAGTAGACGAAGCCATGAAAATAACAAATCTTGACGTTGAAAAAGCTTTAAGGGACGATCCGAATACGCCTGCGTTTCCTCCTCAGAAAATGCACTGCAGCGTAATGGCATATGACGTAATTATTGAAGCAGCGGCAAAATATAAAGGTAAAAACGCGGACGAATTAAGAGACAATGAAATCGTATGCGAATGTGCAAGGGTTACGAGAAAAGAAATAGAAGATATTATAAGAAAACACAATGTCAAAACCGTTGAAGAACTTCAGAAATACACTGATGCCGGTAAATACTGCAAAAGCTGCGTGGCACCGGGCGGACATGAAGAAAAACCGGTATATCTTGTGGATATCATTAAAGAAGTTCAGGAACAGATGAAAAAAGAAAACTTAAAACAGGCCGCCGAAACGGAAGATTTTGAAAAAATGAGCCTGATTAAAAAAATAAAAGCGATTGAAGAGTTTTTGGATACGAAAATCAAGCCTATGCTTGCAATGGACGGGGGAAGCCTCGAACTTGTCGATATCAGGGAAGAAGACGGAATTACGAAAGTATATATAAGATACATGGGAGCGTGTGCGACATGCGCAAGCGGAGGCGTTACGCTTCTTGCCATTGAAGACGAATTAAGAAAACACTTCAAAACGGATAAAATCAAAATCGAACAGATTTGATTTTCTAACTTTCTTTTTCTTCAGCTTTTTCTTAATAACTTTTAAAAACTTCTTTAAATAATCCTTTAAAATAAAAGTTTACTTTTTAATATTTTAGGTGTATAATATTAATGTAAAATTAAATTTACTATAATTATTAATTAAGGAGTCGAAAGATGAAATAATTAATCGTTATAGAAAAGAAAGTGAGTTGTTATGAAAAATTCTTTTGATTATAAATCAAGGTTTAGAATTTTAAAAGGCGGTAAAATATCGCTTGTTGTATCTGCGATGGTTTTAAATACTCTTGTGATGTCTCCGTTAAATGCGGCAATAAGTATTAAATCTCTTGTTTCATTAGATGATAGTAATGCTACTTTTACCCTTCAAAATCCATTAACATATTGTGGTGAAACAATTACAAATGTAGTGGGTATAGGATTTTCAAGTCAGATTGCTAATCATAATATTGTAATAGGAAAAGACGTTTATGTTAATCTGCATAATGATGCAGACAGCGGTAATATAGGGGTATTATACAGTGCATACGGAGTTACGAATACTACAATAACCAATAAGGGGATTCTAAACAGTTCTTCTTCCGACGGAAATGCGGTAGGAATATTCTTGGAAAACGACGTAAACACTTCGGTTTTAAACAATGAAAATAAAATTAATATAACTGCCAACGATTGGGCAGTAGCGATGTTTGGGAAGAATTTAAATTCTTCTTCAATTCAAAACAGCGGTGAAATCAATGTTCTTTCATCAACCGGTGAAGAGGTTAGAGGAATAGACACAGTTAATATGAACGGCTCAACTATTTCAAATTCCGGTGACATTACTTTGAAATACGTTAACAGCGGATCTTATAACAGCGATGAGGATTATAACTTAAGCGCTGTGGTTGTGGAAAAAAACGCGACTGCCTCTTCAATAATAAATAATGGAAATATTTCCGTTGCCACGTTTGAACGCCTGACGCTGGTTTCGGGGATTAAAATAGGCGGAAATATTTCCGGAAGTTCGGTTTTAAACACTGGAAATATAAATTTAAACGGATACAACGTTTTGGGATTCTTTTTTAACGGAGACGTTGAAAACACCGTAGTTGAAAATAGACAGACAATAAACATTCTCAGCAGCGATTCAGGTATCGGAGTGGAAAGTGACGGTAATTTTTTTAATTCTAAATTTATAAATTCCGCAAAAATTATTATCAACGGTGAGAATGCCATAGGAATGTACGCAACGGAAATCAACTCTTCAGTAATTTCAAATACAGGGACTGTCATTTTAAATTCAAGAAGCAGGTCAGCGACTTCCGGAGGTATAGTTGTTGACGATTTAAATAACCGTTCAATAATATTGAATACAGGTGATATTAATTTAAGTGCCAACGAAACGGGAGGCGGTTATTCTTACGGACTTGAAGCTGATTGGATAAGCGGGGGGTCTAAAATTATAAACGACGGCAAGATTACTGTTGTAAATCATAAGTCTGTTTCAGGAACGACCGCGGGAATAATGGTTGATAATTTCAAGCCCCTTCCTGCTTCATACGACAATATTTATTATCTTATCAATAGAGGGACAATCAGTATAGGTGTAGATACGAACGCGAGTCTGGTTTTAGGTATAGGTTCCGCTCAGGATTTGGAGCAGAATTCGTATATTTCCAACAGCGGAAGTATGGTAATTAATGCGGACGATAACGCGAGTTTGATTGCAGGTATAAGCGTTAACGGCGGCATGGATGACGATTCGTATATATCAAACAGCGGCAGTATAGAATTTAATGCAAACAACAATACAAATGTGGCTTCCGGAATTTATATAGAAAAGAGCATGAGCGGAAGCTCGTTTATAAGAAACAGAGGCACGATTACCGGTAATATTGTAAGCGGAGCGAAAATTGACGGAATAGGCGTTTACAGTTTAACGGAAAATTCAAGTGTCGTTAACGACGGAAACATTATACTAACCGAAACAAATTCTTCCGATTCAGATAATTATTTTGACGGTATAGATATTGGAAGGATGGAAGATAACGCGTCCGTTTACAATAACGGTCTTATATCTTTGAATTTAACGCAAAACAGTGTAAGCGGGGAAGCTACGGGTATATTTATTTTTGAGAACAGATATAATTATGCAACACAGCTTGTTAATAACGGTAAAATAGAAATAAGCGCTGAAAGCAAAGACGAAGATTCGTATTTTTATTTGTCCGGATTGTATAAAGAGAATACGATAGGGTATGATAAAATAATAAACAAAGGTCTTATTTCAATAAACTCAAAAGCCGCAGATATGGATATCGAAGGTATATACGCCGGGGATGTAACTGGTATTGCAACGGTTGAAAATAAGGGATATATAATGATTAGTACGGATTATATAATCCCAGCTTCAGCTGCGGCAAATATCCTTACAATTGAGCCGGAAGACAATCTGGGTAAAAACATAGGAATCAGTATATACCATTTGGAAAACAATGCCGGTATAATCAACAGCGGAGGGATTTATTTTTCCACTTCGCAAGAAAGTATAGGCGGGACTATGACGGGAATTGAGATATTAAGTGCAATAGAGGAGAGTTTTATTTTAAACAGCGGCGATATCGTAATGAATACCAAAACCGACTTAAATGATTCACAGTTGAGACTCGGCGGAATTTTAATTGAAAGAGGACTCGACGACAATTCAGTATTAACAAACAGCGGTAATATTATAATAAACGCAAAAGCTGACTATACCGATATAAAAGGTATAAGTATCGAACGCGGTATGAAATCAAACGCTTCCGTCGGAAACGGAGGACTTGTAAGTATAAATGTTAATTCCTTGTCTTCGGACAATGTAATAGGAATAAACACGAATGATTTGCGTGACGATACAAAAGTCGAAAACAGCGGAAAAATAAGCGTTGACGTAAACAGTGACGGAGCTAATATAATAGCGGGTATATATGTTGACGATATGAGCGATAACGCGCAGGTCGTAAACACCGGCTCAATTAATATCAATACGCATTCAACAAAATCCAAAGCTATTAACGGAATATATATCGACAGTATGAAATCAAACAACAGTATAATAAACAGCGGTTCGATTACGGTTGATTCAGGAGTAGGTTTGTATGCCGCAGGTGTTTATGTAAACGGTGCGGAAGAAGGTGCTTATTTTGAAAATAGAGGAAGTATCATAAGCAGTGCTTATTCGGTTTTTGTAGACAGAGACTCAAACTTTTCATTAAACAATACGGGTTATATGAGCGGGTTAATTTATGCTCCGCTGACGGAGATAGACAACGGAAAAAACGGTGAGGTTTCTTTATCCTCGCCAGGTGAATCCGAGGTAAAGGATTTCTACAACGAAGAGGGAGCGGTATTGGAGTTTAATGTAAACACGGAAGATAACGGCAGTGTGAAATATGCGAAACTAAACGCTTCTGATAAAGTAGTGGTTTCAAATAATTCAACGTTAGGTTTTAAAGTTGATTCCGGTTTTTATTCAAGCACTACCGACGGCGAAGTTTTAAACGAAATAGTAAAAACACCCGAAATGGATATCAATACGTCTAAAGTAAACGTTACCGACAATTCCCTGCTTTTAGATTTTGAAATAGAAAAAGGCGTTTCTTCTGACGGCAATGAAACATTAAACGCAAAAGTTGTAAAACATACACTTAAAGATGTTATGCAGACTATAAATACCAATACCAATTCTGTTGCAAAAGTTTTAGACACAAAATTTGCCACAGCAACGGGGGAATTGAAAAGATATCTTGATAATCTGGTAACAATATCCAGCTCTTCGGGAATGAACAATGCAGTAAGAGAAGCACAACCCGTAACGGCTGCAAATGTGTCGAGAGTTTCCGTTGCGGCTGTAAATTCTATGTGTAATGTAATTCAAAGCAGACAAACAGCTGCAAGAGGTTTGAACTCAGGTGATACAGTTTTTAGCAATAAACATATATGGTTTAAACCTTTTGGATCTCATACCACTCAGGATGATATAGACGGAAAAAACGGTTACAGCGCAAATACATACGGATTTGGAATAGGAATTGACGGAGAATATGATGAGGCAAAAACCGCAGGAATATCATTTTTCTATGCAAGGCTGAAATCAGACACCAATGATATTGATCAGGAAAGCACCGGAAACATTTTCAGTTTGATTGCATACGGAAATAAACCTGTTATGGATAATAAAACAACTATTTATTATCAATTAGGCTTTACCAGACAAAACATCGAATCAAGAAGAAACATTACAACAGCTGCTGTAACAGCAACTGCAAATTATCACACAAATTCAATTTTAGCGAACATGGCCGTAGAGAAAATATATGAATTTAAAAACAGATGGAACATCAAACCAAAATTTAGATTATCATACCAGTATGCATATACTCCTGGCTACAGTGAAAGCGGTGCGGGCAATTTAGATTTAAATGTAAATTCATATCATGCAAAATCTTTTATTGCAGGAATCGGCAGTACATTTAGTTATTTAACCGAGAATAATATCAGATTTATGATGAATTTTGCGTTGGATTACGATTTTAATGCTAAAGGACAGAGTATTGATTCAAGTTTCCAAGACGGTGAAGGTGCTGTATTTACAACTCAGGGAATTGATAAAGACCCGTTGATTTACAATGTCGGAATGGGTATGCATGAGAATTTAAACAAAAATCTTACTTTTGAGTTGAAATACGATTATAAAGGAAGAAGCAGCGGATTTGCAAATCATTCGTTGTATGGATTGTTTAATTATAAATTCTAATTTAAAATGTTTTTAAGAAAGAAAAGAAATGTGGTAAGTCGCGAATAATTCTTTTCTTTTTTTTAAAACACATTAAAGACACATAAAAAGAGTATAATAATATATCAATTTGTCTTTTTAGGTGTTAATATGAATATAAGCGAACTTTTAAAACAGAAACTGTTAAACGACGAAATAGTAAAAAATTCTTATAATGCCGATGATTTAGAGCGAGTCTCCGGTATATTGGAAGAATATCTCTCTTCAGAAACTATTGATGAAGAAGTGTGTTATAACTTCTATAAGGAAATGAAACTTCCTTATTCAATAGTTTACCGTTCTTTTGGTCTTATTAAAGAGGAAATAAAAGACAATGAAATTAAAAGAAAACTAAACAAATTATTAAATATAACTGCCAAAGTTTATATAAAAAAAGAAATATCTTCTTTAAAAACGCTTTTACTACAAAAACAAAAGCATGATTTTTTACTTTTTAAAGCCCATGAAGAGTGGATTGAAAAAATAGTTGTTTCCGTCAAAAATGATGATTTGGACAGTTTTCCTCTCGTTGAAGCAAAAAATTGTAAATTTAAGAAATATCTTTCATATCTGGAATCTTTAATGATATGTCTTGATGTTAATTTATGTGTTTATATTCATGATCTTCATAATTTAATACACACTCTGGCCAATTCTTTTTATATTTTTTATAAAAGAGGGTATTATGCCGAGTCTTATTTTGTTTTTAGGGACTTAAAAGAACAGATTTTAAAATTTTATAATACATTAAACGAACTATATATGGCTACATTTACCAATACGGAGAAAAGTTTTTTCGATTTAATTGAAATTTTAGTCAAAAGCAAAACATTGTTTGTTGCGGTTATAGATTTGAAAAATCTAAAAACAATGAATAGTGTTTTTAATGAAAATACCGTTACCAACGCTAAAATAGTCTTATTTAACAAGCTTCATAACCTGTATAAAGATAAAAAAAACTTCTTGCTCATACAAGGTTCAAGTAATGACTTTTATTTTATAGGAACCGATATCGATTTTGAAATTTTTCAAAAAGAAATAGACCATATACACGATATAATTTGTGAGACAATTGATATAAACGGTGAAAAAATAAATTTTGACGGAGCAATATTCGGTATTAAATTAGATAAATACACACAGATACAAATAAAAGATTTAATTAATTATTTCCGTTTTTTAAAACAAGCAGCAAAAAAAGAACATAAAAATATAATTTTAAACAATAAAGAAAATCATCTTGAAGAGTGGATTAAAAATCAAATTGATATTAAATTTATCAAAGAAAAAATTGAAAAAAAAGAAATAGACGTTATGTTTCAGCCGATTTTTAATTCAAAAGACAATACGGTGTTTTCTTTGGAAGTTTTAGGCAGAATATCTGATAACGGAAAACTTATACCGGCCGGAATGTTTATAGACCACATATATGCAATGAATAAAATAGCCGAATTTGATATAGTGGTGTTGGATAAAATACTGGAAAAAGAATATTTAATAAAACAGATTACAAACAGAATTTTTCTTAATATCTCTTTTGAAGCTTTAAAAAATGAAAAATATATAAAAAAACTGTATCAGGTAATAAAAAAAATAGATGTTGATATTGTTTTGGAACTTACAGAACAGCGTTTTGTGGAAAATCTGGAATTAATTGAAAAAATACATAAAAAAAACGATACATATTTTGCCGTAGACGATTTTGGGAGCGGTTATTCGTCTATACTGCTTGTTATAAATCTTTTGAGAAAAAACATGATAAGAGTGCTTAAAATTGACGGAACTCTGGTAAAAGGTATAAAAAATGATGAATATCTTAAAAAAGCGATAAAAATAATTGCAGGGTTTAGAAAAGAGTTTGATTTAAATCTGGTGGCGGAATTTGTGGAAGATAAAGAAACTATGGATTTTTTGAAAGAATCAGGTGTGAATTTGTTACAGGGGTTTTATCTGTCTATGCCTAAAACTATCGAAGAGCTTTTAATAGAAAAAGAAGAAAGAATAAGAGAAATTGTTAATTGAGTTTTGTATAAGTATGATGTAAAAATGCGTGGTCGCTTTCAGGGTAATCAAGTCTGAAATGAGCGCCTCTGCTTTCTTCCCTGTCAAGTGCGGCTTTTGCGATAGCCGTTGCAATGTCTAGACCGTTTATTAGTTCAATTTTTTCCTGGATAGAAGAGTCTTTTTCGCTTTGAAGATTGTTTTTCATATCATTAAGAGTTTCAAGAACTTTTTTAAGCTGATAGCCGTTTCTTATAATGCCTACTTTTTGAAATAGAAGGTCTCCTAATTTATGTTTAATTTCTTTAGTGTCAATTTTAGTGTTTTGTAATCTGTTAAGAAACTCTTTGTCTTTTTCTATCTGTTCTTTTGGCAGATCAACATATGTTTTTTGTCTGTGAGAATATTTTACGGCCTGATAACCCGCTATTTTTCCAAAGACCGCACCTTCGCTAAGAGAGTTTCCTCCGAGTCTGTTTGCACCGTTAACACCGTTGTTTCCTGCTTCTCCCGCATAAAACAGACCCTCAATGTCTGTAACACAGTACGTGTCTGTTTTAATGCCTCCCATTGTATAGTGTGCAAGAGGAGTGATAGGAATTGGCTCTTTTGCTATATCTATGCCTTTTAGAGATTTTACTCTTTTTTTAAGGTTTACAAGCTTGGTGTTAATAATCTCTTCAGGTATGTCCGTTAAATCTAAATAAACTTTTTTCCCTTTTTGGAGCTGTTTTACAATTGCTCTTGTTACGAAATCCCTGGTATTAAGTTCGTCGACAAATTCTTTGCCTTCGCTGTTAACCAGTTTTCCTCCTTCTCCTCTGGCGGCTTCGCTAATCAGATAATTGCTGCCTTCAAGTCCGGTAGGGTGGAACTGAATGAATTCCATATCCATTCCTTCAAGGCCGGCTCTGAGTCCCATTGCTACGCCGTCGCCGGTTGCGTCGTTAACGTTTGTCGTAAATCCTTTATATAATCCTGCATACCCTCCGGTTGCCACGATTACGGCTTTTGCCTGAACGGCTTTGAGTTCGTTTGTTTTTTCGTCCAGAAACGTAACTCCCGCTATTTTGCCGTCTTTAACCAGCAGATTGACGGCAAGGTGGTTTTTAATTACGTCTATACCTAAATCTTTAAGAGCTTTGTTTAACGCTTTCATAATAGCCGGGCCGGTTGCATCTGCAGCGTAGACCGTTCTTTTGAATTTCGTTCCGCCAAAAGGCCTTTGGGCCAGTTTGCCGTTTGGGAGTGTATTAAAAGGCACTTTAAATCTTCTGTAAAGCTCTCTTACTACCTGAGGAGCCTGTTCGCAGAAGATTCTGACGGCTTCTTCATCGGCAATTCCGACACCGCCCTTTAACGTGTCCTGTATGTGGTGTTCTATAGAGTCACCGTCTTCCATATTGTTAAGCGCTGCGTTGATCCCGCCTTTAGCCATAAAAGAGTTATTGGCCATTGGTGATTTTTTTGTAACGATTGCAATGTTGCTTCCAAGCTCTTTTGCTTCAATCGCAGCCATCATTCCGGCAATTCCGCTTCCGATTACCAAAATATCATATTTCATTAATGTCCTTTTTGATATAATTGTATCAAAAAAGAGGAATGCCTATGAGATGGTTTGTTTTTTTGATATTCGCAGTACTTTTAAATGCTTATGATGTTACTATTACCAATGTAAATTCTGATGTTGCCACGCTTGACAAATATGTAAAAAAAGGCGTAAGCGGTGTGGTTCTCTGTCCATATAACGGGAAAAACATAATATGCGCTAGAGCTGTATGCTACGGAAAAAAAGCTAAGCTTTTGGTTTATAAGGAATTAAAAAACGACGCTTTTGCACTTCCGGTTGTTTTACCTAAAAAGGGAGATAAAATACTTCTTGCCAAAGATTATGACAGAATTTTGATTATTGCCCCTAATCAGCTTGAATATTTAAAAATGAAAGAAAAATATAAAAACGCTACCGTTATCAGTTCTGATAATTTTGCGGCGTTTTTAGAAGGTATACCGAGCAGGGAGAATTTTATAAATTTTGCAAAAAAACTGAATATAGGGAGAATTATATTCGTATTGGATAAAATATACGAAGTGGACGCAAACAGCTTTTATGCCGTTAAAAAATACGGCAGTATTAATGCCAAATATAAAGAAATATTCTTTACAACATATCCTAAATTCGATATAAAAGGCAAAAATATTATCGCATATTATAAAAGTCTTATAAAGGAATGATATGATAGATGCAAAACATATTGAATTTTTAAAAAATATAGTCGGTGAAGAAGACGTCAAAATTGACAAGCCTCATTTAAGAGCGTATTCGTATGACGCCACTAAAGAGCATTATGAGCCCGATGCGGTTGTGTTTCCTGCCGATGAAGAGGAAGTGAGCAGAATTTTAAAATACTGTAACGATAATAAAATAGCTATCGTTCCAAGAGGTGCGGGAAGTGGCTTTACAGGAGGCGCTCTTCCGGTAAACGGAGGTATCGTTCTTGCTTTGGAAAAATACATGAATAAAATTTTAGAGATTGATGAGAAAGACATGGTCGCTGTTGTTCAGCCGGGTGTAATTAACGCCGACTTGCAAAAAGCAGTAGAAGAAAAAGGGCTTTTTTATCCTCCTGATCCTGCAAGTATGGACTATTCTACAATCGGAGGAAACGTGAGTGAAAATGCCGGAGGTATGAGAGCGGCTAAATACGGTCTTACAAAAGATTATGTAATGAGTCTTAAAGCGGTGCTTCCGAACGGAGATATCATAAGAGCCGGGAAAAGAACGATTAAAGACGTTGCGGGTTATAATGTGGCCGGGATATTGATCGCGAGTGAAGGAACGCTTGCGGTAATTACGGAAATCACTATGAAGCTTCTTCCCAAACCTAAACTTAAAAAAACTTATATGGGTATTTTTGAAAACGTAGAACAGGCGATGAATGCCGTATATAAATCACTTGCAGGCGGGGCAATGCCAGTAGCAATGGAATTTATGGATGCATTAGTCGTAAAAGCGCTTAGGGAAAAACTTGGAGTAAATCTGCCTGACTGGGCCGGAGCTCTGTTAGTGGGCGATGTTGACGGCAATGTTGAAGAAGAAATAAACTATCAGCTTCATATTCTTGAAAAAAGCTTCAAAGAAGAAGGGGCTAAAGAATTTAAAATAGCCGCTAACGATGAAGAAGCAAATGAAATATGGTATGCAAGAAGAAATGCGTCTCCGTCTATTACAATGTATGGAACCAAAAAAATTAATGAAGACATTTCAGTTCCTAGAAGCAAACTTCCGGATGCCTTAAACGGTATATACGCAATAGCTGAAAAATATAACGTTTTAGCTCCATGTTTCGGACATGCAGGTGACGGAAACATTCACGTAAACGTAATGGTTGACGGAAGCAAAGAAGATGAGGTAAAAAGAGGGTATGAGGCAGTCGAGGAAATATTTAAGCTGGTTGTTGACCTTGGAGGAACGCTAAGCGGAGAACACGGAATAGGTTTAAGCAAAGCGCCTTTTATGAAACTTGCTTTCAGCGATGCGGAATTGAATCTTTTCAGAAAAATAAAAAACGCATTTGATCCGAACGGAATACTTAATCCAGGTAAAATGGGACTTTAAAATATAAAATGGAGAAATGAAAGTTGAAAATTTGCACGTTTAATGTTAATTCCATAAGAAGCAGACTGGAAATTGTTCAAAATTTAATTAATGAATACGGAATTGATATATTATGCATACAGGAAATTAAAGTAGAAGAGGAAAAATTTCCTAAAATCGATAATGACTTCGAATGTGTAATACACGGACAGAAAAAATTAAACGGAGTTGCAACTTGCTCCAGGCTCCCTATAGAAAAATATCAAAAAGGTTTCGACGGAGAATTGGAAGAAGCAAGATTTTTGTATACTCTTATTGACGATATACATATTATAAACGTATATGTGCCTTTAGGGGATAATTACGGTGAAAGATTCGAATATAAAATGTATTTCTATGAAAAACTGTTTGAATTTTTAAAAAAATTTGACTTAAACAAAGATAAAGTGGTTTTATGTGGAGATATGAATGTGGCTTTTAGCGATTTGGATGTATGGGATCCGGAAATATGGGAAGGGGAGGTTACTTTTCTTCCTGAAGAAAAAGCTATGATAAATACTCTTTTAAATATGGGATTTATAGATGTTATCAGAGAATTTCATAAAAATGAAAGAGTTTATACTTTCTATGATTACAGAGGCGCCAAAGTATATAAAAATGAAGGTATGAGGCTAGATTATTTTCTGCTGAGTCCCGCCGTGGCAAAAGAAGTGTCTAATGTCGAAATACTTACACAGGTAAGAAGAAAAAGAAAACCCACTCCTTCGGACCATGTTCCGGTAATAATTGAATTGTGAGGTTGTAATGTTTAATGAAATAGTGAATTTTTTAGTACATTTTTGTAATTCCATCGGATATTTGGGAGTATATGTGTATATGCTGCTTGTAGGTACTTTTATACCTGTACCGAGTGAATTGGTACTGCTGCCTGCAGGATATCTGGCGGCTACCGGACAAAAACATCTTCTGCTTTTATGGCTGGTAGGCTCTTTAGGCTCTTTGACAGGAGCTCTTATAAACTATTTTTTAGCTAAATATCTTGTAAATAAACTTTTAAAAGATAAGCCGATTATAGAAAAAGTCAATAAATTCTGGAAAAGACACGGAAAAATTTCCGCTTTTTTGGCACCTCTTACTCCGGGACTTGGACAGTATATTTCAATTCCTGCCGGGCTTTCGCATATGCCTCTTCGCTGGTTTATACCTTTGACTTACAGTGCCAATTTAATCTGGGTAGGTTTTATGCTTATGATAGGTTATCTTTTCGGGACCGGAGAGAGCGCTCATAAAGAGGTGGTTTACGGCAGCCTTTTTTTACTCGGAGGGGTAATTGTTGTTGCAAGTATTTATGTTTTTATGGATTTGAGAAAAGATAAAAACAGCTGAATTATTTACTGATAATAACTCTGTCTTTTCCTTTTCTTTTTGCTTCATAAACCGCTTCGTCAACTCTTTCTATAAATGAGAACATGCCTTCTCCGTCATAAGTTCCGACGCCCATACTTACAGTTACCGGTTTTGATTTTATTTTTATTTTGTTTTTGATGCTTTCTCTCAGTCTTTCCGCAATCTGATAAGCTTCATAAAGCTCTGTTTCAGGAAGAATTATTACTATTTCTTCGCCTCCGTATCTGAAAGCCAGATCGGTGTTTCTTAATTCATGCATTATGTGTTTTGAGAGGTTAATTAATATTTCATCACCTTTTTGGTGGCCGTATGTATCGTTTATCTGTTTGAAATTGTCAATGTCCAGAAAAATAATTGAAAACGGTCTTTTATATCTTTCATATAGATCAATAAAATAGTTAAAATTATCAATAAAATGTCTTCTGTTGTACAGTTTAGTAAGAGGATCAATAATTTTTTCTTTTTCAAGACCTTTTTTTATCATAAAATATACGAAGAATATTATCAATAGTATCAAAAATGCGGTTGCAAGAGTAATGTAAGTCACTTTTTTAAGAAGTTTGTTTTTTTTGTATTCGGATACCTGCTCAGCATAATTTGTAAGATTATTAGCTTCACTCCAACAGTTTTCGCTGGTTATCAAAATAGATTCTTTGCTTTTTTCTTTTTTAAGTTCATCCCAGTCATGTTTTACTTTTTTTAAAAGATACAAAAAATGAGGTTTTTTAGCATCAGGTATATAATTTTGTTTAACGAACTGGTTAATAATATTAAAATCGTTTTCTATCTGTTCTTTAACGAAATCAGCTGATATGTTGTTCAGTTTGAGTTTGGCGTATCTTTGTATTGAACCTCTAATTTGGCCTAATTTATTAACTAAAAAAGCATCTTGGTAAATAGAGTTTTTTAAGGATTTAGTAAGCAGATATCCGTTAAAAAGAGTTATGGATAATATTAAAATTAATAAAACTAAAATAGGGCTTGAGGCGGTCATGCCTCTTTTTTTTAATCTGATTAACATTTTTATACCTTAAAGTCTACTACTTTCCTTTCCGTTATATATGGTTTAATAAAAGATATTACTTCTAAATGATCCGGATGATTTGCATAAATTTCTAAATCTTTTATATTTTTTACATCCGTTATTACACAGAAATCGGAAGAATTAGGGTCAAACTTAATATCCAGACCTACATTTATATTAAGAATTTCAGGTATTTTGTGTTTTAAGTTTTCTATTTTTTCCTTAAAAAGAGGCAAAGGGGCACCTTCTTTGGTTTTAAAAAGCACAACGTGTCTAATCATTCAGTCCCTTTACAAACTCAGTAATTCTTTCAATTCCGGCTTTAATTGTGTCTATATCTGTTGCAAATGAAAATCTGAAATATCCTTCGCTTCCGAAACCTATGCCAGGAACAACGGCAACACCTTTTTCTTCAAGCAGTGTTAATGCAAATGCCATTGACTCTTCCATTATTTCTTTGTGGTTAACGTAAATATAAAAAGCTCCCTGAGGTTTTGCGGCACTTAGTCCAGGGATTTTATTAAATTGTTCATATACGAAATCTCTTCTTTTTTTGAATTCTTTTCTCATCATTTCAACATCGTTATCAGCTTTTCCTAAAAGAGCTGGTATTGCCGCTTTTTGTGTTATTGAGTTAATATTTGAAGTCATTTGTGACTGGAGTTTGGTCATTGCTTTTACCAAATCTTTATTTTTTGTTGCAAGATAACCGAATCTCCATCCTGTCATTGCATGAGATTTGCTTAAGCCGTTTACCGTAATGGTTCTTTGAAGCATGTCTTCGTTTATACTGGCAGTTGCACAGAATTCGCCTTCATAAATAAGTTTTTCATACATTTCATCGCTTACGACCCATATATCTGTGTCTTTAAGCACTTCCGCAAGAGCCGAAAGCTCTTCTTTAGAATAAACTGCTCCTGTAGGATTGCTAGGAGAAGTTAAAATAAGCATTTTTGTTTTTGGTGTAATTGTATTTTTAAGCATTTCAGGGGTTATTTTGAAATTTGTCTCTTCAGTTGTATGAATTGAAACGGGAACACCGTCGTGGTATTTGACAAGTTCGGGATATGTAACCCAGTACGGTGCAGGAATTATTACTTCATCGTCTTTTTCAATAAGACAGGCCATAATATTGTATAAAGACTGTTTTGCGCCGTTGCTGACAATGATTTCGTCTGTTGAATAATCAAGCCCGTTATCTCTTTTTAATTTTATTTTTATCGCTTCTAAAAGTTCTGGAATACCGGCAACGGCAGTATATTTGGTAAATCCTTCGTTTATTGCTTTTATCGCTTCTTCTTTTATTATTTCAGGAGTGTCAAAATCTGGTTCTCCGGCACTAAAAGCAAGCACGTCCCTTCCGGATGCTTTAAGGTCTCTGGCTTTTTGGGATATGGCTATAGTCAGAGAGGGAGAGAGTTTTTCAATTCTTTTGCTAAACATTCTTAACCCTTATATTTTTACCATAATTATATAATATTTTTTTGATTTTGCCGATTTATTATAAAATTAAATAAAAGGTAATACATGAAAACACTGTTCAATACGATTAACGATTTAAAAAAAGAAATTAAAAACGAAGAGTTGCAGAAAAAACTTGATTTTTTGGAAGAAGCTTTTAGAAAACTTCGAACAAAAACGGGTTTAAAAGGACTTGTAAGAAAAAAGAAACTGCGAAAAGTTTTAAGAGATGTGGAATATGAAGAAGAACTGATAAGACTTCAAATAGAATTAATTAAACTGCAAAATTGGGTTTTCGAAAATAAAAAAAGAGTGATGATAATTTACGAAGGACGTGATGCCGCAGGAAAAGGCGGGGCCATAAAAAGATTTACCGAACATTTGAATCCTCGTAAATACAGAGTAGTGGCACTTCCTAAGCCTACAGAAGTTGAAACGGGCCAGTTTTATTTTCAGAGATATTTCAAACATCTTCCGGATCCGGGAGAGGTTGTTTTCTTCGACAGAAGCTGGTATAACAGGGCTATAGTCGAACCGGTGTTTGGGTTCTGTACGCCTGAGCAATATGAAAAATTTATGATGGAAGTACCTGAAATCGAACATGCCTTAATTGATGATGGAATGATTATGATTAAATTCTGGTTCAGCATTTCAAAAGAAACGCAGAAAAAAAGATTTGAAGAGAGAATGAAGAACCCTTTAAAACAGTGGAAGCTTTCGCCGGTGGACAAAAAAGCCCAGGAATTGTGGGATGAAATAACACATTACAAAGAGGAAATGTTTAGTAAAACGCATACGAGTTATTCGCCATGGATTATTGTTAATTCAAACGACAAAAAAACGGCGAGACTTGAAAGTATAAGATATGTTCTTTCTCAGATACCTTATGACGGTAAAAAAGACGCAAAAGTATCTCTGCATCCTGACCCTGATATAGTGCAGAGATATCATAGAAAAAATTTACAAATAGATTAAAATATGATAAAATCAATCTTAAAAAAGGCTTTTAATGTTTAAAAATCTCAGTATACGACAGAAATTACTAATAGCGGTAGGAGTGCCGTTAACATTTGTTGTGCTTTTTGCAAGCTATTTGATTTATTCCCAATATTCTAAACTTACTAGACAAAAAACATATCAGAAAATTGTTGTTTTAACTGTTAATTATATGTCTAATGCTTTGGTTGAACTTCAAAAAGAAAGGGGACTTAGTACTGCTTACATAGCAAATCATGGAAAAAAATTTGCTTTGCAGCTTAAAGAGCAAAGAAAAAAAACTGATAAAAAAATTGCTGAATTAGAACATTATATTGAAAAAATTCAGCTTAAAAAATTAGATGAAAATATATATAAAAGATATGAAGAAGCTTTTGAAAAGCTTGATAAACTGCCTATAATCCGTCAAGAAGTCGATAATTTAAAAATTAATGTGTTAAATGAAATAAAATATTATTCTGATATAGACAAAGCATTTTTGGAAACAAAAGATGAAGTTGCAAAATATTACATAAACGAAGAACTTAATGATAAAATGAATAAATATTTTAAAATATTAATACTTACAGAAAACGCTGGTAAAGAAAGAGCGTATATTGCTTATATGCTAAGTACTGGAAATTTGGATCAGACAATTTTAACCGCTTGGAACTTTACAATTGTTAATCAAAAAAATCTTTTAGAAGAACTTCCTGATTTGAATGCAAAAACCAGAATATATTCACAAAAAGTAGCGGAAATCAGAAAAGAATTTCAGGTTATACCTTTAAAACTTGCCATAGTTTCTAAAATGAAAGATTTAGCCGGATACGGCGGACTGATTCACAATTTTAAAAATTATGTTTTAAGAGGTAAAGAGAAATATGAAAAAAGATTTAACAGAGACTATAAACAGCTGTTAAAAGAAATTCAGGAGTATAAAAAATACGGAACTTCTAAAATTGAAGAAGCTGAGCTTAAAAAAATACACGATGTATTTACACAATATTACAACGGATTGCCTGAAGTTGTAAAAGCATATAAAGAGGGAATGAGTATAAAACAGCTTGATAAAATCGTAAAAGTAAATGATTCTCCGGCTATTAACGCATTTAAAACTCTTAGTAATGGGAAACATATAAATATTATAAGTGTTGCAGATTGGATAAAAATTTCTACCCAAAGAATAAATGCATTTAAGAAAATTGCAGATAATATTGGTCAGCAACTTTTAAAAAACATAGATGAAGTTATTTCTAAAACTTACGTTTTCATTATTACTATCAGTGTATTGACATTATTGCTGGTAATTCTCATTTTATATATTGGTGTATCTATTTCTAAAAATCTTGTTGAATCTGTTGAAAAGCTTAAAAATGGACTTTTGGAATTCTTTAAATTTTTAAACAGAGAAACGAATGAAGCAAAAAAAATAGATATAGAATCAAATGATGAACTAGGTGTAATGGCTAAAAACATCAATGAAAATATATCTAAAATAGAAGAAAATTTAATGCAGGACGCTAATATGATTAGCGGTCTGGTAAGAGAAGTTGAAAAGATGAAAAGAGGAGTTTTAGAAGGCAGAATTACAGAAAAAGCTGCAAATCCTGAACTTGAAAGAGTGAGAGTGTTATTTAATGAAATGCAGGATGCTTTGGAAAAAATAATTGGTATTGATGTTAATAAAACAGTTGTTGTACTTGACAGTGCGATGAATAAAGATTTTACTAAAAGAATACAAAATGCAATAGGAAAAGTAGAAATTGCCGTTAACAGTGTTATTGATACAATAGTGGATATTTTAAAAATAAATAAAGACAATGGAGAAATTCTGACGCTTAAATCTTCAGAATTAAAAGAAAAAATGGATTACTTAAAAGAAGTTGCTAAAAACTCATCAGAAGAACTTTCTCATCTGTCAGCGGTAATGCAAAATTTAAATAATGAAATTATTGATATTTCAAATCAGACAAGAACAGTTGTTGATCAGTCTCAGGATATTAAAAATGTTGTAAATGTTATTCAGGAAATAGCTGATCAGACAAACCTTCTTGCACTTAATGCCGCAATAGAAGCTGCAAGAGCAGGGGAACATGGTAGAGGATTTGCTGTTGTAGCCGATGAAGTAAGAAAGCTTGCTGAAAAAACACAAAAATCTTTAAGCGAGATTGATGCTAATATTAATATTCTTACCCAGTCTATTACAAGTATAGGTGATGCTATAATTAAACAGACTGATGAAATTTCTTCTGCTACTGCAAAAATTGAAGAAGTAAATCAAAAAACCCATGAAATGGAAGGTCTTGTTTCGGAAGTTGACAATGTGGCTGATGAAGTAAAAGAAATGGCCGATACAATGCTTAAAAACGTAGAACGAAATAAGTTCTAACGTTTTTATTTATATTTTAACGCTTCAAGGTAATCTCTGTATTTTTTCTCTATTTCTTCATCTTTTTCTATAATGTCTTTATCGTTATTTGTAATCGCTTCTTCAAGCACCTTAATTCTGTCCATTAAGTATTCAAAAAGCTCTTTTTCTATATCGGGAAGTTTATTATGCGCAAGAGGCGAATAATCCTGTCTTTTTATTATTTTACCAGGAATTCCTACAACGGTTGAATAAGGGGGTACATCTTTTACTACAACGGAGTTAGCACCTATTTTGCTGCCTTTTCCTATAGTTATATCTCCGAGTATTTTTGCGCCTGCTCCTATTGTTACGTCATCTTCTATGGTAGGGTGTCTTTTGCCGGGACTAAGACTTACACCTCCTAATGTAACACCCTGATAAATCGTTACGTTGTTGCCGATAATGGCGGTTTCTCCTATTACAACGCCGATTCCGTGGTCTATAAATACATTTTCTCCTATATTTGCTCCGGGATGTATATCCATATTTGTCAAAAACTGATTTATTGACATAATAAAGCGGGCAAATCTTTTAAAGCCCTTTTTATATATTTTGTTGGCAATTCTGTAATTTACAAGAGCCCATACTCCCGGATATGCGTATAAAAGTTCTACTTTGTTTTTAAAAGCCGGGTCTCTGTTTTTGACGGCTTCAAAATCCTTTTTAATCAATGTCCATATACTCACTGATCACCTTTTTTATCCTGAAATTGATCTCATCTACCGGTTTTGAAGCATCCAGCAGCAGATATGGAATTTCCAGTCTGTTGCAGGCTTCTACCATGTTGTCCTGAATATTTAACAGATATTCAATTCCTCTTTTCTCAATATTGTCGTGATTTTTTTGAGAAAGTCTGAACGACAATGTTTCTTTATCTAATTTTAAAATTATAACAAGCTCCGGAAATATTCCGTCTGTAGCGAATTTATTAAGGTTTACTAGCATATTAAAATCAAAAAACTCCATTGCATATGCAATACCGCTTATTACGCTTCTGTCGCTTATAATTTTTTTATTTAAATTAGGTTTAATTACCGTCTCTAACGTTTCTGCCCTGTCTGCCAGGAATAAAAACAGTTCCGTTTTTTTAGATATGTTGTCGTTAAAAATTATATTTCTTATTTTTTCACCGAATTTTGTAAACCCGGGTTCTTTAATAAAAATGATGTTTTTTTCATATTCTTGTTTTAACAGTTCTATCTGCGTAGATTTACCGGCAGTGTCGATTCCTTCTATAGCTATATACATTATAAATCCTTAATAATTTCTTTAGGTATGAGATGGGATATGTCACCGTTATATTTTAAAATACTTCTCACAACGCTGGAAGATATAAAAGCGTTTTCAAGATTAGGCATAAGATATATAGTGTCAATTTCAGTGTCTAGACTTTTGTTGGCATAACCCATTTGCAGTTCATATTCAAAGTCGCTTACCGCCCTTAAGCCTCTTATAATTATTTTACACTCTTTTTCTTTTGCAAAATCTACCAGCAGGGAATTAAAACTGTCTACTTCTATTTTAGGCATATCGGCAGTCGCTTTTTTCATAAGTTCCACTCTTTTTTCAAGAGAGTACATTGTGTTTTTGTCTTTATTGTCCGCAACGGCGACTATAATTTTATCAAACATTTTACAGGCTCTTTTTATAATATCCAAATGACCGTTTGTCACGGGGTCAAATGTGCCCGGATAAATCGCTTTTGTATACACTATTTCCACCTTTTGAATAAATTATTTTCGATTCCGGCAAGGTCAAACCATTTGCCTATCATAAACATTTCAATATCTTCTATTGATTTCGGATTATTATAATAAGCCAGTACAGGCGGTGCAATTATAACATTTTGAAAACGAGAGAGTTTTAGCATGTGTTCGAGATAAATCTCACTAAAAGGCATTTCCCTCGGTGCGATAATCAGCTTTTTTTTCTCTTTAATAGCCACTTGGGCGCTTCTGGTAATTAAATTATCGGTTATGCCTAAAGCTATTTTTGCAAGAGTGTTCATACTGCAGGGCACGACAAACGTAATGTCTATTCCGAAGCTGCCGCTTGCCGGAGCAGCGGCAATATCATTGTCTAAAAAAATATTTTCTTCTTTTTCAAATACGGTTTTTGCATTTTCGCTGAGGACTAAAAACCTTTCATGTTCGGAAGGGATCAGATTATATAATTTAAGTCCTAAATTTACACCGCTTGCTCCGCTAATACATACTAATATTTTCATGTATGGCCTTGTTTATTTTATTATCACGTTTCCGTTTTTATCGACTGTTCCTTCATATATTTTACCATTAATTTTTACTTTTTCCGGCTCTCCCGCGTTTGCATCATGCAAAGCGGTTCCTTTTGCGTAAATTTCAATATTTTTATCTTCAAACAATACACTTACCGATTGTCCCGCAAGGACGGTAGGTCTTATTTTTGTATTGGATTTGTTTATTACCGAATTTTTGGAAATAATTTTAGATGCGACTAAATCAGATGTGATTTTGGTAAGGGGCTGTGAATAAAAGTTTCTGAATTTTATTGTTTTTTGTTCAACGTTTGGAAGAATAGGCTGATTGACTCTTATTACATTCACTGCTACATACACTTTTATAAAAGCTTTTATGTTGTAAAAATAATATTTTCCGTCAATAATTACGGTAGAAGAGGGCAGTTTATAGTTTGCCAGTCTGAAACTGATTTTTTTATAATGTTTAGGCAGAGGTTTGTTAAAATTAACAGATATTATTTCAATAGAAGGGTAATGGTTTTTGTAAAACTTTATAATTTCTTCTTTAACAGAAGCAAAAAGAAAAAAAGGAATAAATAAAAATAAAAGTTTTTTCATTTTTAATTTCCATTATGTAAGTGCATTTTGTAATACTTCTTCAATTCTTTTAACAGGAATTATTTCCAGTCCTTCTTTAACTTCTTCCGGAATGTCGTCAAGGTCTCTTTGATAATTTTTTTCAGGTATAAGAACTTTTTTTATTTTAGCTTTATATGCGGCTATAAGTTTTTCTTTAAGCCCGCCTATTGGAAGCACGTCTCCGGTCAGGGTTATTTCGCCCGTCATTGCTACGTCTGCTTTTACTTTTCTGTTTGTAAACAAACTTGCAATTGCGGTAGTCATTGTAATACCCGCACTTGGGCCGTCTTTCGGAATGGCGCCTTCAGGCACGTGGATATGGATATTGTATTTTGAATATATCGGATCTTTTGAGCGTTCTGCGACTTTTAATTTTTTATTGTCTATCAAAACTTTAATAAGGGTATAGGCGATATGAGCCGATTCTTTCATAACGTCACCGAGCTGACCTGTTAAAATAACCTGGCCTCTGCCTCTGTATTTAACGGCTTCAACCCTTAAAACATCTCCTCCCACAGGAGTCCACGCAAGGCCGTTTACCACGCCCACTTTGTCTTTTTTATCGACGCTGTCGATACCGTAATAGCCTTTTTCTAAAAATTCTTCAAGATTTTTAATGCTTATTCTGACTTTTTTCTCACCCTGAATGATTTTTAAGGCGGCTTTTCTCATTATTTTTGCAATTACGCGTCTTAAGTTTCTGACTCCTGCTTCTTTGGTGTATTTGTCAATTATTTCCACAAGCGCTTTGTCTGTTATTGTTACTTCGCTTTTTTTAAGAGAATGTTTTTTAAGCTCCTGAGGAATCAGATATCTTTTTGCAATTTCGAATTTTTCCTGAGGAGTGTAGCTTCCTACGAAAATCATTTCCATTCTGTCTTTAAGAGGCCCGGGAATTGTACTTGGATCGTTTGCGGTGGCGATAAACAGCACTTTGCTTAAATCCAGATCAAAATTCAGATAAAGGTCTCTAAACGCGCTGTTTTGTTCTGGGTCTAAAATTTCAAGCAGCACGGCGGTAGGGTCTCCTCTGTATCTTGCGACTTTGTCTATTTCATCTAAAACCATTACGGGATTCATCTGTTTAGCGTTAATCAGTCCCTGAGCGATTCTTCCCGGCATTGCGCCTATATATGTTCTTCTGTGGCCTCTGAGTTCGTTGACGTCTTCAAGTCCTCCTAAAGCAATTCTTACAAGCTCTCTGTCGAGGGATTTTGCTATTGAATTTGCCAGTGAGGTTTTACCGACTCCCGGAGGACCAACAAAACATAAAATCGCACCGTTAAAGTCGTTGTCTCTTAATTTAGCAAGTTCTTTTGCCGCAAAATATTCGACTATTCTTTCTTTAGGTTTTTTAAGGCCGTAATGGTCGGTGTCCAGTCTGTTTTTGAGCTCTTCTATACTGAATTCTTCTTTTGCGTATTTTCCGAAAGGAATTTCAAGAGTCCACTCTATATAGTTTTGAGTGGTGGTAGCCTCAGCGCTTTCCGGGTGCATTCTGCTTAGACGGTCAATCTGTTTTTTGATTTCTTTGTATGCGTTTTGAGGCATATAAGGCTTAAGCTCTTCAAGCTTTTCATAATATTCTTTTATTTCTTCTTCAAGCTCGTTTGTAATTCCGAGCTCCTGCTGAATTAGTTTAAGCTGCTGTTTTAGCAGATGCTCTCTGTTGGCTTCCTGGACCTGTTCCATTACTTTTTTGGATAGTTCGTTTTTAAGCTTTATAGATTCAATTTCTTCAAGAATAAAATGAATTAATTTTACAAGTCTTTCGTGTGTATCCGTTTCTTTAAAGAGCTCATACCCTTTTTCTACCGGCAGTTTTAAAGAGCTGGCGATTATATCGATAATTCTGTCCGCATCGCTGTTGTTGTCTATTATTTTGATAAAGTCTTTAGGGAAAAAAGGACTTAAGTCGCTTAATGTTATTATATGTTCTTTAAGCGTTTCGAGCAGGGCGCCTATCTCTTTTTTACTTGCGTCGGTATGCGCTTCGACTTTGTCTATCAAAGCCATTGTAGGGTTTTTGTCAGTAATTTCAAGTATTTTTCCTCTGACAAGACCCTGGAAAAGGATTTTGACTCTGCCTTCAGGCAGTGTAACCTTTCTTATAATAGTACCTATCGTTCCGTATGTTCCGATATCGTCATTTATCGAAACGAAAAGTAAAGAATGATCGTTTATAGCTTTTTGAGCGGCAATAATATCGTTTTTGTCTTCTAAAAATATAGGAATAATCATAAAAGGATATATTAATTCTTTTTCTTTTAAAACGGGTATTATACTAGGCAGCTTTGCGTAATTTTCTAATGTCAATTTTTCTCCTTACCAATAAAATAGTTTTTTGTACCATGGAATAACCGGCGGTTTTGAATCTTTAGGAATTTTTACTTTATAAAGTTCTGAAGCTTTAGGTTTGTCAAGTTTTTTATATAGTTTACTTATTTTATCATCTAAATATTTATTTGTCAATTCGGCTTTTGCCAAAACAGTAGATACTTCCGGCGCAAAACTTGAATCGGGATAGTTTAAAAGGTAATTATTGCACATAGTGATAATATTCAGTAATTTTTCCTGGTTTGTGTATGCGTTCGTATAGCTTAAATAATTTAGTTTTATTTTCTGATATTCTATCCAAGGAATTTCTTTAGGAGAAGCATAACGTTTTTCATATTCGTTTATGTAAAACTTTGCAAGGTCGTATTCTTTGTTTGCAAGGTGTGCTAAATACAGGTTAAGCAGATCCGTTTTTATATAAATGGAAGCCGGGTGTTCGGCTTCTAATGAAATAAAGTCTTCATCGGCCTGGTCTAAGTTTGAATTTTGTATATCTTTATAAATTTTGTAATGCCAGCTAAGCGCTGTAAGATTTTGAGAATGGGTTACGTTTTTTGTAGAACATCCTAAAAATAAAAAAGGGAGTATCAAAAGGGCTGTTTTTTTAGTCATTTAATTTCCTTAATTCTTCTTCGATTTTTTGAAGTTTTTCTTTAAATTCGTTTAATTCGTTTCTGTTTTTTTCTACAACCTCTTGAGGAGCGCGTTCTACAAAGTTTTTATTTGCAAGTTTTTTCTCAAGTTTTTCTATTTCTTTATTCAGTTTTTCTTTTTGTTTGGTGAGTCTTTCAATCAGAGGCGTAATGTCCACTTCCTCTTTGCTGACCATAGTTTCGAGATTGTCGCTTATATCTCTTATGGCGTTTGGAATTTGAGAATTTACAAATTCAACTTCGTTTACACGTGCAAGCTTTTTAATGTATTCTTTTGCAAGTTCCGGAAGGTCGGCTAATACATATGCTTTTTTGATCTCTTTCGCACCCGTAAGGGCTTTGATTCTTCTGAGGCTTACGATTGCTTCGATAATCATATCGAAATCAGCCGGTTTTTCAATTTCTTTAACCTGAGGGAAATCTTTTAACATAATAGAATTGTTTTCAATATCTGTTAGTGAAAGCTCCTGATATAAAAACTCTGTAATAAACGGCATAAACGGATGAAGAAGTTTCATTGCCTCTTTATAGATGCTTCCAAGCTCTGTAATTGACTCTTTGCTTACTTTGCTAAGCTCGATTCCCCAGTCGCAGAAATCCTGCCATAAGAATCTGTAAAGCGTCATGGCCGCGTCGTTAAATCTGTATTCGTCAAGCTCGCGTCTAACCTGTTTTGTGGCTTCATTTAGTTTGTAAAGCATCCATTTTCCAAGGTCTGTTTTAATCTCGGTATTATCCAGATCTTCAAATTTATCCCTGTGCATTTTTAAAAATCTTGCAGCGTTGTATAATTTGTTTGTAAAGTTTCTGCTCTCAATCAGTTTTGCTTCGCTGAGTTTAATATCTCTTCCCTGGACCGCAAGAATAGCCAGAGTAAATCTAAGCGCGTCTGCTGAGTATTTTTCAATCATTTCAAGAGGGTCTATTACGTTTCCTTTAGATTTAGACATTTTCTGTCCGTGTTCGTCCCTGACGAGAGCATGCAGGTATACGTCTCTAAACGGCACGTCTTTTAGGAAATGCGTACCCATCATCATCATTCTGGCAACCCAGAAGAAAAGAATGTCAAACCCGGTAATTAAAAGGTTGTTTGGATAAAATCTCTCAAGGTCTTCAGGCATCCATTTTTCGCCTTTACCCCATTCGCCGTTTTCCCATCCGAGTGTTGAGAATGGCCAGAGTGCCGAGCTGAACCAAGTATCGAGTACGTCAGGGTCCTGATGAAAATTTTTGCTTTTACATTTCGGACATTCTGTCGGTTCTTCAACGCTTGCCCACTCATGTCCGCATTCGTCGCAGTAATATACAGGAATCTGGTGCCCCCACCAAAGCTGTCTGCTTATACACCAGTCTCTGAGCTCCCTCATCCATGCGTCGTAGTTGTTTTTCCACTGTTTCGGATGAAACTTCACATCGCCTCTGTTTGCCGCTTCAATCGCAGGGATCGCTACTTCTTTTTTCAAAAACCACTGAGTTGAAACATACGGTTCAATTACACTTTTACATCTGTAGCAGTGTCCGACCTGGTGTGTGTGCTCTTCGATTTTTTCAATAAATCCTTCACTTTCAAGTTTTTTAATTATATCTTCTCTGGCTTCTATTCTGTCGCGTCCTTTGAATTCAAGGGCATGTTCGTTTAAGATACCTTTTTCATCAAATACTTTGATTATTTCAAGGTTGTGTCTGAGTCCTACTTCGTAGTCGTTCGGGTCATGTGCGGGAGTAACTTTTACACATCCTGTCCCGAATTCCATATCTACGTATTCATCCGCAATAATAGGAATTTCCCTGTTTACAAGCGGTAGGATTACTTTTTTGCCTATTAAATGTTTGTATCTTTCGTCTTCCGGATTTACCATAACAGCCGTGTCACCGAAATACGTCTCCGGTCTTGTAGTGGCAACCACTACAAATTCGTCACTGTCTTTAATAGGGTATTTTATATGTACAAGCTGGCCTTTGTGTGTTTCGTATTCCACTTCTATGTCACTGAGCGCCCCGTCTTTAGGACACCAGTTAACCATATAGTTGCCTTTTACGATAAGGCCTTCTTCATACAGTTTTTTAAACGCTACCCTTACGGCTCTTTGAAGACCTTCATCCATTGTAAAACGTTCTCTGCTCCATGCAGGAGAAGCTCCGAGGTGTCTTAATTGCTTGGTGATTGTTCCGCCGCTATACTCTTTCCATTTCCAGACTCTTTTTAAAAACTCCTCACGTCCGATTTCTTCTTTTGTAATCCCTTCTGCAAGAAGCTGTTTTTCTACAACATTTTGTGTAGCAATTCCCGCATGGTCGGTACCGGGCTGCCATAAAGTGGCATATCCGTCCATTCTTTTGTATCTGACCATAATATCCTGCAGTGTAAATGTCAGGGCATGTCCGATATGCAGGCTTCCTGTTACGTTAGGAGGGGGCATTACGATGCAGAAATTTTTCTTTTTAGAATAATCTACCTTAAAAAAACCTTTATTTTCCCATAAATTATAAAAATTCTGTTCAATATCGTGAGGATTATATTCTCTCATTAATAAATCCTTTTTTCGTGCAATTATACTATAAATAGTTTAGATGTTAAGATTTAAGGCGTTTAAAGTAAATAATAAAAATTTTTTTTGTGATATAATTAGGAATATCAATTGCTTGATTCATTTAAAAAAGGAAAAAAATGAAGTTTGAAGTTGTTTTACCGGTACTCGGATTCGAAAATATAAAAGAATTCGAATTAGAAAAAATAGATGATAATTTTTATACACTTAAAAACGATAATATCGCATTTACGTTAATAAATCCGTTTTTAGTCAGAAAAGACTATGATTTTGAAATAAGCGAAAAAGAACAGAAAATATTAGAACTTGACGAAAACAGCAAATTTCTTGTTTTGAATATAATGATAGTGAATAAACCGTTTTTAGAATCAACCGTTAATTTTGCCGCTCCTTTGATTTTTAACCTTGATAAAAATAAAATGGGACAGATTATTCTTGAAAAATACGGATACGGACTGACCGAACCTTTAAAAAACTTTATAAAGAGCGAAGAATGATATATATACTCGGATACGGTTCAATGGCCAGGGCTATTGCTTCCGGCTTAAAAGGGGAAATGGAATTTGCCGTTGTCGGAAGAGATACGAAAAAGCTTAAGAAATTTGCTGAAGAATTCGGATGCGCTTTTTATGAACTTGACGGTTTTGATATCACAGGCAAAACGGTTTTGCTTACCGTTAAACCTTACGCGCTTCAGGAAGTATCTATGAGGCTAAAAGGAGAGGCGGATGTACTTATATCTATACTTGCAGGCAAAAGTCTTCTGGATCTGCAAAGGATTAAAGCAAAAGCCTATATAAGAGCTATGCCTAATGTCGCTGCAAAATATAAAGCTTCAACTACCGCTTTGACAGGAGATTCCGAAGCAAAAGAACTTGCTATAGAAATATTTTCCAAAATAGGCACTGTTGTATGGATGGAAAATGACGATGAGATAGATATGGCTACTGCAATTATCGGAAGCGGACCGGCTTATCTTGCAATAATTGCGGAAGCGTTTAGTGACGGAGGTGTTTATATAGGGCTTAAAAGAGATAAAGCTGCGGAGCTGACAAAAGGACTGTTTAAAAGTTTTGCTTCAATTGAGGATAATTTTGCCGAAATTAAAGACTCCGTAATGTCTCCTAAAGGAACAACGGCTGAAGGTATATATACTCTTGAAAACGAAGGCGTAAGAGGGAAAATAATAAAGGCAGTAAAAAACACTTATGAAAAATCTAAAAATATCTAAAGGGTTTACTCTTTTTGAGGTATTAGTATCGATTATTATTTTGGGAATAGTAATGACTACATTCCCTTTTATTTTTCAGACAATGACCGGAGCAAATAAACAGGTAATGAAAGAAGAGGTGTTTTTTCAGGAATTTACCGTACTTTCATTAATAAACGCAAGATATTTTGACGAAAACAATACCGTCGGCGATAATTTTTATAAAGATTTGAACGCCACAGGCGGAGACAGCGAGCTTTTAAATAATCATTCCTCATTATACGCAGGAAAAACAAGCAGAGTAGCAAAGGCTGAATTCAATAACAATATTTTAAGAAGCGGCACAAATTATACTACTTCCGCTATAGGTCTTGATCCCGGAGAAAACGCTAGCGATCTTTCCACTTATGACGATGTTGACGATTTTAACGGATATCATGAAAATTTTTTGAATTACGTTATAAACGTTAATGTCAAATATATAAGCGATAATGCGGATTATTCGGCCCAGGATATGAATTTCAGTTTTAATTATTCTGCGCCTGCAAGCAATACGAACATAAAACTTATTACGGTATGGTGTAAAGTAGGGGATACAAATATTACGTTAAGATATCCGACTTCAAACATCGGTGCGAGCAAATTTTTATCTTTAGAGGAAATAAGCAGATGAGAAAATCATTTACCTTAATGGAATTAATTATTGTTATAGTTATATTAGGTATTTTAGGGACTATATCTATAGAAATACTGCAAAACACCTTTCAAAGCTATATAAAAACCAAAGAGCTGAACAAGCTGGCTTTAAAAACGGATATGACTCTTAACATCATAGCTTCAAAACTTGAAAACAGAATCAAAAACAGTGTAATAGCCGTAGAATGTAATGCGACGACCAATCAGTGTATTACGAACGGTAATAAAAATTTTATAGCCATTAGCAGTCTTACACCTGCTAATAGTTATAAATATCCGGTAATAGAATGGCTTTATACTTCCCTGTATTCAAAAAGAGGAATGTGGAATCCGGCTAAAAAATACGTGCAGCCGGGATGGAGCGGTTTTGTCGATTTAAAAGATACGAAAACCGGAAACGGAGATGAATACAACATAACCACTCCGGACAGCAATTTTACGGTAGTTCAGCAGATTGACCAGGCATGGATTAACGACTGGGGTGTTCCTAATTCCGGCAATGTATTTAATGACAGGTTTGACGTGCTGGTATTCAGCGGCAGCGACGGAAGAGGGGATTTTGATGATATAAACAATTCATACGGTTATTACGGACATAGTGCCACGAGGGTGTTTGATATTAACGCGACATCCGATACTAAACTTGCTTTAAGGGCGATTACTGAATCTAACTCGACAACGGTATATGAAGGTTATTATATCGTTAGGGGAGCAATGGCCATAGTTCCTGTTTATAATGCGGCTACACATGATTATAATCTGACTCTAAGATTTAATTATTTCCCTTGGAATTCGGAAATGTATATGGATGGAAACAGCACTCTTTTGGCTACACACGTAACGCAGTTTAAATTTAAAGAAGAGGGAGGGGTTCTCAGACTGTATTTATGTATAACCTCTCCTAGTGCCAAACTGACTGATTACAATCTTACATTATGTAAAGAAAAGGTGGTATTTTGAGAAAATCGTTCAGTATGATTATTACGATAGTTTTTATTGTTGTTATGTCTATAATAGGAGTAATGATTCTTAAATTCAGTTCAGCTTCAAATGTACATGTATCAAGAAGTTTTATGGATACAAGAGCAAATTTAATGCTCAAAAGCGCCACGGAATACGCAATACTTGCTTTGCAGGGGCATGAAATAAATTCAACAAACAAGTGCCTGAATAAAATACATATGAGTGATAATCTATTTGATATAAACGTCACATATCATTATTTTATAGACGGTAACTGTTCTTCGGTAATATGGAGCGGGTGTAAATGCAGTGAAATCAAAACGGCGGATACAAACGGCAGCGTACTGGTTTATGTAACCGTTGCTTCTAAAAATCCAAATTTTCACATAAGAAAAGTTCGTTTTACTCTTCAAAATCCTTAATATATAGGTTATAATTTAAATAACAAACGGTTAGTTTGTTATTTAATTAGAAAGGAGTACCATGAACGTAACAATAGTTGGTAGGAATGTAGAGCTTACTGAAGCTATGAAAGACCATATTTCAAAAGTAGTAAGCGAAGTAGAAAAATATAATTTAGGAATTTTACATTCAATTGTAACAATTGAAAAAGATAAAAGAGATTTCTTTACAGTGGAAATAATTATGAATATTCCTGATAAAGGTACGGCAGTAGTACATTATAAAGATAAAGATATGTATGCCGCACTTGACAAAGCGAAAGACAAACTTGAAAAACTTCTAAGAAGATATCACGATAAAATCACCGATTATCGTAAAAAAGACAGAATCGAAGAGCTGATTGTCGAAGACGAGCAGGATGAAATCGTAGAAATGCCTTTAGATATTGAAAAACCTCTTACAATTGACGAAGCAAAAGAAGAATTTAAAAACTCAGGTTTATATTTTATGGTATTTAAAGATACTGAAGGAGAAAAAAGAGTTATTTATAGAAGAAAAGACGGAAAATTAGGATTATATTGATTTTTTTGTTAAAATTCCGTCAAAAAAAAGGAGAATAAATGAAAAGAACTTATCAACCAAGTAAAATCAGAAGAAAAAGAACTCACGGGTTCAGAGCCAGACTTAAGACTAAAAACGGAAGAAAAGTATTAGCTAGAAGAAGAGCTAAAGGTAGAAAAAGATTAGCGGTTTAAATAAAAAAGAAATAAAAGATGTGTTGAAAAAAGGGAAGAGATTTTATAGCGATAATTTTTTATTGTATTATCTTCCCTCCGACACTTTAAAAGTGTCGCCTATAGTTTCTAAAAAAATTTCCAAAAAAGCGGTAATCAGAAATAAAATAAAAAGAAGAATCAGATACATTGCCTATAATTTGTTAAGCAATGGCGGATTTGCAATAGTTGCCAAAAAAGACATATCGGAATATGATTTTGAAAAACTTTATGAAGAGTTTAAAAAACTTGCCACTAAAATTAATTAGTTTTTATCAATTGTTTATCAGTCCCTTGCTGGGCAATAATTGCAGATATTATCCTAGCTGTTCAGAATATGCAAAAATTGAATTAGAAAACGATACTTTTTTAAGGGCTGTTTTTAAATCAACTGTACGCTTTTTAACGTGTAACCAGTTATTTAAAGGCGGTATAGATTTCCCTGTTGTTAAAAGAAAAATAAAAACAACCTTTTTTATTAAAAAGCCTAAATTAAAATACTGGCTTGTACCTACTAATAAAAAAGATCAATATATAGTAATAAAGGTCGAATATGGAGAATAACGGACAATTAAAAAGAATATTAATTGCTACAGTCATATCTTTTGCGTTTTTTGTTGCATATGATTATTTCGTGTTAACACCGAATCAGAAAGCTGCAGCGCAGATAGAACAGAATAAAACTCAAAAAACTGTCACAAACACTAAAACAAACTCAAACGAAACAATTAAAACACAAATTAAAAAACAGCAAAACATAAAAACGGTTGCTACAATAACTTCTAAAAATTTTGAAATCAAAATAGACGCTTTAGGTAGAATAAGCAGTTTTAAACTTAAACAAAATAAATTTAACACAAAAAACGGTAAACATTTACAGCTTGTTAACTCTAAACTGCCTAAACCTCTTGAAATCAGATTTGAAAATCAGCAGCTTAACAAACTGGCTTTCACAGTACCTGTAAAAGCCGATAAAAGCAGTATTGTTTTAAATAACAAACCTCAGGCATTGACAATTACGCAAAACTTAAAAACATTACAGCTCACAAAAATAATTACATTTTATCCAGACGGGCATTATGATGTAAAAATTAAACTTTCCAAACCGGCTATATATTATGTTACTCCGGGATACAGACCGAATGTTGCGGTAGACAAACTTACTATTCACGGTCTGGTTGTTAAGAAAAGCGACGGCACCCTTACAATTGTAAAGGACGGAGACGCAGAAACTGAAACTATAGATAACGCCGTTGTAACTGCAGAGTTCGACAGATACTATACAACACTTCTGTTTTCAAAAAAACCTTACAGCGTTGTAATTCAGCCTGATAATGAACAAAATCCTGTTGCCTTTATCAAAGCTGACGACAACAGAGATTTTATAGGTTATATCGGACCTAAATTCGTAGATACTTTAAAAGCTATAAATCCTCAGCTTGTAGATGTAGTTCAGTACGGAGTAGGTACATTCTTTGCAAAAAATCTGTTTTTCGTATTGGATTTCTTTTATAAAATAGTCGGAAACTGGGGTATTGCAATTATATTACTCGTTATTTTGGTAAGACTTGTTCTGTTCCCTCTAACATATAAGGGAATGGTAAGCATGTATAAACTTAAAGAGCTTGCTCCTAAAATGAAAGAAATACAGCAGAAATACAAAAAAGACCCTCAAAAACTTCAGCAGCATATGATGAAGCTTTATAAAGAACACGGTGCAAATCCTCTTGGAGGATGTTTGCCGCTAGTTCTTCAAATACCTGTATTTTACGGTATTTACAAGCTTTTATTATATGCAATTGAATTAAAAGGCGCTTCATTTTTATGGATTCACGATTTAAGCGCTATGGATCCGTATTTTATTTTACCTGTGTTAATGGGTGTGAGTATGTATATTCATCAAAGACTTACTCCTACAAATTTCCAAGATCCAATGCAGGAAAAAATATTTAAGTTCTTACCGCTTATTTTTACATTTATGATGGCTACATTCCCTGCAGGGCTGGTATTATACTGGACAACAAATAACATATTGTCAATAGCTCAGCAGTGGTTAATTAACAGAATTATGGCTTCAAAGGCTAAAAAATGAAAGTAGAGGCAAAAACTCTTGAAGACGCCTATTACGAAGCTGCTAAAAAACTAAACTGTTCAGTTACAGATTTAGAGGTAAAAATAATCCAGTATCCTAGCCGCGGCCTTTTCGGCCTTTTTTCAAAGACCGCCATTATAGAAGTTGAAGAAAACATCCAAAGAGATATTGATAATGTTATTCCTGAAATACAGGAACATTTAAAATACCTTTTTTCTAAGTCCTGTTTTAATCTTGACACGTTTGAAGTAAGTAAATACGATGAAGAAACCGTATATATTAAAATCGACGGGGAAGACGCAGCGTTACTTATAGGAAAAGAAGGATACAGATACAATGCGCTGAATTTTATGCTTTACAGCTGGATAAATCAAAAATACGGATTTAAAGTTAGACTTGAAATTGCCGAATTTTTAAAAACCCAGGAAGAAATGTTAAGAAGCTTTTTGGTGCCTTTTATTGAAAGGGTTAAAGAAAGAGGCTATGGCAAAACAAAACCATTTGACGGAATACTTGCTTTTATCGCACTTGAAATATTAAGAGAAGAATTTCCTGACAGATATGTTGCTATAAAAGAAAGAAACGGTGAAAAATTTGTTGTTATAGGTGAAAAACATGGAAACGATAGCGGCAATAGCCACGCCTAACGGCGTCGGCGCCATTTCAATAGTCAGACTTTCCGGAGACAATGCTCTAGATATTGCAAAAAAACTTACAAAAAAAAATCTTCAGCCAAGAATCGCAACACTTTCAAAATTGTATGACAATAATAATGACCTTATCGATATAGGGCTTGTTATATATTTTAAAGCCCCTAATTCTTTTACCGGAGAGGATATAGTAGAGTTTCAATGTCATGGAGGAGTTGTTGTCAGCAGGCTGGTGCTTGAAACGCTGTTTAATTACGGTGCCAGACCGGCAATGCCGGGCGAATTTACTAAAAGGGCTTTTTTAAACGGTAAAATAGACGCTTCACAGGCTGAGGCGATTGCTAAACTTATAGAAACAAGGTCGCGAGAGGGAGCAAAACTTTTATCAAGGCAGCTTGACGGTGACCTTGCTAAATTTGTTAATGAAGTCAGAGAAAAACTTGTAGAAATAATGGCTTATACAGAAGTCTTTATCGATTATGCCGAAGAAGATCTGCCTGAAACTTTAGGATATGAAATAGAACAGAGACTTGATACCATAAAAAAACTGCTTAACCATACGTTAGAAGCCAGCAAACGAAGAGAAGGAATGCTTAGCGGCTACAAGGTTGCTATCATAGGTAAGCCCAATGTTGGTAAAAGCTCTATTTTAAATGCTCTTTTAAATAAGCAAAGGGCAATTGTAAGCGACATTGCAGGCACGACAAGAGACACGATAGAAGAAGATATCCAAATAGGGTCACATTTAATCAGAATTATTGATACGGCCGGAATAAGAGCCGCTAAAGACGAAATAGAAAAGATAGGCGTGCAAAGGAGCAAAGAAGCAATAAAAGAAGCTGATATAGTTCTGGCTGTATTTGACGCCGGAGAATTTGATTCAGAAGATGAAGAAATTCTAAATTTAATAAAAAACAGCAATAAAGACGTAATTGTAATAATTAATAAAATTGATAAAGGCATCAGTTTCGATACTGATATATTCGGCTCTCTTCCGAGTGTTAAAATATCTGCAAAAGAAGATATATCTCCTTTAATTGCGAAACTAAAAGAGCTTCTTGACAATTACAGCGGAGAGGATGAACATATTCTTATTTCGGCAAGACAGATATCAGCTGTAGAAAAGGCCGTTAAATCCATAGAAGAATCTAATGAATTTTTAAAAACCGGAGAGCTCGAACTTTTCAGTTATCATATACAGGATGCTATTAAAGCTATAAGCGAAATTACAAAACCTTTCGAATATGACGAGATGCTTGATAAAATGTTCGGAAGCTTTTGCGTAGGAAAATAAACAAAGGAGCGATAATGACAATAATTGAACTTAAAAAAATGATGATGAAAGCAAAAAGAGAAGACAAAACAAAAGCAAATGCTTTAATGATGCTTGTTGACAGCGCACAGAAGATAGCTAAAGAAAAAGGCGAAGAAGTTAGCGAAAAACATATTCAGGAAGCTGCAAAAAAATTGGCGAAAATGGCTAAAGAATCTATAGAAGCCGGAATGGAAGAAGCAAAAAAAGAACTTGAAATTTACGAAAGTTTCCTTCCTAAAATGCTTGGTGAAGAAGAAACAACTAAAATTATTAAAGAGATAGTAGAAGAAATCGGTGGTAAAAATATGGGTGAAATTATGAAAAGGCTAAAAGCCAGAGGCGATATCGATATGGCAATGGCAAGCAGGATAATTAAATCACTTTAACAATTGCAGTATTAAAGAATTTGCTATATGGGATAGAAGTACTAGAGATTTTTTCTCTTTTTTAATCCCGTTTATTTCTTCTATGATATCTTCATATTCGTCTTTTTTTCTGGAAATGTATGTTTGAAATGATTTTTTCAAAGAAGAAGAGTCGAATTTATTTGAGTTTATAACTTCTTTTGCGAATGTAATAACGAAATATTCGATTAATCTTTCTATCTCTTCTTTAAGGTTTTTGTCTATTCTGTTTTTAGGTTTTGTTGTTTTAATCTCTTTTAAAATTTTATTTATTTTGAATTTTGTGATTATTAATTTAAATAATTCCAGTATGGTTTTGAGTTCGAGGTTGTATTCGTGTTTTATCATAAACATGGCTGGCAAGAATTTATAAAAATCTTTCCATTTTTCATATAATTCAAGTTCGTTTCCGTTTCCTATTATTGATTTAACTTCGTCTTTGTAAGTAATGAACAATAATGGTTTTACAGAACTGTTTTCGAGTGTTTTGACCATCCATTTAACCGCAAATTTTATTGTTTTTTCTATATCTATCAGAGTTTCATACTGTTTTTCTATATTTTTGATTTTCAATGCTTCTGTTCTGATTTTGTCTGCATCAATAAGTTCGTTCATTATCAGATAGCTTTCTATTTTATATTTAAAAGATTTTTCATGAAAATTGCTGATAAAATCAATACCGTGCGCGTTAATAATATTGTTGGCAATCTGTGTGGCGATAATTTCTTTTTTTAAAGGATGATGCATTATATCGTTTTCAAATTTTTCTAAAAATTCTTCAGGAAAATATTGTTTTAAAAATTTGTCGTAATAATTTGACTCGAGAAGGTTGGAATTTATGATATATTTTTTTACAAATATTTTACTGTAAAGCATAATAATTGCTAATACTGGCCTTATTGCTTTGCCGTTATAATAAACGGTTTCTATTTCGCTGTTTTTAGGAATGGAATAATTTTTTCTTTTAAAATAGTCTGTGTTTTTTTCCAAAACTTCTAAAACTTTTATAAGTTTTTCTTTATAAACCCTTCTTTCTTCAAGAGAAAGTACAAGAGCGTGATGAAAGTTATTGAGCAGCACTTTTTCTATTACGTTATTTTCGATATCTTTTAATACTTTTATTTTATCTTTTTCGCTTATTTTGCCTTTGTCTACAAGCATATTAAGTATCATTTTTAAGTTAACTTCATAATCGCTAGTATTGACTCCTGCAGAGTTGTCTATAGCGTCAAGGTTTATTTTTCCTCCGTTAAGGGCATATTCGTATCTTGCAGGCATGGTAAGTGCAAGATTTGCTCCTTCGCATACCGCATAGGCTTTGATTTCGTTGGCGTTGATTCTTATGTTTGCGTTTTGTTTGTCGCTGATATGTATATTCTGTTCATCCGAAGATTTGACGTATGTACCGATTCCTCCGAAATAGAGTAGGTCCACTTTTAGTTTAAGCAGGGATTTGGCCAGCTCTTCCGCACTCATTTCGTCTTTTTTAGTATTGAGAAGGTTTTTTATTTCAGGAGAAAGTTTAATAGATTTCTGGTCTCTTTTAAATACTCCTCCGCCTTTGCTTATTTTGCTTTTGTCGTAATCGCTCCAGCTTAAAGAATTTTCAAAAAGTCTTTTTCGTTCTTTATATGCGGTTTTCGGATCGGGATTAGGATCTATAAATATTTCTTTATGGCTGATTGCCCCTATAAGCAGAAAATTTTTGTTAAGAAGCATACCGTTGCCGAATACATCTCCTCTCATGGAACCCACACCGACTACGCTTAATCTGTCTTTATATATATCTTGATTTTTTTCTATAAAAAATCTGCCGGTTGTATGTATTGCGCCTTTTGCCGTTATTCCTAGTTTTTTATGGGAATATCCGGTGCTTCCGCCGCTTGCAAAAGCGTCTTTTAAAAAATAGCCTCTTTTTATTGCTATTTCATTTGCGGTATCGCTCATGGAAGCTGTGCCTTTGTCTGCCGCTACGACAAAGTAAAAGTCATTATCGTCGTATTTAACCAGATCGACATCTCCCACATCAATAAGATCGAGCAGGGCATCGATAAAAAGAGAATAATATTTTTTAAATTCGTTTTTGCTTACACCGTCTTTATATATAACAAAGCCGCCTTTTGCACCTTCGGGAATTATAAGGGCGTTTTTGGCTTCCTGGGTTATCATAAGGTCTTTTATCTCTTCTCTGAAATCGTGAGGCCTGTCTGACCATCTCAAGCCGCCCCGGCTTATTTTGCTCATTCTTAAATGTATTCCGTTGAAATCGTTATGATAAACGTAGCTTTCTATATTAGGCTGCATTCCGAATAAAATATTTTTGAAATTTTGAGTGTTGACTTTAAACGATATCGTTTCTTTGTTTAAAAAATAATTCGTTCTTAATGTGTTTTTTACGATGGTAAATAAAACTCTGAATATTTTGTCTTCGTTTAAATTTTTTATTTTTTTAATCTCTTTGGATATGGTTTTTTCTAAAGAAAGGTCTTTTGTTGAAAATCTGTCTTTGAAATAATTTATAATATATTTCGTTAATTTTGAATTATTTAATAATGCAGAAATAATTAGATTTTCATTAAATTCGTAAAAAAGCTGGTTTTGATATTTGATAAGAGCTCTTAAAAGAGATATTTCTCTAAGGGTAAAACCCTCCCACGCCATATAATACAGTTTGCAAAGGGTGTATATTTCGTTTAAAAGCGCTTTTTGTAATATTTCAAGAAAAATATGCTTATATTTAAAAAAAGTATCCGTATGCTGTATGTTTGTTTTTATTTTATATACATATATGCCGTCGTTTATAAATGATACGGAATCCAATATGTCAATATTGAAGTTTTGGAATATATTGCTGATTTTTGTTATCGGGAGTTTTTCTTTGGAATATATGTGAAAAGTTTGAGTCTCTTTTTCAAAGGAGATGTGTATTTTTTCAAATTCCGGTATTTTATAATCTTCATTTGAGATTAACTGTTTGCATAAATCTTTCATAATAACTCATTTTTAAAAAAGAAAAAGAAGTTATTTAGTATATAAAACTCTTCTTCTTTTTCTTTTCATTTTAAATTTTCCTCTTGCCATATAACCTCCTTTTGTGTGGAAGTTAACATTTATAATTATAACAAAAAATTATATTAAATAAAAATTGCGCTCATATATCCAACTACCTGTTTTTCATCTCCGCTGACATCTGCACTGGTTCTGTAATCCACCACGAAAGAGGCCAAATTTATTTCAACACTTGCTAAAATCATGGCTTCAATTCCGATTTTACCGCATGCTTCACAGTTTTTCAATTTATTGACATCCTGTTCCGCCACGGCTTCTAAGCAGTTGTAATCAAGGGCGTTAGCCGTTTTTATATCATAATAATGGCTTAAGTCGGAACTGATAACGACTAAAACGTTGTTTGCAATTAAAAACTTTATTATTTCTTTTAATTTTTCCGGAGAATAGTTTGAATAAACCATTTCTATTACAGGCACGCTGTTTCCGAAATAATGATAAATAAACGGCATCTGCACTTCTGTAGAATGTTCTGTATGAACGTGTTCTAAATTCTGTACTCCGAAATTCTCTATAAGCTCTTTTGAAAGCTGAACATTTACAGGCAGAATGCCGCAGGGCGTTTCATACGAATCTTCAAGCGTTACGCTTATACCGTCAAATGCAAATTTATGTGATGGGCCTATAACCGCTATTGACGAAGGTTTTGTGTTTTGCGCTATTCTGTATGCAAAATTGGCGGTAAATCCGCTGTAAACCCATCCGGCATGCGGAACTATTAACGCTTTTGGTTTTAAAGAAAAAATTTCTTTTGCTTTTTCTGCATCGACATTTTCATCTAAAATCATATTAAATCTTCTGATATAATCGGTAACGGCTTCGCATGTACCGCCGTACCATTCTTTTACTACCGCTTTTCTCATTTCCATACTCCTTTAATTTTTTCTCCGCATTTAGGACAGGAGGCTTTACCGTATTCATTAATATTCAAAATGTTTTTTTCGACCCTGTAAATGCTTCTTACTATCAGTTCTTCTCCGCATTTCGGACAGTATGTAATAACAGGAAGAGCTACATTTCCTAAATATACGTATTTAAGCCCGGCTTTTTTGCCTATTTCATACGCTTTAGCCATTGTTGTCATAGGTGTAGGCTCTTTATCTGTAACCTTATAGTCGGGATGAAATCTGCTTATATGCCACGGGATATCCGTACTTACGCCTGCAATAAATTCGGCTATCTGAGTCAGTTCTTCATCACTGTCATTGTCTCCCGGTACTATCAAAGTAGTTATTTCCTGCCATATTCCGGCGTCATACAGTCTTTTTATAGTATCCAGTACGTCTTCTAAATTCCCCTTTAAGACTTTTTTATAATATTCGGGTTTGAAACTTTTTAGATCCACATTGCATGCGTCAACCCAGTTTTTCATATCTTCAATTTCATACACGCTTTCAAAACCGTTTGTTACGAAAACGTTTTTAAGACCTTTTTCCTTTGCTAATATTCCTACGTCTCTTGCATAAGGATAAAATACGCTCGGTTCGTTATATGTGTATGCGATTGACTTTGTATTGTATTGAAGCGCAAGGCCTACCATCTGTTCAGGCGATACGTAAACGGATGTGTTTACGTTGTCGGTATGTGCAATCTGCCAGTTCTGACAAAAAGGGCATTTAAAATTACATCCCACAGTTCCAAATGATAAAATATCGCTTCCCGGTAAAAAATGAAAAAGAGGTTTTTTTTCAACAGGATCAATATTTATACTTGAAGGATGCCCGTATACGAGGTTTTTAAGTGACCCGTTTTCATTCATATTAATACCACATATACCTACCTGTCCTTCTTTTAAAATACAGTGGTACCTGCATAAAAGACATTTTATTTTACCATTTTCAAGAGGTTCGTAATATTGCATGGGCACTCCTTTGTTTTATATATTATACCATAAAGGAGTAAAAAAGTAAATGAAATTTGGAAGGAAAGTTTAGTTTTGTTGACTAAACCATCTGCCAGCTTATTTTTTTATAAGGACAGTTTTTCCCTTTGCTGGCAAAAGCTGAAGTGTCTACCTCGAATTCACCTTTTTGAAGCTTTACGGTCTGTTTGATTTCTATATTAAAAAGTTTGGCGGGATTGTGTGAAACAAGTCTGGTAACCGTATCGGCAGGAAGAGGCAGGGAGTATGCAAGCTGGCTGAAAATATCGAGTTTGCTTATACCGAATTCCGCTTCTTCCAACGGCACGTCTTTGTAATTCGCCGCAATGTGATTTGAAGATATAAAATCAACAATTTCTTTTTCACAGGCTTCAAGCAGGGCGTCTTTATCTTTACTGCTTCTTAAAGGAGGAAATGTTTTGTAAAGAGAATTGAAATCTTTCAGGTTTTCATCACAGAAATAAAGATTGTCGATGCATACGTCAACGTAGATGTTTTCTGGCTTGTTTTTTAAAATTTCTATAGATTCTTGTGTTGTAATGCCCTGAAATATGACTTTTGCTTTAAAATGGCGTGAGAGTTCGTAGATTTTTGCCACTTCCGCACTTTCCGAATATGAAGGTATTCCGCTTACACCGAGCGAATACGCTATTTCGCTGTCATGCATTACCCCGCTGCTCAGGGCTTTATTGTTACAGTTTACGAATATAGGAATATTCAGAAATTCCGCATATTCGAAAACTCTTTTGAGCAGGTTCATGTCTTCATCGGAATTAATATAAATGGCGCTTGCGCCTTTATCTTTTAAAATAGATATGTCTGTCAGTCTGTTTTCATGAATTCCTTCGATTGCAACAAGAAGCTGAAAATCCGATTCGTTTGCTCTTTTCAAATTATAAGCTAAATGAAGTTTATCAAAAATCGGTTTAATGGTAGGTATCATTAATATGCTGCATACTCCTCCGTTTTCGGAAGAATGGGCAAGTCTTTGTACGCTTTCCGAGTTTTTAACATTTAAATCGATACTTTTTGGCACTTCTATAGTCATTTCGAGCCTTTTTTATTATAATTTTACTAAAAAAAGGCAGTTATGTTGATATTTTATATTATAAATCTGATTGTTTTATCCAGTGTTGTAGGATATTTTGCTTTTAGGCTGGGCCATAATTTTTGGATTTTTTTTATACTTTCACTTTTGCTTTCTCCTATAGTGGGAGGTCTTTTTTTGGCTGTTTACGATTATTATAAAACATTTATGAAAGGCAGATTATGAAACAGAGGTACATGGAGATTTTAAAAAAGGTTTATCCTAATTTAACTCCTAGGGATGAGGCTATATTTGAAGAGATTATGAATGACGAAGGACTTGGAAAGTGCAAACCTAAATTTAATCTTTGGGGATTTTTATTCGGCTGGTTTTATCTTCTTTACAGACACGCTTATGTGGAAGCTGTTGCGGTTTTGATTGTTTCGTTAATGATAGGGTATTTTTATCTTCCGGGTATGGTTGTAATAAACTCTCTTATAGGAGGTTTTTGTTATTACTTTTTATATCTGAATAAATTTTCTATGGACGTTGACAGGTGCGGAGGCGTTTCTTTTCCGGATATGGAGTGCCTGAAAAACAAAGCTAAAACAAATAAATGGGCGGTGGTGTTTGCTGTTGTGCTTATATTGATTTTAATTTGGCCGGTTGTTTACGCCATTGTAACGGGCCATCAGTTAAGAACGCCTCAAAATCCGTATTAATCTTTGATATAATTTCGTAAAAAAGGCTTATAAATGAAAAAAGTTTTGATAATAGGAAGCGGAGGTAGAGAATACAGTATCGGTTATTTTATGAAAGACGAAGCTGAACTGTTTTATGCTCCGGGAAACGGTGCGACTGACGAATTTGCAACTAATATCGATATTAAAGATTTTGAAGAGCTTGCAAACTGGGCTAAAGAAAACAAAATAGATCTGACTATCGTAGGACCTGAAGATCCTCTGGTAAACGGAATAGTTGACGTATTTAAAAAGCAAGGTCTTACTATTTTCGGACCGAGTGCAGATGCGGCCAGACTGGAGGGAAGCAAAGTTTATATGAAAAACTTTCTGAAAAAATACAATATACCTACTGCAAAATACATCGAAACATCTGATAAAAACGAAGCGTATGAGTTTATCGACAGATGTGAAAAGCTGCCTATCGTTGTAAAAGCTGACGGACTTTGTGCGGGTAAAGGGGTAATTATTGCCGAAAGTAAAGACGAGGCTAAAAAAACAGTTGAAGAGATGCTAAGCGGTAAAGCCTTCGGTGAAGCGGGCAAAAAAGTAATCGTTGAAGAATTTCTTGACGGATATGAGTTAAGTATGTTTGCTATCTGCGACGGAAAAGATTTTGTGCTTCTTCCTGCGGCTCAGGATCACAAAAGACTGCTTGACGGAGACAAAGGACCTAATACGGGAGGGATGGGCGCATATGCTCCGACTCCGCTTGTTGATGACGTGCTTTATGAAAAAGTTAAAGAAAGGGTTATAAGACCGACTCTTAAAGGTATGCAAGAAGAGGGCGCTCCGTTTGAAGGTGTGCTTTTTATAGGTCTTATGATAGTCGATAACGAACCTTATGTATTGGAATATAACGTAAGATTCGGGGATCCTGAGTGTGAGGAACTGATGGCTTTAATTGACAGCAGCGTTTATGATATGTTTTATAACGGGGCTACGAAACAGCTTGATAAAATAAATGTAAAAATAAAAGATATGGTGGCGGTAGGCGTTGTATGTGCATCTAAAAACTACCCTTATTCAAGCAGCGAGCCGGCTGAAATAACCGTTGATGATTTAAGCGGCTGCAACGGCTATATATCTTATGCTGGAGTCAAAAAAATAGACGGTAAACTTATGGCTACCGGCGGAAGAGTGCTTGTTTGCGTCGGATTTGGAAAAGATGTGAAAGAAGCAAGGGACGAAGCATATAAAATCGTAGATAAAGTACATTTTGACGGTAAAAAATACAGAACCGACATTGCGTATCAGGCGATAGGCAAATAGATAAGTGGATAAGTCGTAAAGTGGATAAGTTGTGAAGGATAAAGAATTTAAACAAGGAAACGGATGGAAGAAATAATTAACAGACTTGAAAGAGAAGGCCTTAAAAAAGCTTCTCTTACTAAAAGAGCGATTGCAATGACTATTGACGATCTGCTGATATCTCTTATAATCGTTTTTGCTTTCTCTTCACAGTTTGCACATGCAAAATCTTATGAACAGGTACTTATGCTTACGAACGAGCTGTTCGGGTATATTTTTGTTGCTTATACGTTATATCACTGGATATTTATTGCACTTTACGGTAAAACTATAGGTAAAATGATTGTTAAAATCAGGGTGGTGGATGTGCAGACCCTTGACAATCCTTCCTGGATGAGGTCTTTTGTCAGAAGCGTAGTAAGAAATTTTGATGAAATGTTTTTTTATTTAGGTATGGCTTATGCGATAGTTGATCCTTTAAACAGGGCCATTCACGACATAGTAGGACGATGCGTTGCTGTTGAGGATTAGTTTTTTATTTATTTCTGTTTTTTCTTTTTTATTTGCGGATGTGAAAATATTTGCTACGAAAGCAGTAGATTCAAACAACACCATTAAACTTAAAAATCCTATTATTATTTACAATAACTCTATAATTCAGGCCCAAAACGGTCTTATTACCGATAAACGGAAGATTATACTTACCGGTAAGGTGTATGTTTCGTATCAAAACAGATCTTCTATTTTAGCTAATTCTTTAATTGCTTACAGTTCCAGAAATATTACAATGAATGATATTTTTTTTTACGACAAATCTATGGACGGATGGATTGTAGCTAAACATTCCGTTTCAAAAAATGAAAATATTTTTTTTAAAAAAATATATTTTTCAACCTGCTGTGTAGAAAAACCCGACTGGTTTATGAAAGCTACAAGAGCTAAATATAACAGAAAAAACAAATCCTTAAAACTTTATAATCTCGTACTTGTTATAAATAAAGTTCCGGTACTGTATCTGCCTTATTTTTATGTTAATTTTGATAAAACCAGAAGAAGCGGTCTTTTAAGACCTTATATCGGATATTCTCAGAATGAGGGTATTTTGTATTCACAGCCTATATATTTCGTTACTTCTGTAAACACGGATTTAGAAGTGACGCCTACAATAAGAACTCTCAGAGGCAAGGGAGTTTATGCGATTTTCAGATTTGTCGACTCATCACATTCAAAAGGAAGTATAAAAGCAGGAATTTTCAGAGACGATACAGATTATTACATAGCAAACAATCTGGCTTATCAAAAACATTACGGTTATAACATTAAATATGAAAGAAACGGTGTTTTTGGAAACAGGGACGCTTTATATATGGATTTAAAATATGCTAATGACGTAGACTATTTTTATCTTGACGCATACAATTATAAATTTAACGATACTTATCTTTCCGATAAACTTATAACATCGGAACTGAATTATATTGTAACAAACGAAGATTATCTTCTAGGGTCTTATTTTAAGTACTTTATAGATACCACAAAGCTAAGCAATGACACTACATGGCAGATACTTCCGCAGCTTAATTTTCATAAATTTTTAAGTAAAGATTTAGGCTTATTGAATCTTTTAGATGTAAATGTCTATAACTATTACAGAAAAGTCGGTTCTAATTTTGTTTTGGCGGACTTGCTTTTCCCTGTATCATATAATATTTCGTTATTTGACGATTATCTTAAGTTTAAAATTACGGAAACTCTAAGTTCGGGTTACGGTTTTTATTATCAGACAAGCTCGTTGAAATCAAAATATACGAATCTTTCAACCCAGTTTAAACTGTATACTTCATTAACGAAAGTAAGCGGAGACTACATACATATCTTATCTCCGTCACTGCTTGTTAATATAAAAAATTATTCTAAATCTACTATATATACCGACTTGATGAATGTTCCGGATTTGCAAAATTATGTCTCTTTTAATCTGTTTCAGATTATAGAAAACAATTTTTTCAGTCTGACTCATACGCTTAACGATACATATTATCTTGATTTGAAAAAATATTCCGATCTTGAAAATATATTTAATCTTAAAATCGGAAATTATACATTTGATGAAAATAACCGCTACTCAATTGAAAACAGGGATGTAACTTATAATAATTTTAAAATTAGTTATAATAATAATCCGTTTTATGGGTTTATTTCACATGTATATCAGAAAAACATATCTAAATCCATAACTTTGGGGGCGAGTTACAATACCAGCAAATATAAAAAAGTTTACACAGAGTACAGTTACGATTTAAACAATAAATACAGAAAATACTGGCTTTTAGGTGTAAAACTGAATAAAAAGTGCTGGGATTACGATTTGAGTTTTAAACAGTCACGTATTCCGATTCTTGAAGAAAACGGAATTTCGTACAGACAGGATAACATTATTACCATAAACGTTGAATTGAAACCTATAGGCGGTCTCAATCAAACTTTTGTATTTAAAGGAAACAAATGAGGAATGAAGTAAAGGTGGGGATTTTTATATTTTTAGGTTTGTTGTCTTTAATATTTTTAACCCTTCAGGTTAACAGTCTGCAGGATTTTAATAAAAAAGGGTATCCTTTATATGCATTGATAGGTGATGCAAGCGGATTGGCAAAAAAAGCCAAAGTTAAAATGAGAGGTGTTGAAATAGGAACTGTTGAAGATTTACAGCTTGATAATAATATAGTAAAACTGAAACTTTTAATAAATAAAAATGTAAAAATACCTAAAGGATCCGTAGTTACACTTGCTCAGGATAATTTTTTAGGCGGAAAATATGTGAAAATCATTCCATCTCAGAGTTATACTTATTATAAGCCCGGAGCTGTAATAACAAAATATGTCAATACGGTTTCCATGGATGATGTAATGGCAAACATAAACGGAGCGGTAAATGATGTTAAGGTGTTAATACGAAAACTTAACAGGACTTTGGATGAAAAAACAATAAAAAATTTAAAAGAAACAATATCAAATATCAAAGATTCGTCTGTTACGCTTAAGTCGATACTAAATACGACAGATAAAAAACTGCCTGTGCTTTTAGACAATGCAAACGATTTGGTACTGGAATATAAAAAAGCTGGAGTTACTTTAAATAAAAAACTTCCCGACATAATGAATAAAACCGATAAGCTTGTTACTAAGTTTAATAAAACAGGCGATATTATTAATGCCAAACTCGGTAAACTGATGGATGAATATATAAAATTAGGCAAAAATGCCAACGGTATTTTAAACGACAACAAAAAAGGTATAAAAGAAGCCGTTGCCAGCGCAAAAGATTTCTTTGTTAGCGGAGGAGAGAGCTTCAAAAAAATTGACAATTATTTAAGTTCGCTTTCAAAAAGCCAGATTATGGTTGATATCCAGAGTAACTATATGGCAAGAGACGATTATTTTAAAACGTCTGCTTATATAACATATCTTCCTGTTCCGACAAAATATTACATCTTAGGCGTAACAAGTTCAAAAGACTTTTCTGATCTTTCAAAAATCAATTTAAACCATCAGGAAGATAAAGTATATATAAGCGCCGAATACGGAAAAAGATTTGATGATCTGCTTCTTAGAGGAGGTATTATAGAAAATACCGGAGGTATCGGTCTGGATTATTTCTTGGATCATGATAAAATCAAATTAAGCAGTAATATTTATGATTTCAATGCCGTTAACGATGTAAGAGGAACAAATCCTCATCTTACATTTAAAGGTACATATTTATATTTGAAACATATTCAGTTTATCGGCGGTGTTGATAATATACTTAATACAAATGCCAGAACGTTTTTCTTGGGAGTCGGAGTTAAATTTAAAGACAACGACTTAAAAACAATATTAAGCGGAGGTGCTTCATCATTTCTAAAGTAGACGAGATTAAGTGGGCCTGTAAAGTATTAAATGTGGCGCCTTTAAGCAGTCTGGAAGACGTAAACAGAAAATATAAAAAACTGGTAAAACAGTCCCATCCGGATATTAGCGGAAAAAATGATAAAATTGCGGATATAAACAGGGCATATGAAATACTTAAAGACTACATAAGAAACTATAAATTTTCGTTTACGGAAGATGAGATATTAAAACAGTATCCCGGAGAGTTTTTAAAAAAGTTTAAGGTTTGATATGAAGAAGTTCAAGAACAGACAGGAAGCTTTGGATAAACTGCTTTCAATATTAGATATTAATGCGGTAGATGATATGCTGATTATCAGTATCAGTGAAAGAGGAAACTTTTATGCAAGAGAAATAGCAATGAGAGGGGGGCTTCTTGAAGGTGATTTTTTGTTTATAGAAGAAATAAAATCACCTGAAAACAAAGAGACGTCTCTTGCAGCAATAAGTGAGACTAAAGATTATGTTTTAATAGATGAGCTTATAAAATCGTTTGAAATTACGGACGATTACATTTTTAGTGAAGCCGAAAGGGTGTATGAAGAAAAAATTTTGCAAAATATATATAAATTTCGCGGCGGAGAGAGTATAATTTCATTACACAATAGGAATGTTCTATTAGTAGACGAAGGAGCTAACACAGGTCTTACGCTTTTATGTGCGATTAAAAGTTGTATAGCGAAAAAAGCGGCAAGTATAAACGTGGCTTTGCCTTTAATAGCTAAAGATACTGCTAGAGTTATAGAAAAACTTGTTGATAATACATATTTTGTTTATGAAATAGAAGATTACATTGATACAGATTTTTATTTTAAGGAGATATAATGAGTTGTGAAGTAGAATTAAATATTAATAACAGAAAACAGAAGTTTGTTTTAAATAAAGTTGCAAAACAGGCAAACGCCTCTGTCTGGTTTGAAGACGGAAATACAGTAATGCTTGCTACGCTTACGTATAATCCTGATGAAATGGTGGAAGAAGATTTTGTTCCGCTTGTGGTTCAGTATGTTGAAAAAGCGTATGCTGTGGGAAAAATACCTGCGGGATTTGTAAAAAGAGAACAAAAACCGGGAGATTTTGAAACTTTAACGGCGAGAATCGTAGACAGAAGTTTAAGACCGCTTTTCCCTAAAGAGTACGGATATAATACCGTCCTTACGGTAATGGCTTTAAGTGCGGATGAAGACAGTGATTTACAAACAGCAGCGATGAATGCTGCGGCTGCATGTATGTATTTAAGCGATCTGCCTTTTGCAAAAATGGTATACGGTGTTAGAGCCACTAGAATAAAAGGCGAAGTTATTATAAACCCAACATTAAGCCAGCTTGAAGAAGGAGATTTCAATCTGTTTGTTACCGGAACAAAAGACGAGCTTTTAATGATAGAGTTTGCCGCTCAGGGACAGGAAGAAGTTGAAATAATTCCTGTTGACGATATCATGCTTGACGGTGTTCCTGTAGAAAACACAATTGTAAAATACAGAATAAACGAAATTAAAGAAGACGAACTTGTAGAAATACTTGCAAAAGTTCAGGAAGCCATTAAAGAAGGCGCGGAAGCATATGAAGAAGCGTTAAAACCGTTTAAAAAAGAAGCTGTTAAATTTGAAGAAAGAAAAGAAGAAGATATTAGCGAGTACATCGAACTCATAAGAAGCAAATATTCTAATGAATTGAGAGAAATCATTAAACATTTAAGTAAAAGCGAAAGAGATTATCTTCTAAAACAGTTTGCAAGAAAAATAGCTTCGGCTTTAAATAAAGAAGAAGAATTTGAAAATATATTAAAAGCTGTAAAACAGGTTAAAAGAGAAATTGTCAGAAGTATGATTTTAAATGAAGGTATCAGGGCTGACGGAAGAAAACTTGACGAAATAAGACCTATATCTATTGAAACGAATGTGCTTCCTAGAGCACACGGAAGCTGTCTGTTTACAAGAGGACAGACTCAGGCGCTTGCCGTAGCTACTAGGGGCGGTGATATGGATGCTCAGGTTTACGGCAATCTGACAGATAAAGAGGAAAAACTTGAGAAATTCATGCTTCATTATAATTTTCCTGCGTTTAGCGTAGGAGAAGCTGAAAGATTAGGACCGCCAAGCAGAAGGGAACTTGGCCACGGAAATCTCGCAAAAAGAGCGATTGAACCGTTAATTGATCCTGAATATGAAGAAACTGTAAGGGTTGTAAGCGAAATACTTGAAAGTAACGGTTCTTCTTCGATGGCTACTGTATGCGCCAGTTCTCTTGCGATGAAGGCAGCTAAAGTTCCTCTTCTTAAAATGGCCGCCGGTATTGCGATGGGTCTTATCACTGAAGACAACAAATATGCAATATTGACCGATATTATGGGGCTTGAGGATCATGACGGAGATATGGACTTTAAAGTTGCGGGAACTTTCGACGGTATTACCGCAATGCAGATGGATATAAAACTCGGAGGTATTTCTCTTGATGTGCTTAAACAGGCTCTGTTCCAGGCAAGAGACGCTAGAGCGTTTATATTAGAGCTTATGGAAAATGCTGCAAAAGAAATAAAATATAACGAAGACGTACTGCCTAAAGCTTTAAGCTTTAAGGTGGATCCTGACAAAATTATCGATATAATCGGTACTGCAGGAAAAACCGTAAAAGAAATTATTGCTAAATTCGGTGTGACAATAGACCTTGACAGAGATACAGGCAAAGTTAAAATATACGGTGATGATCATGACTCTTTAAACGGAGCTAAAGACTATATTTTAAATGTTATATGCAAAGACGACAGACCGAAAACTCCTGAGTTTGAGATAGGTAAGATTATTGAAGGAGAAATTAAAAGAGTAGTTGATTTCGGAATGTTTATAGAAATAGCTCCCGGTGTGGAAGGACTTCTACATAAATCAAAATTAAACGGTAAAAATCCTAGCGACTTTAAAGAAGGGGATAAAATAAAAGTAAAAGTGCTTTCTCAAAGCGGATTTAAAATTGAGTTGGCGTTAGTGGAAGAGTAAAATGTTTGAAAAATATCCTTTTGAAAAGCTGAATGAACTTTTAGAGGGAATTGTTCCTGAAACTGACAGACATTATATTCTTACAATAGGGGAACCACAGTTTCAGACTCCCCGTTTTATTCAAAAAGCGCTTTGCGACAACAGTGCTTTATTGAATAAATACCCTAAAACGGCAGGTGAAGAAAGTCTGAAAGAAGCGCTTATAGGTTTTGTAAAAAGAAGATATGATATTGTACTTCAAAAAAATCAGATACTCCCTACATTCGGAACAAGAGAAGTTCTTTTTAATTTTCCTCTGTTTTTAAAACCCAAAAAAACGGCTTTTCCGAATCCGTTTTATCAGATATATGAAGGTGCGGCAGTGGCTGCCGGCAGTAAAATTAAATATCTTCCTCTGACAAAAGAGAACGGCTTTAAAAATACACTTTCTCAACTGGACGGAGATGAAGATTTTATAATTATAAACACTCCGAATAATCCTACAGCCAGTGTTATGAATATGGATGAACTTATAAAATGGGTTGAATATGCTTTAGAAAGAGATATTATTATGTTAAGTGACGAATGTTACAGCGAACTTTATATAGATGAAAAACCGCCGTCAATACTTGAAGCGTGTATAAAAGCCGGAAATGAAGATTTTAAAAATATTCTCGCCATTAATTCCATATCAAAAAGAAGTTCGGCACCGGGACTCAGAAGCGGGTATATTGCCGGAGATGCCAAGCTGCTGAAAAACTATCTTCAGTTTAGAACATATGTCGGGTGTGCTTCTCCTCTTCCTTTGCAAATGGCTGCAAAAGAAGCATGGAGTGAAGATTCGCATGTAGAGAAATTCAGAGAAGAATACAGAAAGAATTTTCAGATTGCAAAAGAAATTTTGGGTGTTGAAATTCCAAAAGCCACTTTTTATATATGGCTTGAAGTCGACGACGATATTGAGTTTACAAAAAAAGCTTGGAAAAAAGGTGTAAAAGTTATGCCGGGAAGGTTTATGGGAAGAGAAGGTGCCGGTAAAGGCTATGTGAGAATCGCGCTCGTTTATGACGAAAAAGCGACAGAAGAAGCGTTAAAAATATTAAAGGAACTGCTATGAGTATATTAAAACAGTATGAATTATTGGACAAACTGATTCATCAAAACAAAGAAGATGAAATCAATGAAGTATTCAGAAAAATATTAGAGGATACTTTTAAACTGGTAAATGAAAAAATTGAAAAAGAACAAACCCTGGATGTAAACAATCCGGAAGAGCGTGCCGCTATAAGAGCTATGTTTGAATATATGCTTGAATTATGGGACGAACAGGCAATAGATGAAGCAAAAGCCGTAGGATATGATATGGTTTATCTTGTAGATGATCAAAAGATTAAAGAGATGTTCAGTATGTTTGTAATCGGAATGTTAGCGGGACTCGGTTTAGACGAATTTTTTGAAAAATACGTCAAATCGAATAAAGTATATAAAGATATGTTTTTTACAGAATTCGATGATAAAATTGACGACCTTGTAGTAAAATACAGAGATAAATTCAAAGAGGAGTTCAGCAGCTGATGAAAATACATTTTGTCGGAATAGGGGGGATAGGACTTAGCGGACTGGCAAGGTATATGCAAAAAAAATCTCATGAAATTACCGGAAGCGATATTGCCGAAACGAAACTGATCGACTCTTTAAGAAAAGAAGGTATAAAAATAGATATACCTCACAGTGCTGAAAATATTAAAAATCAGGATCTTGTAGTGCACACGGCAGTGGCAAAAAAGGATAATCCTGAACTAGTAGCAGCAAAAAAAAGAGGGATAAAAACCCTCAGCCGCAGGGAATTTCTGCCTTATGTAGTAAAAGATAAAAAGGTTATATCTGTTTGCGGCGCACACGGAAAAAGCACTACGTCTGCGATTTTAGCTTCCATACTGCCTGAAACGAATGCGATAATAGGCGCCGAGAGTAAAGATTTTCATTCGAATATGCGATACAAAAACAGTGATTATCTTGTATTTGAAGCAGACGAGAGTGACGGAAGTTTCATAGATTCCAATCCGTATATAGCCGTTGTGACCAATACAGAGCCTGAACATATGGAATATTATGAGCATAATCTTGAAAAATTTTATTCACATTACGAAGAATTTTTAAAAAAAGCTGAAATAAGAGTTGCAAACGGCGATGACGATTTTATAAAGACACTTGATATTCCTATTAAAAAAGTTTCTATCAATGATGCTAAAAATATCCGTTATGAAATAATTCAAAACAAACCAAAAACCGTTTTTGAATACAAAGGTTTTGATTTTGAAGTTTACGGATTTGGAGAGCATCTTGTATTGGATGCTATGCTTGCGATTGAAGCAGCAAATGAACTTATATCTATGGAAGAAATCCAAAATAACATTAAAAATTTTCAGGGAATTAAAAAACGTTTTGATATTTTGCAAAACAGTGAAGGCTTTATTTTAATTGATGATTACGGACATCATCCTACTGAAATAAAAGCCACTCTTCACAGTGCCAAAATATTTGCCAAACTTAACGGAATAGATAAAGTAACAGCAATATGGCAGCCGCATAAATACAGTAGAACAATTGATAATTTAGACGCTTTTATTGAATGTTTTAACGAAGCGGACGAACTGGTTATTCTGCCTGTATGGGAAGCCGGGGAAAAACCCGTAAAAATTGATTTTGAAACACTTTTTGCTAAACACAACCCGATATTCGCTAAACGGCTAATTGCTAATAGTAATAATATTATGTTAATTAATAAAGCCGGAGAGAATATAAAAGATATCAACGAAGGGCTTATAATAGGTTTCGGAGCAGGGGATATTACTTATCAGTTAAGAGGTATAATATAACATCCTAAACCTCTTTTTTTAAACTTCTTCTAAAACAGTTAAATTACTATTATCATATGTATGTTGCCGTATAAACACTTATTTTATTCAAAAGTAAAACATTCATTAATAACCCGAACTCACAAAAATTATAAATGCGGATATTTTTTTAATACATTGTATAATTATTAAAATTTTTATTAGGAGAGCTATTATGAAAATATGCGGACTTATCGGAGGAATGAGCTGGGAGAGCAGTGCTGAATATTATAAAATTATTAATGAGGGAATTAACCGAAAATTAGGGGGACTGCACAGCGGTAAAATTATACTTTACAGTGTGGATTTTGAGGAAATCGCCATACAGCAAAGAGAAGGCAACTGGAAAGGAAGTGCCGAAATCCTTTCAAACGCCGCGCAGGCTTTAGAAAAAGCGGGAGCTGATTTTATTATGATAACCACAAATACGATGCACAAAGTAGCCGAAGATGTTAAAGAATCAGTCAATATACCTTTAATTGACATAAGACAGGTGGTTTCGGAACAGATAATAAAAGAAAACTTAAAAACAGTTTTACTGTTAGGTACAAAATTTACAATGGAAGATGATTTTTATGTAGGATATCTTAGAAACAAAGGGATTAATATAGTTGTTCCTTCTGAAGGACATAGAAATCTGATACATAAAGTGATTTTTGACGAACTGTGTCTTGGTATTACGAAAGAAGAATCAAAAAAAGAGTTTTTGAAAATCATTAATTCATACAATGCCGACGGCGTGATTTTAGGTTGTACAGAAATAGGAATGCTTGTAAAACAGGAGGATTTGAATATAAGAGTTTTAGACACCACTATAATTCATGCGAAAAAAGCGGTGGAAATTATGATTTAGCCGAGATAACGTTTAACGTCTTCAAGTATGTGCAGGTCTTTTACCTCATCGAAATATCTGAAACTTTCTCCGCTTTGTGCTTTGCCGTCAAGAAGATCTCCCGATTTTCTGAACTCAAGATCCAGTTCCGCTATTTTAAATCCGTCAAGAGTTTTGGCAAACGCTTCGAGTCTTTTATTGTTTTTATCATTGGTATATAAAAAACAGTATCCTTTTTGACCGTATCTTCCGACTCTTCCCCTTAGCTGGTGAAGCGTTGCGAGACCTAATCTTTCGGCTCCGACAATTACGATAGTTGTAAGTTTCGGAAGAGATATTCCCACTTCTATAACCGTGGTTGTAATGAGTATTTTCCCTTTTTGCCTGAATTCGACAAGTATGTCTTCTTTGTTTTTGTCTTTGCCGTGCGTAATATATACTCCGTCAAAATATTTAAGCCAGAATTCTTTTCCTTCTTCTATACTCTGATAACTGAAATTTTCAGATTCTTCGACCAAAGGATATACAACCACAACCTGGTTTCCTTTTGCCGTTTCGTTTTGAATATGGGCTATTAAATTTTTAAAGTCTTCTTTTGATATTATTCGGGTGTCAATGTCTTTTTTAAAAGGCAGCTCTTTTATAAGACTCACATTTACGAAACTGCTCATTATAAGAGCCTGCGTTCTTGGAATAGGTGTGGCGCTGAACTGAAAATAATGAGGAACCGTGTCTGCTGCGGAAGTCAGTTTTTCCAGGCTGGCTCTTTGATTGGTTCCGAATCTGTGCTGTTCATCCACCATTACTACATTTACCTTAGGCAGGTTTTGATAAAGTAAAGCGTGTGTTCCGATTAATAAATTTGCATTTTTTAAATCATTTGGAGTGAATTTACTCTTTTGTGTTACAAGTACGGTTTTAAATGATTTTCCGTTTTTTATTTTCCATTTTCCGTTTAAATATTTGTCAGCTTCTTCGTATATCTGATTTGCCAATATGGAAGTAGGGCACATTATTATTGATTTTTCAGCCATATACGCCGTTGCAAGCATAACAACCGTTTTACCGCTTCCGACGTCTCCTATTACCACGCGTCTTGCCTGTGTGGGCTTAGATATGTCGTTTTTTATGTCGTTTATTACTTTTAACTGGTCGCCGGTAAGTTTAAAGGGAAGTGATTTTATAAAAGGCTCTGGATCTGCTCTCAGACCGATAGAGGGAAGAACTGTTTTTTTATTTTTCAGTTTGTTTAAATAATTAAAAATTTCTGCCCATTTTAGAGCATACATCAGTTTTTGTTCCTGAATATGCTCCTGAGTCTGGGGAAAGTGCATAAAAAACAGTGTTTTGGCGATGTTTTCTGGAAGAATGGAAAGGTTTTCCATTGTGACGTATCTTTTTATAAGAGCTCTCAGGCTTCTTATATTGAGATTTGTTTTATATACGGGCGTTATTTCGTTTATTCTCGTTATCGGTTTTGGCTGGACGATTTGGTGGTTTTTGATTTCCCCTCTTATATATACGGTGCTGCCTGCTTTAAAAACGGACTCATGCCATTTTTTAAACTGAAAAAAGACACCCCATATAATCTGATTGACATTTTTGAGATAAAATTTTATTCTTGTTACTTTCGGAGATTTCTTAACTTCTAAAATTTCAGCTTCAAAAGCCTGGGGAGAAGACATAATATATGGATACAGGTGGTTGTCTTCATATTCTTTCGGTTTTATAAGAGCCAGTTCAAGAGGAGATTTGACTCCTATTTTTTTAAGTTTTTCCAGATCTTCTCTGGTCATTTTATTCTTTCGTTACTATTGAGAAGGTGATATCTTTAATCTCAGGATGTCTGCTGATAAAAGAATTAACTTCTTCTAATGATGTGTTTTTTATAAGATCAAGTTCTTTGTCATAGTAATTTTCAGGAAGATTAAGATAAATTTCATTAAATTTTTTAAGCAGTCTTTGATTTAGCGTTTCGCTTCTTAAAGGTTCGCTTCCTATAAGGAACTGTTTTGCCTGTGTAAGTTCTTCGGATGTGATTCCGTTTTCATAAAAGTCGTTTATCATTTCTTTGACTATTTTGATTGAATCTTCCGTATTTTCAATTTTAGTCTGAAGATAACCGTTTAAAAGCTTATATGATTTTTTAAATACGTTATTTGTATACGCGCTGTAGGCATAACCTCTTTTAACTCTTATTTCTTCCATCATTCTGCTGCCGAAACCTCCGGCTCCCAGAATAAAGGTTGCTATTTTCGCCAGATAAAGCTCTTTATTGTAATCCGCGTCAAAATTGGAAGCAAAATGAATGTAGCTCTGTTCCACATTTTTATATACCTGAATATCATCCGATTTTTTAGCCTTAAAAAAAAGATGGCTGTTTTTTTGCGGTTTAAAAAGGGCGGTGAGTCCGTCAAGGTTCAGATCTTTGCCTCCGTTGATTATAATATATTCTTTTTTAAACAGCGATTTGTAAAAATCTTTTACTTTGTCTAAAGTTATGTTTTCGGTGTTTTCTCCCATCACCGGATATGAAGCGGGAGTGTTTTTAAAAATTTCTTTATGAAGATTAACGGCCGCAATATAATCGTTGTCGTTTTTTTTATTCTGAATTTTTGCATTAATCTCTTTTTTTGACTTTTCAAATGCCTCTTCGTTTAAATTAGGATATTGCAGCAGTTCAAGGAGAAAACCAAGCGCTTTTTTTTCTTTTTCGTTTAAAAATTTTAACGATACGGTGAGAAATTCTTTATTAACGCTTACATTCAGCGTTATTGCGTCCTGTTCCAAGTCGTTGTAAAATTTTTCTTTTTTTGCAGTAGTGCCTTTTGTATTAAGCATATGTGATAAAAAATATGCCACACCTTCATCCGCATAAATGCTTCCGGAATGCTGAAACACTATTTCCAGTACCGTTCTTCCTAGGTTGTCTTTTTCAAAAATTATCATATTTCTCCTTTATGATTCTTGTGTTAATGAGGGCTGTTTAATAAAATAGTTGCGGAATTTTCAAGAATAATGGCTTTTTTAATGGCTTCTTTGATGTCTCTTGCTATGATATATACGCCGAAACCTCTGATTATTACTATATTTTTATCCCTGAGATTTTTGGAAATAATAAAATCTTTGTTTTCTTCCCATTTCTGGACATCGTCTATTTCTATGATTTTAACTTTGTCCAATATCTGTCTACCTAAATAATCAATAGGTTTGAAATATGTGTGTTCTAGCGAGTATGTTATTATGTTCAGAGGAAATACGTTTAAAATTGTTTTAGCGTAAGAGATGTCTTTATAAATTCTTGCATGGATGTTAATATCCGCAGACGTTTCTTTCCATGACAGATCTTTTTTGTTTATATGTACGATTTTACAGAAATCTTCTTCGTAAATGGATTTATGATGATTGTTTATAATCATTTTATCGTTCTCAAGCTTTAAGGAAATACTTCCTATGCCTAAATTCATCATGTTTTTTTCATACAATATTTTAGCTGTTAATTTATATTCGTCTAATATGGTCGAAACTACCAAGTTTAGCCTTTTTTGCTATAATTATACTATAATTAAACTTAAAATGGAGAAATGAAAATTGATTATTAAAAACAGCGAAAAACTAAAATCCGACGCTTCTTTAGATGCCGGTAACGAATTAAACATACCTCACATACCTGTACTTTTAAATGAAACACTCGAACTATTTGACGATATGCCTAAAAACGGATATTTTATAGACTGTACTTTAGGTTTTGGGGGACACAGCGAAGCGATACTTGAAAAGTTCCCAGAAATAAAGCTTATCGGAATAGATCAGGATGCGGAAGCTATGAATTTTGCAAAAAAAAGACTCTCAAAATTTTCAGACAGGGTTGAATTTATCAATAAAAGAGCTTCAGAAGCATTAAAAGAGCTTCCTAAAGATCTGCCTGTAGCGGGGATTTTGGCCGATATAGGAGTCAGCAGCTATCAGCTTGACAATCCGGAGAGGGGATTTACTTTTGAAAGCGATGAGCTTGATATGAGAATGAACAAAAATCAGGAGCTCAGCGCCAGGGAAGTTCTTAATTATTATTCCAGAGAGGATCTTGAGAGAATTTTCAGGGATTACGGAGAGTGCAGAAGATATAAAAAAGTGGCAAACGCAATAATTTCCAAAAGACCTATTAAATCAAACAGGGAATTTGCCGATATATTAGGACATATAGGCCTGAAAGACAAAAAAGCTTTGGCAAAAGTTTTTCAAGCGGTCAGAATAGAAGTAAATAACGAATTGAATGAATTGGAAAAAATTCTTGAAAATTCCGAATTTTTAGCCAAAAACGGCACTATTTTAGGTATAATAACCTTCCATTCGCTTGAAGACAGAATTGTTAAAAACAGATTCAAGCAGTGGTCGAAAAAATGTATATGCCCGCCGGAGGCTATAAAATGCGAATGCGGCGGAAATCATCAGCTTGGAAAAATATTAACAAAAAAACCTCTTACTGCTTCAAAAGAGGAACTGAAAACCAATCCGAGAAGCAGAAGCGCAAAACTCAGGGGGTTTAAATTTATCAGGGGATAGGGATGAATGCAGAAATAAACGCAAAAGAAAAAACGGAACTTTTAGACAATATAGAAGATTATATAGTTCAGGAGAGTCTTTCTTCTACAATTATCAGAAATCTTATTCTTACAATTGTATTTTCTCTTACGATTTTGTTTCCTAAAATTTATATATCTTCGGAAATATATTTAAAATCAGTCAAAATCAATAAACTTCTAAACGAATATTATTCACTTAAAGCGGAAAATTCTCTTTTGGCATCTAAAATAGAAAAAATTAAATTCAAAAACAGAATGGAAAAACTTACTTTTTAATATTTTTTATTAACTCCATCTTAATTAATTTTTGCTACAATTTCCGCAAAAAAGAGGATATATGAAGAGATTTATAGAATTTTTTATTAAAAATGCGGTATTTACGCATGTTCTTTTTTTAATTGTGATTATATCTTCTATTTTGGCTTACAGAAACGTAGCAAAAGAGCTTTTTCCTCCCGCAACGCTTGATAAGATCCTTATACAGGGCGGATATCCCGGCGCCAGTCCTGAAACTCTTGATAAAATGGCGGTTACGCAGATAGAAGACGATCTGAAAAGCTATCAGGAAGTTTCATCCGTTGAAAGCGTTATCAGAAACGGAAGTTTTACAATAACCGTAAATTTAAAACCGGGAGCAAATAAACTGGAGCTCCTGAGCGAATTTAAAACAATAACATCAAACTTAAAAAAAGACCTTCCAAGCGATATGAGCGAACCGAGTGTCACTATTGCAAAAAAAGCTTTTCCTCTGATGTTTATATCCGTAGCGAGCAACGTTTTAAACAAAGACCAGCTGCTTAAAGACGCCGACAACGTTAAAAAAATTCTTTCTCAGATTAAAGACCTTACGCAGATTGATATTCGTGGTGACAGTGACAAAAATATATATTTTAAACTTGATAATCAGAAAATAGAAAGTCTGGGTATAAATAAATCCCAGCTTATAAATGTTCTTTCTCAGGTTTCCACTATATTTCCGGTCGGAAAAATAGAAGGCAAAAAACACTATTTTATTTCAATGTATCCGAAAAACCTTGAACAGTTTAAGAATATGATAATTACTGTAGGAAACGTAAAAGTCAGATTAAAAGATATAGCTGATATAAAAAAAGAGTATGCCACTCCTACACAGATTGGCAAATACGACGGAATTCCAAATATTACTATTGATGTCAGAAAAGGCGAAAGCGGAGACGCGATTGCTATCAGTCAAAAAATCAGACAGATTCTTAAAAAATATCATGAAAAACATCCGGAAGTAACTTTCGGTATTTCAACCGATACCAGCAAATGGGTTAGAAACAGGTTCAATACGGTTGTCAGCAATATCATATTCGGGCTGATACTGGTGTTTTTTGTTATGTGGATTTTTCTTAACTGGAGAATATCCCTGGTCGTTACGATGGGAATTCCCACTTCTTTCGCGATAGCAATGATTTATCTGGATTATGCGAATCTGTCTTTAAACCTCCTTTCAATGCTCGGTGCTCTTATAGCTCTTGGTATGATAGTCGACGAGGCTATAGTAGTGGGCGAGAATATCTACCGCCATATGCAGATGGGAAAAGACAAAGTAACCGCTGCCATTGAAGGGACTTCGGAAGTTTTCTGGCCGGTTATGGCTTCATCAACTACTACTATTTTGGCTTTTATGCCTATGCTTTTGATAAAAGGCGAAATAGGCGTTTTTATGAAAATACTGCCGATAATGATTACCGTTTTGATTCTTTCTTCATTATTTGAAGCATTTGTGTTTCTGCCGCTGCATTCAAAAGAGATATTAAAAGTTGAAAAAAGTTCAAAAGACCGTTTTTGGAATAAGTTTTCCGCACTCTATAAAAAAATGCTTACTTTCTTTTTCAAAATAAGATATGTCGCGTTAATGTTTTTTTTAATATTCGTTCCTGTATTAATCGGTATAGGTATGAAACATTCAAAATTTCAGCTGTTTCCGACTTTTGACGCAAGTCAGATTTATGTAAACGGAAAATTTGAAAGCAATTACACAATAACCCAGACCGCAGCGGCGATTAAAAAAATCGAAAACGACCTTAAAAAATATCTGGGTAAAGACGTGGAAGGTTTTACTACCGTTGTGGGTATGCAGATGAACAATAAAGGAGAAGCAAATATAGGTGCAAACTACTTTCATATTTTTGTCGATTTAAACGATAAAAAACCTACCGATTTTTATAATAAATATATTGCTCCGATATTTAAACCCATCAAAGTGAAAAACCAGATCAGGACACATACCGCTCAACAGCTGGCACAGATGTTTAAAAAAGATTTTTCTCATATAAAAATACCTGGAATGGTCGAGCTTAACGTAATAGTGCCTCAGGCGGGTATTGTCAAAAGCGATATAGTAATAAGTATCGGTGGCAAGTCTCAAGAAGAAATAATAAAAGCTATCAAAAAACTTGAAAACGTTATGAAAAAGATAAAAGGCGTTTATAACATATATGACGATGCTGAACTGGGGGCTGATGAGTTAAAACTGAAAATCAATCCTTACGGACAGAAACTCGGCTTTACGCAGGTGAGCCTGTTTAACGAGCTTAGAGGCTTTTTCGGCGAAGCGGAATATGATAAAACGTTTGATAAAGACGGCATCGTAAAAATTATTTTAAAAGACAAAAACAAAGACTCTTATAATGAACTTAAAAATTTCAGAGTTACGGTTCCCGGAACAAATCAGTATATCGAACTTGATAAAGTCTGCGATTTTGTAATAACCAGAGCTTTTAAAAAAATACACAAATACAACGGTATTGCCGCAAAAACCGTATACGGTTCGTTAAACAAAAAAATCATTACAACTGCAGATTTTTATAAAAAAGTAGACCCGCTGCTCAAAGAGTTTAAAAAAGAAGGGCTTACCGTATTGATAGGGGGAGCCGCCAAAACCAGCAAGGCGTTTATGAAAGATCTGGAAGAATCCTTAATAGTAGCTGTACTGTTAATATTCTTAGTTTTGGTGCTTATGTTTAATTCTGCGGTGCTGCCGTTTGTTATCATTTCCGTAATACCGTTGTCGTTTTTAGGTGTTATTGTCGGAAACATGATTATGGATATGAATATGACTATGCTTGGAATGATAGGAATTGTCGGTCTTGCAGGTGTTGTGGTTAATGACGGAATCGTTATGATAGATTTTATAAAAAGGGCAAGAAGCGTAAATGAGATACTGGAATTTGCTTCACATAGGCTTAGACCCGTTTTACTGACGTCTATTACTACGTTTTTCGGTCTTTTGACACTTATGTTTTTCCCAAGCGGCCAGTCTGCAATTTTGCAACCTCTTGCAATTGCATTAGGCTTCGGTCTGGCGTGGGGTACTGTGCTGAATCTGTTTTATCTGCCGATTTTTTATTATATTTTGAGACGGCGCAGACTTAAATGCAGTATGACGAGTTTGTGCTATGATATATTCAGCAAATTTAAAAGGAAATAATTGAAAGTTTATATTAAAACATTCGGCTGCAGGAGCAATACATACGACAGTGAAATAATGAAAAACACAATTCAGTCTGATATTGCGGCAAATGAGGATGAGGCTGATATTATTATAGTGAATTCATGCACGGTGACTAATTTTGCCGACAGGGATTTAAGACAGTATATTAATAAATGGCAGGATAAAAAAATAATTTTAACCGGATGTGCCGCTTATACTCAGGGTGAAGAGCTTTTTAACAGCGGTAGAGTCCAAAGCGTACTCGGACATAAATATAAAGAGGAAATTGACAGGTATCTTGATTTTAACGGAGTGAAACTAGGAAATTTCGATTTTGTAAACAAAAAAATCATTACTTCATTTTCAAAAACAAAAGCTTTTATAAAAATTCAGGAAGGATGCGATTTTGAGTGCGCATACTGTATAATTCCTAGTGTGCGGGGACATTCAAGAAGTCTTGACGAAAAAACAATTCTCAAACAGATAGAAACTCTTTCTCAAAACGGTATAAGCGAGTTTGTGTTAACGGGTATCAATATGGGCAGTTACGGCAAAGACACAGGCACCACGCTTGCCGATCTGGTAGAAAAAATTTCTAAAATCAGAGGCGTTAAAAGAATAAGACTCGGTAGTCTGGAGCCTAGCCAGTTAAATGACAAACTGATAGATTTGACCAAAAACGGCATACTGGAAAGACATCTTCATATTGCACTACAGCATACAAGCGACAGAATGCTGAGGATTATGAAAAGAAGAAACAGGGTAAAACAGACACTTGAGCTTTTTGAAAAACTTGCAGCAGAGAAAATCGCTCTGGGAACGGATTTTATTGTCGGACATCCGGGAGAAAGCGAAGAAATTTGGAATGAAGCCCTGGAGAATTTTAAAAAATACCCTCTGACACATATACATGTATTCAGATTCACTCCAAGAGACGGAACACATTCGGCTGAGCTTAAACAGGATGTAAGAGGGGACGTAGCTAAAAAACGTGCTAAAATTATAGAAGAAATAGTCAGAAAAAATAATTATAATTTCAGAATAGAAAATAAAGTTCCTTTGGTCGTCCACGTAGAAAATTATAAAAAAGGCTATTATGAAGGATATGACCAGTTTTATAATAAAATGCTGATTAAAAGCGGTCAGAATATTAAAGGCGGCTGGATAACTTTTGAAGAATATGACATAAAGGATGTAAATTATGCAAAAATCCAATAAAAACACGCTGATAGTGTCCGTAATAACGGGTATTATTATTGCGCTTCTTTTATTTGCTTCGTTAAAAGGCGACGGGCTTGATATAAAAACACTTATTAATCAGATAGTAGCCGTAATTATTGTATTCGGTTTTTTTATTCTGCTTGTTGTACTGCTCAGAAAAGCGGTTCCGGCTCAGCAACAGCCTCCTCAGCAGGTGCAGGTGCAGATGGATACCGGAATTGAAAAGGATTTCGTTATAAAACCCACTACTTCCGATGTTACTTTTGAAGACGTCGCGGGAATCAGCGAAGTAAAAGAAGAACTGGTAGAAATTGTTGATTTTTTAAAAAATCCGGACAAATACAAAGCATTCGGAATTGAACTGCCTAAAGGAGTGCTGCTTGTAGGGCCTCCTGGTGTAGGTAAGACGTTAATAGCTAAAGCTCTTGCCGGGGAGGCGGGTGTGCCGTTTTTTTATCAAAGCGGAAGCAGCTTTGTGCAGATGTACGTCGGTGTAGGCGCTAAAAGGGTGAGAGACCTGTTTACAAAAGCAAAAGCGACTGCTCCAAGTATAATTTTTATAGACGAAATAGACGCAATAGGAAAAAGCAGGGGAAATTTAAGAAACGATGAGAGGGAAGCCACTTTAAACCAGCTTTTAACAGAAATGGACGGTTTTGAAGGAAGCAGCGGTGTAATTGTAATCGGCGCCACTAACAAGGTTGAACTTTTGGATGAGGCTTTATTAAGACCCGGAAGATTTGACAGAAGGGTTTATGTAGAACTGCCGGGTCTTAACGACAGGGTTGAAATACTCAAAGTTCATCTTAAAAACAAACCGTTTAAAGGAAATTTGGAAAACATCGCAAAAATGACAGTCGGTTTCAGCGGGGCGGCGCTGGCCAGTCTTGTAAATGAAGCTAGCATATATGCTCTTAAACAGGGGAAACATTTTGTTGAAGAGGAGGATTTTTACGCCGTTAAAGACAAAGTTTTGGTAGGTAAAAAACGACTTCAGACATATAACCCTAAAGAAAAAGAGATACTAAGCTATTATCAGGCGTGTAAAGCTGTAATCGCTGAATGGTTGAGTGTTGATTTTGAAAGAATATCCCTTGTAAAAGACGATTTTAAAGAAGAAGACAAAGAAATAGTTTCAAAAACTGAAATGATGAATAAAATTCAGGTTTATCTTGCCGGCAGAGTGGGTGTTGAAGACCGTTTTAACGAAAAGTATTCAAACGCACATCTGGATTTAAAAAAAGCAAGGGAACTTGCTGTAAAAATGGTAAAAGATTATGCAATGGGAGAAAGTATCGTTTCTGACGAAAGCGAAATAGCCAACATCTTAAATGATGCTTTAAGCGAAGTAAAAGTGCTTTATGCTTCAAATATAAGAATGATTGAAGCGGTTTATCACGTACTTTTGGAAAAAGAAGTAATACATAAAGAAGATTTTGAAAAACTGAAAAATGAAATATTTTAACGGGTTTTGCCTAAAAGACGAATTTAAACTTTTTTCTGAATATATTGAAGACAATGCTTTTACCGTAGCGGGGTTTAGTTACGGAGCTCAAAAAGCGCTTACATATGCATTAAAAAAAAATGCCAGAATAGACAAACTGCAGCTTTTTTCTCCGGCATACTTTGAATACAGTGAAAAGATAATTGAATTAAACTTAAGAGCATTTAAAAACGACAAACGAAAATATATAGAAAATTTCTTGAAAAAAGCAGGATTTTTTAATGAAAAATATCTGGATTATGAGTGCGGCGAATCTGACTTATTAAATCTGTTTACTTTTGACTGGGAAATAATAAAAGAGTTAAACAATGTAAAAATAGAGATTTTTTTGGGAGAATTTGATAAAATCATCGCTTTAAAAAAGGCTGAAAAATTTTTTAAAAATTACGGTGACGTTTATATAATAAAAAAAGCAAATCATTTTTTAAGGAGTTAACTTGGAAGAACCCACGAGGCATATTTTTAAAGAATACTGGGATATTTTTGTAGGATTTAGTGCACTGCCGCTGGCAGTTGTTTTTCATTTACAGGGATTAAGCGTTATCGCTACTTTTTTTGCTGCAATCGGAATAGGCGCTTTGGCCGTTACAATATCCGAAATAGCGGAAATTCTTGCTGAGAGATTCGGTGAGCCTTTCGGAAGTCTGATACTTACGTTTAGTGCTGTCTTGGTTGAGATATTGATTTTATTTATGGTTGTGCTTGAGGCTAAAACCCATCCGGAAGTTGTTGAAACCGTAAAAAACGGTATTATAGCCACAGTAATAGTGGATTTAAACGCTCTGCTGGGAATAGCCGTTTTTGTTGGAGGGCTTAACTTTAAAGAACAGGTACACAATGAAGACACATCGGCTAGTTATACCACTATACTGTTTGTTGCCGCTGCTATGCTTTTGGTGCCTACAACTATTTCAATGCATTCCGATCAAAAAGCTTTATACAGCGCAAGTTTGATAATTGCCGCTCTTCTTGCTGTATATTATTTCTTTATTTTTAAATTTCAGACGGATACGCATGTGCATTTCTTTAAATTCAAAAAAAGAAGCAGGGTAAAAAAATATAAAAGAGACGATGAAGAAGATGAAGATTATTATTTTGATAAAAAATCAAACTTTTTTAATATCGGTTTTTTGATATTTTTATTAGTCTTAATCGGAGTACTTTCGGAAATTTTTGCAAAAGACGGCGTAGGAGTTTTTCAGAATTTCGGCTTAACCGCTGGATTTGTCGGTATTTTGATTGCGTTTGTAACAGTGGCGCCTGAACTTTTTACGGCAATCAGGGCTGCAAAAAACGACGAAATGCAGCGTGTCGTAAACATAGCAATGGGAGCGAGCACTGTCAGTATACTTTTAACTGTTCCTTCTTTGATATTCTTATCATTGATAGTGGGTGTAAATCTTACTCTTGATTTTACCCCGCTTCAGGTTGGAGCTTTAATACTTACGATTATTCTTGTGTGGAAAACTACGGAAGACGGTGAAACCAATTATCTTGAGGGACTTTCTCACTTAATGCTCTTTTTAAGTTACGCCGTAATAGCCATTTTTTATTAAACTATTTCTTTTTTTCCCTTTTTTATAAGTAAAAGTTATCTTTTTATTAAATTTCCTGTTAATTATGATAAAATGAAACGTTAAAAATTATAAAGGAGAAAAAAATGGATAGAAGAAAATTTCTTAAAACTGCAGGGGTAGGGGCTGTAGCGGCGTCTACTTTTACGACGAACCTTTATGCTAGAAGCACTAAAACTCTTAAAATCTGTCTTTCATGGCCGAAGACGCTTCCTATTATGGGAACAAATATGCTCTGGTTTGCTGATAAAGTTAAAGAGCTGAGCGGCGGAAGCTTAAAAGTTAAAATTTACGGAGCAAATGAATTAGTGCCGGCGCTTGGTGTATTTGACGCATGTTCAAAAGGGCTTATTGACGGATTCCATTCAGGACCTTATTACTGGAAAGGTAAAAATATCGCATTTGCACTGTTTAGTTCATTCCCTTTCGGCATGAACGCAAACGAACTTGATTCATGGTTTGATTTTGCCGGCGGAATGGATCATTGGAGAAAACTTTACGCTAAATATAATTTAATTCCGTTTAAAGGCGGTAATACCGGAAACCAAATGGGCGGATGGTTCAGAAAACCTATTAAATCGCTTGCTGATATGAAAGGCCTTAAAATGAGAATTCCGGGACTCGGCGGGGAAGTTATGGCGGAATTAGGCGTTAAACCTGTAAATATCCCGGGAGGAGAAATATACACCGCTCTTGAAAGAGGCGTTATTGACGCTACTGAGTGGGTAGGACCGAGTCTTGATATTAAAATGGGCTTCTATAAAGTTGCTAAATACTACTATTCAGGATGGCATGAGCCGGGAAGTATTCTTGAACTTACATTTAACAAAAGAACTTTTGAAAGACTTCCAAAAGAACATCAGGCTATTCTTACTGCTGCGGCTAACATGCTTCACAGTAAAATATTTACTGAATTCGAATATCAAAACGCAATTCAGCTTAAAAACATTCTTAACGGAAAATATGACGTTAAACTCGGCGTTTTCCCTGACGATGTTAATGAAGCTGCTAAAAAAGCCACAATCAAAATTCTTAACAAATATGCTAACCAGTCAAAAGATTTTGCTACTGTATATGAAAATATTAAAGCATATTTCCCTGTTGTCAGAAAATGGACTGACACGCTTCCTAAATGGTATCTTGATATCAGAGATCAGGGAACTATCGTTGATTAAGAGGATTTTTCCTCTTAATTTTTTATCTTATTATTTGAGTCTGACACCAAATGTTTTAATGCTTTTTTAGTTTGTTTTGTTATCTAATACTTTTAATCTTATAAATAATTCGAAAATTAAATTAATGTAAATAAAAACTTTCATTATTCGGCAACGAAAGGCTTTTATTTATTAAAACCTAATGTGTTTGATCTAATTTAAGGCATTATACAAAATCTTTAAGAACTTCACTGCATAAGGCAAATCCGAAAGCTCCGGTTACTCCTACGAAACTTCCCATTTCGCATTTTACAGGCTTTTCTATAGAATATACAGCTTTAAAATCACCGTTAAATTTTTCTTTTTTTAATCTGTCCCTTACTTTTTTGGCAAGTGGGTCGGTATTTGTTTTCCATATGCTTTCTATTCTTATTTTTGTAGGGTCTATTCTTTTTGCCGCTCCCATTGAGGAGATTATTTTGGGATGGGCTGATTTTATTAAGGCTATTTTTGCGTCAAGATCGTCTATTGCATCTATAACAATATCATAATGACCAATATTTAAAGATATTATATTTTCGTTTGTTATTTTCATATCGACAGGCGTTATACCGGGATAGAGTCTGGCTAAAACTTCCACTTTTTTTTCTCCGGTATATTCACTGCCTATCTGTCTGTTTTGATTGGTTATGTCAAATGTATCATAATCCACTATTGTAATATTTTTTACGCCGGAGCGGTACAGGCATTCAAGGGCGTATCCGCCGACTCCGCCGGCGCCGCATATTAAAATTTTTAAATCTTTCAAATGTTCGAATTTAGAAAAAAGTTTTCTGCATCTGTCATATCTCATGAAGTTTCCTTGAAAGATTGAGTATATTTATATATTGCTCGGAAAATTCCGGCTTTTTACGGTTTTTATAATAAAATTCGAAATCGTCGGCAAATACCGGGTCATTAAATTTTACACCGATTAATGCTCCTATTTCGGTTGCAAAAGAGTATTTAAGCTCGTCTATTATTTCATATATTTCATTTTCCGGGTATTTTTCGTAATTTAATATTTTGTCCCTGTAATAAAGTTTTCCCTGGTTTATATTGTTAAAAATCATATCTTCAACAGGGTAAACCTCGCTTATTCCCGGTATGATAACCTGCAGGGCAAAATACGGATTGGCTTCGTATACTTTAATATATTCCTCTTGTGAAAAAACATCCAAATCATCAAAATCCCATTTTGCGACTTTAAACAGAGGGTTTTTTAAAAAATTGACATGAACGTCTCCGCTTAAATTGACAAAATGTCTGTAAAGATTAAAAGAGTTCTTAACTTCTTCTATATTTTCGTTAAATCTGCCTCTTTCCCTCATTTCCGTCTGCCATAGTTCCAGGTAGGCTTTTTTTACAGCTTCTTCCCTGTTCAAATCACACCCGAAAGAGAGAATTATTTCTCCGTCTTCTATAAAACTGGCAGCCATTACAGGATATTTACCGTTTAGTGTTGCGTCGTAAATCTGTATATTTTCAGAATTTAAAGGGTGGTCTATTTTAGGCAGCGGCAGTCCGTATTTTATAACGTCAAATTTTACGTATCTTTCAATAATTTCCGTTTTTGCGTTGTAATATGCCGTGTTTAAATCAAAATGAAACGCCATACCGTTGCTCGCATACAGGTTTTGCAGAATGTTTATAGGAAAATAGACGGTTTTGGCAGTGGATTTTTCAATAAACGGTATTGATAAAATATCAAAACTGTCGCTGTTAAAATCGATTAAATCTTCTTTTTCCATTTCTTCCGTTTTATAGTGGCGTTTAAGCTTTTCATTTAAAAATTCACCTGTGTGCATATTCGGATAAAGGTTGTTGATATAGTATTCTTCAAAATAGTTTCTTGTTATTATTCTTTCACACATTTCACCGTATGCGCTTAGAAGGGCTTTTTGTTCGTTTTCTCCTTTGCCGTAGCTGGTAAAACCTGTTTTATAATCTGTCAGTTTTGAAAGAAAAACGTTTTTTTCAGGATTTGTTACCGAATGTCTGAGATTAAGCCCGAACCTTGTTAAAAAGGCATGTAATTTTTCATACATTTATATTCTTTAACTCTTCTATTGTTTCGTAAGCAGTAATGTCCAGTTTTAAAGGTGTTATAGAAACGTAGCCGTTTTTGACTGCAAAAAAATCGCTGTTTTCTTCTTCTTTGAATTTTAAAGGATGCAGTCCTATCCAGTAATATTCCTCGCCTCTTGGGTTATGGTGTTTGTGAGCGTCGAATCCGTAGAGCCTGTATCCGAGTTTTGTGACTTTATATCCTTTTATCTCTTTTGTGTTAGGAATGTTTACGTTAAGTATCTGCCTGTGCGGAATATTTATTTTTCCTTCGAGTACTTTTTTCGTAAGCTCTCTTGCAACGTCTGCAGCTTTTGACCAGTCGACTTCAGCAGGCGGAATGTCATAGCTTTTGAGCACCTGGGAGAATGCTATAGAAGGGATACCGTGAACGGCTCCTTCAAAAGCGCCGGCGGCAGTCCCCGAATAATTTACATCTTCTCCCATATTCGCGCCGTGGTTTATTCCGCTTAATACTATATCGGGTTTTTGTTCTTTAAAAATTTTATCCATTGCAAGATAAACGCAGTCAGCCGGAGTTCCGTCATCAAGCTTAAAGAAATTTTTATCTATTTCAATAAATCTTAAAGGTTTGGTAATCGTAAGAGAATGAGAACATGCGCTTTTATGTGTAGCCGGAGCCACGATATACACTTCACCCAAATCTTTTACGGCGTTAATTAAAACTTCAAGTCCTTTCGCTTCAAAAGAATCGTCGTTTGTTATTAAAATTTTTGGCATAATTCTCCTTAAAAAGGTAGTTAATGTATAAAAAATATCTGCGTCCCGATATATCTTTTAAAATTTTATCAAATTACCCGTTTTATTCAGCCGATATTGAAGAAGATTTTGAAAAGTTCAAACAAAGACTTTCCGAATATGACGTGGGAGTGTGGGTTAATGATAAATGGAGAATTGAGAATGGAGAACTTAGAATTACTGATTTAAAAATTTTCAACTCATTAGGTGATGAACTCGGCTGGGAAGATATCGTCTTAAATTATATGAAATCGCTTAATACGTTTATGAGAGAACAAATAGGTGTCTGCATAGATAAAAGTATTCCCAGAACTATAGACAATGAACTTACATATCTTATAATTCAGAGAAAAAATAAAAAAGAATTCAGCGACATGTTTTTTGTCGCAGTTGACGGGGAAGTGATTTTTCCTATGATAAACAAGGAGTTTGACATAAATTTAGCTATAATTAAATTAGCCGAATGGAAAAACAGGGCAAGTATAAAAAATTTGATAAAATTCCAAAATTAATTTTCATAAAGGATGAATATGGCAAAACTTGTATTAGTCAGACACGGAAAAAGCGAATGGAACAAACAAAACAGATTTACGGGGTGGGTTGACGTTGACCTGGCTCCCGAAGGTATAGAAGAAGCCAAAAAAGCCGGTAAAAGATTAAAAGAAGCCGGTTTGAGTTTTGATATATGTTTTTCTTCATATCTTAAAAGGGCGATTAAAACAGGGATTATTATTTTAGAAGAACTTGATCTGCTGTGGCTTGATCATATAAAAGACTGGAGATTTAACGAAAGGTTTTACGGTGCTCTTACCGGGCTTAACAAAGATGAAGTAAAAGCTGAAGTGGGTGAAGAAAAATTTCTTCTTTACAGAAGAAGCTATGACGTTCCGCCTCCGCCGCTAAGCGAGAACGATCCTAGACATCCTAGATTTGATCCTAAATATAAAAACTTTCCTCAGGAACTGCTTCCTAGTACCGAAAGTCTAAAAGACAATCAGATAAGAGCAATGCAGGCGTTTCATGAAAGAGTGGCTCCTCTTTTGGTAGAAGGAAAAGACGTATTAATTACAGCTCACGGAAATACGATAAGAGGGATGGTTAAAGAGCTTGACGGAATCAGTGATGAAGATATTCCTAAATTCGAAATCGCTACGGGTATTCCAAGAATTTATGAATTCGACAAGGCCCTTCATATACAGAAAGTCTATAATTTAGACTAACTTCTCTTTTCTATTATTTTTACGATAACGGGTGCAAAAAACTCAATCATGCCCGGTGTCGTAACAAGTTCTAAAAATAAAAATTTTAAAGCCAGATAATAATCACCTTTGTTTAATGATGACAAAACAGGCGCTATATCTATTTGGGGGTCGCATTTTATAAGATTTTCCCTTGCCTCTTGAAGCGTGAGCCGTTTTGTTCTTTTGCCTTCCATCAAGGCTTTTAAATTTTCTTTGGCTTTTTCTAAATCATTCATTTTTTATACTTTTCGCAAATATAAACGCTGCAATAAAAAAAATAAATGAAATAACAAAAAGAGCGATAAAATCGGGCATAAATTTTTCCAGCAGTTTATAAAGCCCGAAACAAAAAACACTGAAACCCAATACAAACAAAACGGCAAAAATAAAATAAAAAGCGAAATTTTTCGATAAATAATTCAGCTTTTTTCTCTCTTCTTTAAAAAATTCGCTCCACTCCTGTTTTAAGGCATTGCTCTGCGCTTCAATTAAATCAGATACGGCAAGTAAAAAGTCACTTATCGTAACTTTACTCATGTTTGTCCCCGCAGAATATTTTTCCTATTAAAAAACCTGCTATTCCGGCCACTATAGCCGCACTTAAAGGGTTTTCTTTAATTTTAGATTTTTCAATCAGTTCTTTTGTCTCATTTTTAATTTTTTCCAGTTTTTCAAGTTCTTCCTGCGGAATTAAATCGCTCAGAGTGTTTTTATTTACTTTTTCACTTAAAGTTTTTACCATTTCTTTTAATTCTTCGATCTCTTTTTTTAAATCCTGTTGTTGCATGACGGACTTCTTTTTTTTATATTATAGCACTTTTTGGTTAATAAAGAACATACTTCCGAAAAGCGCACTGAACAGATTGATACTAACTAACATATAAATAATGACTATCTGATAACTTACGGCTTCCAAAGGACTGGCACCTGCGAGCAGCATACCTGTTGTAATACCCGGAATTGCCACAACTCCAATCGTCTGAAGCATGTTGTTAACCGGTATAAGTGCGGCTTTTATAGCCTGGCGCTGCATTATTTTCAAAGCTTCTTTTATATTGGCTCCTATGGCGATAAATGCTTCAATAAGCTCTTTTTGAAGTTCTAGTTCGCGTCTTATTCTTTCTATTGTAAGCGTGTATGTGTTTAAAGAATTGCCTATAATCATTCCGGCAATGGGTATAAACTCGTTTGGTTTAAGAGAAATTATTTTAAAAACTATAAGTATCGTCAATATAATAACCGTGCTGAGAGTTAACGACCAAAAAGCCGCTTTAAAACTGAATTCGCTTCTTTTTTTGGCTATATAAGCGGAATATAAAAGCATTGCCAGCACTATAGGAATATAATAAACAGGATTTGTGATTTTAAAAATAAAACCTAAAACAAAACCTAAAGCGGTGAGTTGTAAAAACGCTCTTAGAGAATTTATTAAGAGTTCTTTTTCTATACCTATTCTGAATTTGTATGAAATTATTAACGGGATTAAAATAAGAATAAAACTAAAGCCGACAAGACTGATCTGCATACAGAGCCTTTTTTTGAAATTTTAACATTTATGAGATAAATTTGATACAATTTCTTAAAAAAAGGGAAGTTATGAAAATTATAAAAACAACTTCTTCAGAGTTTGAAAAAGAGTTTAACGAAATATTAACACGCGGTAAAATGGATATTGAAAATGTTGAGGGAATAGTTAAAAATATAATAAACGAAGTTAAAACAGAAGGCAACATTGCTCTCTTCAGACATATATCAAAATTTGACAAATGGTCTCCCGAAACGGATAGAGAACTTGAAATCTCTGAAGAAGAGATGAAAAACGCATACGAAAACTTAGATGATAAATTAAAAAGTGCTCTTCACCTGGCATTTGACAGGATAAAATCGTATCATGAAAAACAGATGCCCAAAACATGGCTGACTTTTGAAGACAACGGCACGGTATTGGGTCAGAAAGTCACACCGGTTGACAGAGCTGGAGTGTATGTTCCCGGAGGTAAGGCTTTTTATCCGAGTTCTCTTTTGATGAATGTTATACCGGCTATTGTAGCTGGTGTAAAAGAGATAGTGGTAACTACGCCCGTTATTGAAAACAAACCGAATAAACTGCTTTTAGGCGCGTTATATATATGCGGATGCCCTAAAACATTTAAAGTCGGAGGAGCCAGCGCCATAGCAGCAATGGCTTACGGAACCGAAACAGTTCCTAAAGTGGATGTAATTACTGGTCCCGGTAATATATTTGTAGCAACGGCCAAAAAACTTGTTTACGGGGAAGTTAATATAGATATGATTGCTGGACCTAGCGAAATAGGTATTATTGCCGATAAAACCGCTAAACCGAATTATATGGCTATAGATCTTCTTTCACAGGCCGAGCATGATGAAATGGCAAGTTCTATAATGATTACAGATTCTGAAGAGCTGGCTTTAAAAACAAAAGATGAGGTGTACAGGTTTTTAGCAGAACTTGAAAGAGAGGAAATAGCGAGAAAATCTATAGAAGAAAGGGGAGCAATAATAATAGCCGGATCAATAGAAGAAGCAATTGATCTTATGAATGAAATTGCCCCTGAACATTTGGAAATAGTTACTGCTAATCCTTTTGATCTTCTTCCGAAAATAAAACACGCCGGTGCCATATTTTTAGGAGAAAATACTCCGGAACCTATCGGGGATTACATAGCGGGGCCTAACCACACCCTTCCGACCGGCGGTACGGCTAAATTTTATTCTCCTTTGAATGTTGAAATATTTATGAAAAAATCATCTATTATTTCATTCAGCAGGGATGCGATAAAAGAAATGGGAGAAGAATGTGCGCTGCTTGCCCATACCGAAGGACTTACCGCACATGAAAAATCAGTTTTAGAAAGACTTAAATAATTGAGAGAAAAAATACTTTCTTTTTTCTCTTTTGTAAGCGACATAGTATGGAATGTTTTTCCGAGTACGCCTTTGGCATTTCTGGCTTATCTCGGGATTATCACGTTTTTATGCCTGCTGATAATTTTTTATCTCGCAAGAAAAAACAAAAACAAAAAGAAAACCGCTACAAATAAAAATAAAGAGCTGACACTTGAGGATTTGTTAAAAATAGCAAACAATCCAAAATCAACCACATCGGATCTTTTAACCGCATTGAAGCTTTTTAATGAAAATTTTGTAGTTGCGCAAAATAAAGAAAAAAGTTTTGAATTTTTTGAAAAGATTCTTTTTCATAAAAACAGACATAAAAAACTTTTTGATTATTACCACGGAAGTATATTGCCCAAAAATATTACTTTTAAAGACGAACTTGATAAACTCGAAAAAAAAGCTCTTAATAAATAAACTAAATGTTATTTAAAATAAAAATGTGGAAAACGGAAGGTGTAAATCAGTGACAGACACCTAAAGGTGATATAAAAAAAGAAATAGAGATTAAACTCTATCTCTAAGATTAAGAGCTGTAATCACTTCAAGATATTTGTCGTGATCTTTTCTTTTTAAGTATCTCATTAATCTTTTTCTTTGTCCAACTAATTTAAGTAAACCTAATCTGCTTGAGTGATCGTGTTTGTGTGTTTGTAAATGTTCGTTGATTTCATTGATTCTTTCAGTCAATAATGCGATTTGAACCGCAGGACTTCCAGTATCTTTTTCATCATTTCCGAATTTAGCGATAATTTCTCTTTTTTTCGCCGAATCCAAAGCCATGTCAGCCTCCTGATTGGTAAATTTTCAATTTTCATTGAATTGAAATGAAAGTATACATCTTTTTTGTAAAAAAAGCAAATTTACATTTATGTCTGTTTACGATAAAATTAGCATCAGTTTTATAACCGGAGTGTAAATATGAGAATATTAATTACCGTTTTATTTTTAGTAATGTCGCTTTTTGCAAAAAACGTACTGATTTTAAACTCATATTCCATACAGCTTGCCTGGACTAAAGGAGAGCTTGAAGGTATTCTTAAAACCCTTAGGGGTAAAAAAGACTTAAAAAAATATATAGAATTTATGGATACAAAAATCTTCAGACCTAATCCGATAAGAATGTATAATTATTACAATTATTTAAATAATAAATACAAAGGTATCAAATTCGATATTATCATAACGACCGACGACAATGCATTAAATTTCGTAAGAAAATACAAAAACGACGGTCTTTTTAAAAATGCCAAAGTTTTCTTTTGCGGAGTAAACAACCTTAGTCTTGCGGACATATTGGACAAATACATATATACCGGTGTATTTGAAAAAAAAGAGCCTCTTGAAAATCTAAAATTTGCAGAAAAAATAAAAAAAGATCTAAAATACGTATATATCGTATCTGACGCATCCATTTCAGGTACACTGGTTGTAAAACAGTATCTAAATGCTTTTAAACACATTAAAAATATCAAATTTATAGTTATAAACACAAAAGACCTGAACGAAGTTTTAAATAAACTGAAAAACTATCATAAAAATTCAGTAATGATGCTTTTAACTCCTTCAAGCTATCATTTAAACGGCAAACATGTAAATTATGTCATAGCATCCCAGATGATATCAAAGGTTTACAATGATCCGATAATTGTTCATACAGATATATTCGTAAATATTCCTAATACGAATATCGTAGGCGGTAAAGTTACTGATGCCTTTTCACAGGGTGAAGAAGTGGCTAAAAAAGTGCTTGAATATCTTCAGGGCGTTCCGATTGAACACATTCCTTATACATTCGAAAAAGCAAATAAAATGTATTTAAACGTAAAGAATCTGGAAAAATTCGGAATAGACGCTTATTCGCTCGGTTACAAAAACGCAATATATGTAAATAAGCCTACTACTTTCTGGGAGATATACAAAGAGTGGATTGTTACGTTTATCGCTGTTATTGGTGTGATTTTAATATTTTTGATTGTATTGGCGTTTAAAAACAGAAAATTAAGACAGTACAACGAAAAGATAAGAGAATTAAACCAGTCATTGGAATACAGAGTTCAAAAAGCTGTTGATGAAATATCAAAAAAAGATCAGATACTTGCACACCAGACGAGACTTGCCGCAATGGGTGAAATGATCGGCGCCATCGCCCACCAGTGGAGACAGCCGCTTAATACGCTGGCCATAAATCTTCAGCTGCTTCCCGAATATGTGGAAGAACACGGATGTGATGAAGACGCACTTGACGAATTCGTGGAAAAAAACATGAAAACAATATTTTTTATGAGTTCTACTATTGATGATTTCAGAAATTTCTTTAAAGATGACAATAAAAAAACTCTATTTAGCATAAAAGTTGCGCTTGAAGATACGTTAAAATTAATTAACGAACAGCTGAAATCAAAAAATATAGAAGTAAAAATAAACGGGGACGATTTTAAAGTATACGGAAGTAAAACGCAGTTTCAGCAGGTACTGCTGAATTTAATTTCCAACGCAAAAGACGCAATTGAAGAAAACGGTGTTCAAAAAGGTGAAATTGAAATTGTTATTGATTCAAAAAACAAAACAGTATCTATAAAAGACAACGGCGGAGGAATTGACGAAAAAATTATGTATAAAATTTTTGATCCTTATTTTACGACAAAAGAGGTAAAAGGAAGCGGGATAGGGCTATATATGTCAAAAACAATTATTGAAAAATATTTTAACGGCAAACTTGAAGCTTCAAATGCAAAAAACGGTGCAATTTTTACAATAAAGTTTAACTAAAAAAGATAATTTGTGTATAATTTTACAAAAAGGATGAAAGTTGCTGTTTACTAAATCTACCGCATATACATTACACGCACTGGTTGAACTGTCAAAATTCGACAAACCGGTTGATGTTACACACTTGGCTGAAATTACAGAATTACCAAAACCTTTTTTGGCAAAACTTTTACAGACACTTTCTAGAAAAGGTTTTGTTAAATCTTTTAAAGGTATACACGGAGGATTTATTTTAGCCAGAGATCCTAAAGAAATTAAAATTATAGATATCTTTAGAGTTATGGAAGATAAAAATTCTCTTGTGTTTTATTGCTCCAGTGATCCTAAAGACTGTATGAGGGGAAGGGCAAGCATATGTTCTATCAGACCTTTCTTTTCTTTTCTTGAAGACGAATTTTTAAAAATAATACAGCATTATACGCTAGACGACGTAATAAGGATGAAATCTGATAAATAAAGTTAAAAACTCATTAAAAGTATTTAGCGAAATTACCGATTTAGGTGTTGTTGCATTTGTTTTTGCAATACTCTTAATCATTATAGTACCGCTTCCTAGCGGTATACTCGATTTTTTCTTAACTATTTCATTATCTGTGGGCGTACTTATACTGTTATTAAGTTTATATATTCCAAAACCTACTGATTTCACAACGTTTCCGACTATTATATTAATTGTTACGTTATACAGGCTTTCGTTGAACGTGGCAACAACAAGAATGATTTTGTCTAAAGGTTACGAAGGACCCGACGCCGTGTCGAAAATTATTACGGCATTCGGTAATTTCGTTGTGGGAGGAAACTACGTAATCGGAATTATAGTTTTTATTATTCTGGTGATTATCAATTTTATGGTTATTACACAGGGTTCTACCAGGGTTGCCGAAGTTGCTGCAAGATTTACACTCGATGCAATGCCGGGTAAACAGATGGCGATAGACGCGGATTTAAACGCAGGACTAATAGACGAGGCGGAAGCTAAAAGAAGAAGAGCGGAGCTTATCCAGGAAGCCAACTTTTACGGGGCGATGGACGGTGCCAGCAAATTCGTAAAAGGTGACGCAATCGCAGGTATTATTATTACACTTGTAAATATTATCGCCGGATTTATGATCGGTGTATTCCAGCAGGGAATGGATTTGGCCCAGGCGGCGTCAACATATACGATATTAACCGTAGGTGACGGTCTTGTGGGACAGATACCCGCATTAATGGTGTCTACCGCTACCGGTATTATCATTACGCGTGCTACAAAAGATGAAACAAATTTTGCCGAAGGTGTTATCAAGCAGCTTATCAGAGATTATAAGGTAGTGATAATAGTAGGCACTATTCTCTTTTTTATGGCATTTATCCCAGGATTTCCTACTGGAAGCATGATTTTTGTGGGTTCTGTGTTTTTAATTACCGGTTATTTAATGATGGAAAGCGAAAAAGGTGTCGATCCGATTCAGTCCTTAATTGCCAAATTTAAGAAAAAATCACCTCCTAAACCTAAAACTCAAAAAGAAAAAGAAGCCGCCAAAGAAGAAGAGCAAAAACCTAAAAAGTCTCCTGAAGAGCTCGCAAAAGAAGAAGAAAAAGTGCTTGAAGATATACTAAAAGTGGAACTTTTGGAGCTTGATATCGGATATCAGCTTATAAAAATAGCCGATCCGAACCAGGGAGGAGACCTTCTTGACAGAATAAAAACAATGCGTAAAAAAATTGCCCAGGATTTCGGATTTTTAGTTCCTCAAATCAGAATTAAAGACAATCTGCATTTAAAACCTACGGAGTATCAGATACTTCTTAAAGGCGTAGAAGTCGCAAAAGGAGAGATTTTCCCTGACAAATATCTGGCAATGTCAACGCCTATGGTTATTGAAGAGATAGAGGGCGAAAAAGTAAAAGAGCCGGCATTCGGAATAGACGCTATCTGGATAGACGAAGAGAAAAAAGAAGAAGCTTTAATGAACGGTTACACCGTTGTTGACGCGTCAACCGTAATAGTTACCCATATAAGCGAAATAATTAAAAAATATGCCGAAGAGCTGCTAACCAGACAGGATGTACAGGCCCTGCTTGACAGAGTAAAAAAAGATTTCCCGGCTATTGTTGACGACGCAATGAAAGTAGCAAACATTGGTCTTATTCAAAGGGTTTTAAAAGCTCTTTTACATGAAAAAATCCCTATTAAAGATATGATTACGATACTTGAAACGATCGCGGACATTGCCGAATACACTAAAAACATAGACGTAATAGTAGAACATGTAAGAAGCTCACTGAGCCGTGTAATAACCAAGCTTTATGAAAGTGAAGACGGCACACTTAAACTGATAACGTTTGACACTCAGACAGAACAGTATCTGATGAACAAACTTCAGCAGCAGGGTGAGCAGAAACAGTTTATTCTGACCGTGGCGGAAATGAATAAGCTGGTTGAAGAAATAAGCAACGCCGCTGCAGAAATACTTAATAAAGGCATTGCTCCTGTCGTACTAATCGTGGATCCGTTAATAAGAAAACCTCTTGCAGAGATTCTTGAAAGATTCGGTGTTGACGTAGTGGTGCTCTCACACGCGGAAATAGATCCTAACGCCAAATTTGAAGTATTAGGCAGCGTTTCTATAAATTTTAACTCCAAAGAGGGTTAATTATTTAAACGCTATAAATGTGGCAAAGTTGTTCCATCTGAATATTACTTCCGTTTCTTTAAATCCTGCGTTTTTCAGCATTTCAATATTTTCCTGCATAGTATAAGGAATAAGTACGTTTTCAAGTGCTTCTCTTTTTTGGGCTATTTCAAATTCGCTGTAACCCATTTTCTTTTTATATTCATAATATATGTCAATCATTGTTTTATTTAATTTTTTATTTTCTGTAATCAGTTTTTCGCTCATTAAAAAAATTCCGCCGTTTTCAAGCGAATCATATATTCTTTTTATAAGTTTTTCCCGTTTTAGAGGTCTTACAAACTGAACGGTGTAGTTTGCTATTATGGCTTTGGCTCCTGAAAGATCGTACTTTAAAAAGTCGCTGTTTACAAATTCGACTTCAGATCCGAAGGCTTTTGCTTTGTTTTTTGCTCTTTTAATCATAGCAACCGAGTTGTCAATTCCTATCAGTTTTAAATTCTTTTTCTTTTTTGAAAGTTCAATTAAAAATGTACCGGTGGAACTGCCTAAATCTATTACTTTATCTCCGTTTTGGAGGAATTTTTCTAAGATATCAATCTGCAGATTCAGATTTTCTTTATAAAAAGGTACGCTTCTGTTTAACATATCGTCAAAAACACTGGCAACTTCCTCGTCGAATTCAAACTGTTTTTCGATAGGTTTGCTGAAAACTTTATCTTCCATTTTTATCCTTTGGTATAATTATGGTAATTTTATCAAAAAGGATTTTTTTATGAAAGACGCCACTTTAGCACTGCATTTCGGATATGAAAAAGATAAACAAAAAACAATGCAGGTGCCGATTTATATGACGACTGCGTATGAATATGAAGATACCGATCACGCCGCAAGACTTTTTGATCTGCAAGAAGAAGGCAATATTTATACAAGAATAGGAAATCCTACGACAAGAGTGTTTGAAAAAAGAATTTCTGCACTTGAAAGAGGAATAGACGCATTGGCAACCGCCAGCGGTATGGCTGCGATATTTTATTCTATAGCAAACCTTGTACAAAGCGGCGATAATGTAATTATTTCCGATAAACTCTACGGAGGAAGTATTACATTAAATACACAGACTTTAAAACAGTTTGGAATAAGCGCAAAATATTTCAATGTACACACTCCGGAAAAACTTGATGAACTGATTGATGAGAAAACAAAACTGATATTAATAGAAAGTGTTGCAAATCCTGCGTTGACTGTGCCTGATTTCGGTAAAATAACCGAAATTGCAAAAAAACACGGAGTTATTGTAATATGCGACAATACAATTGCCACTCCATACGGAATCAAACCTGTAGAACTCGGTGTAGACATTGTAGTACACAGTGCAAGTAAATATATTGTCGGAAACGGAAGCGCAATAGCCGGCTGTATCATAGAAGCTCCTTTTGCCAAAGATAAGCTTAAAACCGATAGATATTCGCAATTTAACGAACCGGATGAAAGTTATCACGGTCTTGTATATAATGAAAAATTTGATAATCCTTTTATTTCAAGAGCCAGACTGGCTCTTTTAAGAGATTACGGAGCGGTTATTTCACCGTTTAATTCATGGCTTCTTCTGCAGGGACTTGAACATCTGCACCTTAGAATAAAAGAACATTCAAAAAATGCTCTTAAAATTGCAGAATTTTTATCTTCTCATCCTAAAATTAACAAAGTAAACTATCCGCTGCTAAAGTCTGATCCTAATTATCCTTATGCCGAAAAATATTTAAAATATGCGGGTGGAATAGTAAGTTTTGAAGTATCTGATTACGAAACGGCAAAAAATATAGTTAAAAAACTTAAAATTTTTTCGCTTGTCACAAATATTGGAGACAGCAAATCTCTTGCAACACATCCGGCCAGTACAACTCATCAGCAGCTTTCGCATGAAGAGCTTGAAGCCGCAGGAGTTCCTGAAGGTTTAATCAGACTCAGTATCGGACTTGAAGACGTTGAAGATTTGATTAATGATTTAAAGGAAGCCATTGAGAAAACTAATTAATCAGATTTTTTTAATACCTATATTTTTAATTATATTCGGGCTGATAGTTTTTACTATTTTTTATACTTTTTTTGTTGAAGATTTAACTCAAAAAGAGTTTCAGAAAGTAAATAATATTGTTTTGAATAATGAAAAAAAATTTTAAAAAGCAGTATGAATTCTATCATCGATGCCGTCAATATGATAAGAGTGTCGACTTATCAGACTGCAAACAGAGACCTAAAAGAGATTTTAAACCTTGTTCAAAAAGACTTAATGAATTTTAAATCCAACCGCAAGCAGTTTTTTAAACTGCATGCGACAAGAAATATGTTTTTTTATATTATCTCTAAACAGATAACATACCCTGAGCTGTATCAAAGTTACATTAAAGTCGACGGACATAAATATCTGGTATCAAAATATAAAAACAGTGATTATCTTTCTGTAGAAAAAATACTTCCTGACGGCAGCAGGTTCGGTGTGGCTTACAGGCTTGGAATTATCAGAAATATGATTAAAAATGAAATTGTCGAATATATTAAAACAATAAACAAAAAAAACAAATTAAATTATGTAGCTATCGGACAGATTACAAACTGGTTTGCCAAAAAAGGAAAATTCGGAGTAATTATATACCATCCTATTACGTCTTTGATAGGCAAAGAGCTGGACCTGGACAAATCCGATATTAAAGGCAAGTATTATAAAAGAGAGTATTTTAACTGTCTTAAACGAAAAAACGGATGTTTTATCAGCTACTATTATAAAAATCCAAAAACCGGTCTCGAAGAAGAAAAATTTTCATATTTTACGATTTACAGACCTTATAATTACGTTTTTGTAAAAGGGTTTTATTATTCGCAGGTTATGAAAGACATTAAGTCTATACAGGAAGATATTATTAATGACGTTAAAGAACTGCTGACATTTACTATCGTTCTTCTTTTGCTTTTCGTACTGGTTAGTTTCTTTATTGCATATCTTATTTCCAAAAAAATCATGAAACAGACTATTTCACAGTATGAAAAACTTAAAAACAACTATGAACAGTCCCAAAAAGAACTTATGAAAAGGGTTTATTACGACAGGCTCACATGTCTGCCTAACAGAAATAAACTGATTGAAGATATTGAAAATTATAAATCGGTATGTTTAATTGATATAGATGATTTTTCCGATTTAAACGATATATTCGGATATGAAACAGGTGATGAGATATTGGTGCTTATTGCAAAAGAACTTACTAAAAAATACAAAAATGTATACAGAATAGGAAGCGACGAGTTTGCCATAGGCTTGACTTATATCGTTAAAGAAGAAGATTTAAAAGAAATTGTCAGAATGGATATTAAATATAACGATATAAAAATCAATTTTTCAGTCGGAGCCAGCTTTATGAAAGGAAAGCTTCTTGAAACTGCGGAAACAGCACTGAAGCTGGCTTACAAAGACAAAATACTTAAATATAAGATATATGACGAAGCCATTCAAGAAGCACAAAAAGAAAGACTTCAAAAACTGCAGCAGCTGCTTGTCGTATTGGAAAACGAAGACATAATTCCTTATTATCAGTGTATAGTGAATAAAAACGGAGAAGTTATAAAATATGAATCTTTAATGAGAATCAAATACGAAAACAGAATAATTTCTCCTGCGGAATTTATGGATTTGATAAAAGAATTTAAACTTTATAACGCTTTTTCAAGAATTATGATAAAAAAAGTTTTTGAAAATATGGATAAATTCAACGGAATTCCGGTGTCTATAAATCTTTCATATATGGATATTTCAAATGAAAAAACGAAAAAATTTATTTATTCTCTGTTGGAAAAACACCAGATATCAAATATAGTGTTTGAAATACTAGAAACGGAAAGTATTGAACAGTTTGACAAAGTTATTGAATTTATAACACACGTTAAAAGAGACGGCGTAAAAATTGCAATAGACGATTTCGGAAGCGGATATTCAAATCTTATCAATATACTTTATCTTAAACCGGATTATTTAAAACTTGACGCATTTTTAATAAAAAACATCAATAATGTAATGTATTATGAAATAGTAAAATTTATTGTCGAATTTGCCAATAAATTTAATATAAAAACCATAGCAGAATTTGTAAGCGATAAAGAAAAGTTTGAAATACTAAAAAAAATAGGAATTGATGAGTTTCAGGGATTTTATTTTTGCAAACCGAAACCTTTAGACGAGTTAATATGATAAAATTACATGAAAAAAGGCCAATATGAAAATTGAAACTAAAACAGCCAAATTTACTAAGCCTTTATATTTAGAAAGCGGACGTATACTTGAGCCGTGGCAGATAATTTATGAAACGTATGGCGAACTTAATGAAGAAAAAGACAATGTCGTTCTTATAACCCACGCTCTTTCCGGTTCTCACCATGCTGCCGGAATGTATGAGGGAGACAGAAAACCTGGCTGGTGGGACGGACTTATAGGCGACGGTAAAGCTATAGATACAACCAAATATTTTGTTATTTCCACCAATGTCATCGGCAGCTGTTTCGGCTCAACCTCTCCGATGTCACCGATACAGCCGGGAAGCAGTGAAAGATACAGACTCAAATTTCCTGTAATAACCATTAAAGATATGGTAAAAGCGCAGAAAATCCTGCTTGATTCTTTGGGTATCAGACATTTAAAGGCTATTGTCGGCGGCAGTATGGGCGGTATGCAGGCTTTACGTTTTGCCGTGGATTTCCCAGGCTTTTGTGAAAACATTATTCCTATAGCCACAACGTATCAGACAAAACCTTACGTAATTGCCATTAATAAATCCATGATGGAAGCAATCAGGGCAGACAGTGAATTCAAAAACGGCAATTATGATCCGAAAACAATTAAAGAAAAAGGATTAAAAGGTCTTGCCGCTGCTAGAATGATCGGTTATCTAAATTATATATCTCCAAAAACGTTCGAAAGAAAATTCGGAAGAGAATATGTCAAAACGGACGGTATGTTTGAACTTTTCGGAAGATTTCAGGTTGAGAGCTACCTTGAATACAACGGAGCGATGTTCCCTAAATGGTTTGATCCGTTAAGCTACATATATATTTTAAAAGCCATTTCGTTATTTGACATAAGCAGAGGTTTTAATTCACTGGAAGACGCTTTTTCACATATTTCTGATAAACTTCATCTAATATCTTTTAGCGGAGATACTCTGTTTTTTCCGGAAGAAATGAAAGAGATTAAAAACTATATGGACAAAGTCGGCGGCAGATGTAATTATTTTGAAATAAACAGCGATTACGGGCATGACAGTTTTTTGGTTGAACTGGATAAATTTGATTATATTATCAGTGACATACTTGAAGGTAAATATAAAAAATAGAATTTAATAAAATATTGAATTTTGAAGGAGTATTAATGCAGGATTTTGAAAAAAAGCTAAATGAAGCCAAAAAACTTCTTGAAAAGCTGAATGATCCGGAAATAACTCTGCATGAAGCTATGGAGTTTTATAAAAAAGGCGTCAAGCTTTTAGAAGAGGCGACAAAAATGATTGAAGAAGCCAAACTGCAGTTTCAAGAAGTAAAATGAAAATTGCGATTCTTCAAAGCGCCGAACTGCCTTTTGACAAAGCCAAACTGAATTATTATTTAAATATCGCCAAAACCGAAGGCGCTAAGCTGTTTGTTTTGCCCGAATATGTTTTAAACAGATTTTTTAAAGAGCTTGAAAAAATTCCGGTTAATTTCATTAAAGAGCAGTCCAATCATCAGCTTAAGCTGTTAAAAAAACTTTCTTTGGTATATAACATCACTATAATAGCACCTTTGATTATTGTAAAAAGCGGGAAAAAATATAAATCTCTTGTCAGATTTCAAAAAGGCAAGGCAAGGTTTTATTACCAGCAGATTTTAATGCCTTATCCCCACTGGAATGAAGATTCCTTTTTTGAGAAAAAAGAATCAAAACCTCTTATTTTTTCTATCGGTAATATAAGAGTAGGGGCAATGTTTGGTTTTGAAGCCCACTTCAGCAAATATTGGGATTATTTTTCAGAAAAAAAAGCCGATGTGGTTATTGTTCCGAGTGTAGGAACGTTTAATTCGTCAAAAAGATGGTTTGAACTTTTGAAAACGTTTGCATTCATAAAAAACGTATATGTAGCCCGCGTAAACAGAGTAGGCAACTGGAACGAATGGGAGTTTTACGGTGAAAGTTTTGTAGTGAGTCCTGACGGCGAGCTTATAAATTCACTTGGAAACAAAGAAGAGCTTTTAATAACAAATATAGACAAAAATCTTGTTAAAGAATCAAGAAGGGAATGGAAATTCGGACAGCTAAGCCGCAGGCTCACACTGTTTGAACCTGAGTGCCCTTAGTCAAATATTTCTAAAATTTCGTATGCCGTATTTCTTTTAGCCGGGATTTCCCCCACGTCTTTTATCAGTTCTATCATTTCCTGCTGATTCATGGCATTCTGTGCCCCGGCGCTTCTTACAACATTTTCTTCCATCATGGTGGATCCCAAATCGTTTGCCCCGTATTGCAGTGCAAGCTGACCGATATAGCTTCCCTGTGTAACCCAGCTGGATTGTATGTTTTTGAAATTATCCAAGAAAAGTCTGGCAACGGCCAGATATCTTAAATATCTGTTTGAGGATGTTTTTTTAGTTACGATTCCTTCATTGTAAAGTGCCGTATTGTAAGGCTGAAAACTCCACATAATAAATGCTCTGAATCCTCCGGTTTCATCCTGCAGTTCTCTGATAAGATTCCAGTGTTCGACGATTTCTTCAATAGTTTCCACTGTTCCGAACATCATTGTGGCTGTTGTTTTCATACCAATCTGGTGAGCCGTTTTATGAATTTCAAGCCATTTAGAGGTATCGATTTTTCTTGGAGCTATTATATCTCTTACCCTGTCGCTTAATATTTCGGCTCCTGCACCTGGAATTGAGCTTAATCCTTTTTCCTTTAATCTCTCAAGCACTTCTTTAATAGATATTTTTGATATTTTTGCAATATAGTCAATTTCAGGCGCAGAAAACCCGTGTATAGTAATTTGCGGATATTTTTTATGGATGTGCTCTACAAGATCTTCGTAAAAATCTATTTTGAGATTAGGATGAACACCGCCCTGAAAGAGTATCTGTGTCCCTCCTATTTCAATAAGTTCATCAATTTTTTTATCTATTTCTTCGAAACTAAGCACATAAGCGTCTTTGTCTTTTTTGTGTCTGTAAAAAGCGCAGAATTTACAATCTACCCAGCACATGTTTGTATAGTTTATATTTCTGTCTACAATAAATGTGGTTATTTTTTTGGGATGAAGTTCTCTTTTTTTAGCCAAAGCCATTTCACCAAGTGTAATCAGGTCTTCATTTTTAATCAATTCAACGGCTTTTTCTTTTGTTAATCTCAAAATTACTCCTTTTTTTCAAATAATTTTGTATAATTCATTAAATTTGGTTTTTTCCGATAATAACAAAAAAGGTTTAAGAATGGAAGAAATAATTATAAAAATTTCCGAAAAAGCAATGGAAGAGTTGAAAAAAGCTCATAAACCCCCGTATCCTCTATACTATAAGAATGTTTTCATATCTTTAGTCAAACAGGAAGGGATTTTTGAAGAACTCAATCCTAAACTCATGTGTGTAGAACCGGACCTTAATGAAGTAATACTCAGCAAAACTGTTAAAACGATAAAAGAAGTCAGCAACGTTTCAAAAGAGATCAAGCAGGACTCAGAAAGCCTTATAGAAGAAGTTGCTCCTTTGCAGATAGATGATATCAAAGAAGCTATCATGCAGTTCAGCTCAGGACTGCTGCAAAAAATCAACAGACTCGAATCAACTGTTCATGAACTTGAAGTAGAGCTGGATAAAGCATATAAAGAGCTTTTAATAGATCCTTTAACAAAGGTTTATAACAGAAAAGCGTTAAATAAAGACTTAAACGAAATACTCGAAAAAGGAAAAGATAAAAACCTTGATTTGGTAATTGCGATAGTCGATTTGGACCATTTTAAAGATATTAACGATAAATATGGCCATTTAGTCGGTGATTTTGTTTTGATTAAAATAGCCAATATTATCAAAAAAATGATAAGAAAAGAAAATAAAATTTACAGATACGGCGGAGACGAATTTGTTATTATCTTCAACAGAATGACAATGGCTCATGTAAAGCCAATCATTGAGAGAATCGTTCATAAAATTGAAAGTACGCTTTTAAAATATAAAGAAGATTTGATTAAAGTTACAGTATCTGTAGGTATTACACAACATAAAAAAGGCGATACGTTTGAAGAAATTATCAAAAGAGCCGATCATGCACTTTATCAAGCTAAAATCAGCAGAAACGGTTATGAAATAAAGGAATAATATGAGTATATTTGACGGAATTATTATAGCTATAACGCTTATACTGGCGATAAAGGGCTATTTTAACGGTATTATAAAAGAAGTCGCCGGCCTTATAGGTATTATCGGAGGTCTGTTTTTAGCTTCTAAATTTTTTCATCAGACGGGAATTTATATAAATGACCATCTTTTCAACATACCTAACAAATCGGCTGTTGATCTTGTCGGATTTATTGTTGTTTTTGTAGGTTTTTGGGTGTTGGCCGTTTTTGTAGGATTTTTACTTGGAAAAATACTCAAGTTAAGCGCTCTTGGAGTGCTGGACAGAATTTTGGGTTTTATTTTTTCGGGAGCAAAATTCTTTTTGCTTGTAAGTATTATAATTGCAATGCTCTGGCAGGTTGCATTTATCAGGGAAAAAATGAAGAATGTGACTAAAAACAGTTTTTTATTTCCTGTTTTAGTTAAAATTGGCAAAAAAATCATAAATATTACACCTCAGGATTTAGAAAAACTGGGGAAAAATGTTAAAATTTCATACCTAAAACATACAAAGGATACACTGAATGTTTAGTAACGAATATGTAAAACTCAGAATGCAAAAAGCTGATAAGTTAAAAGAAGCCGGTATTAATCCTTACGGACACAATGCCGTAAGAGATACAAAAATCGCAGAATTTTTAGAAAAAAACAAAGATGTTGAAAATTTAGAAAACAGACGCGACGAAAACAGAAAATTTACTGTTGCCGGAAGAGTTAAATTTTTAAGACTTATGGGTAAAGCCGCATTTTTTAAAATTGAAGATATGAGCGGTATATTACAGGTATATATGTCAAAAAACGAACTTGGAGATAAATTCAATCTTTTAAAGAAAAATCTGGAAGTAGGGGATATCGTTGAAGTTACAGGGTATCCGTTTGTAACAAAAACGGGAGAGCTCAGTATTCATGCTGACGATGTAAAAATCCTGACAAAAGCAATACATCCGCTTCCTGAAAAATTCCACGGGCTTACAGATGTTGAAACAAGATACAGACAGAGATATCTTGATATGATAATGAATAAAGAGGTAAGAGATACATTTTTATTAAGAAGCAAAATTGTTTCATTGGTTAGGGAATTCTTCTTAAAACACGGATTTTTGGAAGTTGAAACACCAATGCTTCACACTGTTGTGGGCGGTGCTAACGCAAGACCGTTTATGACACACCATAACGCTTTAGATATCGACATGAATCTTAGAATTGCACCGGAACTGTTTCTTAAAAGACTGATTGTAGGCGGATTTGAAGCTGTCTTTGAATTAAACAGAAACTTCAGAAACGAAGGTATCGACCAGACTCACAACCCGGAATTTACAATGATAGAATTTTACTGGGCTTATCACACAAAAGAAGATTTAATGAAATTGACTAAAGAACTGTTTGACTTTTTATTTGAAAAATTAAATCTTCCTAAACAGCTTCAGTACGGTGATATAACTATTAATTTCGACAACTGGACAACTATTACATATAAAGACGCACTGGTAAAAATCGGAAATGTTCCAGAAGAGATACTTGAAGATGTGGATGCAATGAAAAAATATTTAAAAGAAGCCGGGGTAGAGCTTGAAGAACATATTGATTCTAAGGGAAAACTATGGGCGGAACTTTTTGACGAGTTTGTAGAAAGCAAACTTATAGATCCGACTTTTGTAACTGATTTTCCTATTGAAATTTCTCCACTTGCAAGAAGAAGCGACGAAAATCCTGAAATAGCCGAAAGATTTGAGCTGTTCATTGCAGGACGCGAAATAGCTAATGGATTTAACGAGCTTAACGATCCTCTTGATCAGTATGAAAGATTCAAAGCTCAGCTTGAAGCTAAGGCTAAAGGTGATGAAGAAGGTATGGAAATGGATGAAGACTACATTAGAGCGCTTCAATACGGCATGCCTCCTACCGCAGGTGAAGGTATAGGTATAGACAGACTTGTGATGCTTTTAACAAATTCACACTCTATTAAAGATGTGATATTGTTCCCGACTATGAAACCTAAAAAAGAAATTCAAAACGAAGACGACGTAAAATAAAAAAGGAGATATAAATGAGTTTAAGAGATTACGATATTGACGTTTATTCAATAATTGAAAAAGAGCTTGAGAGACAGACAAACCACTTAGAAATGATCGCAAGTGAAAACTTCACACTTCCTGAAGTTATGGAAGCTATGGGAAGCGTATTTACGAATAAATACGCAGAAGGATATCCGTATAAAAGATATTACGGAGGATGCGAATACGCGGATTTAGTTGAGCAGTTGGCAATTGACAGGGCAAAAGAACTTTTCGGATGTGATTTTGCAAACGTTCAGCCGCATTCAGGAAGCCAGGCGAACGGTGCAGTATATGTTGCACTTCTAAAACCTCTTGATAAACTTCTTGGAATGGACTTAAGCAACGGAGGGCATTTAACTCACGGTGCAAAAGTTAACTTCTCAGGAAAACATTATCACAGTTTCTCTTACGGAATTGACGAAAAAACCGGAAGAATCGATTACGACAGAGTAAGAGATATTGCAAAAATCACTAAACCTAAAATGATAGTTTGCGGTGCAAGCGCATACCCGAGAGAAATTGATTTTGCAAAATTCAGAGAAATCGCTGATGAAGTTGGTGCTATTTTAATGGCTGACGTAGCACATATCGCCGGTCTTGTTGTTGCAGGTGAGCATCCTCATCCGTTCCCGCACTGTGATGTTGTAACAACTACTACACATAAAACATTAAGGGGACCAAGAGGAGGGCTTATTCTTACAAACAATGAAGAATACGCTAAAAAAATCAACAGCGCAATTTTCCCTGGAATCCAAGGCGGACCGCTTGTACATGTAATTGCTGCTAAAGCTGTCGGATTTAAAATGAACCTTGATTCTAGCTGGAAAGATTATGCGAAACAGGTAAAAGCTAACGCAAAAGTACTTGCCGAAGTACTGCTTGAAAGAGGATACGATATTGTAAGCGGCGGAACTGACAACCACTTGGTACTTGTGAGCTTCCTAAATAAAGAATTCAGCGGTAAAGAAGCCGAAGAGGCACTTGGAAGAGCCGGAATTACAGTAAACAAAAATACAGTTCCAGGTGAAAAAAGAAGCCCTTTCGTAACTTCAGGTATCAGAATCGGAAGCCCGGCACTTACTGCAAGAGGCATGAAAGAAGATGAGTTCAGACTTATAGCTACAAGAATTGCAGATGTTCTTGATGATATTTACAATCTTGAACTTCAGGAAAAAGTAGCGGCTGAACTTAAAGAACTTGCAAGTAAATTTGTTATTTACGACAGACCTACTTATTAATTTTCGGGGGTTCTTCCCCTATAATAAAAGGAGAGAAATTGGCTTATACTGTTGATATCTCATTAATTAAAATGAATAAATCCTATTATTATGAATATAAAGGTACAATTGTAAATAAAATAGTTTATAAAGGCAGAACATATTTTGACAAATATGAAAAAATCGACAGACCTTTAACATTTCAGATAATGAATGAGCATGCTGAAAGAAAAATTATAGTCGCACATGATTTAATAAACAGACAGAGAAATATTGTTGAAAACATAGTGTTTGATTATAACGGGAGAGATCCTGAAAGATTTTGGAACAGGGCAAGTCTGTTGCTGAGAGAAGAGGGCTTTTTGAATTTTACTGCTTATCATTCAAAAACACCGGGACATTTGCACCTTTATATTCATAAAGGACACACGACATTAAACGAAGGAATACAAATTGCTAAGTCATTATCGATGAAACTGGCTACAAAACTTCCTAAACAGTGGAGGGTGTTTCCGACTGACGAGCTGCCTAGCGAATTTAATATTTTAAATTTGCCTTATGAACTGTATAAAAAAGAAAGAGGAGCTGCGTGGGCTAGACACATGTAGCAAAAAGGAGACAATATGGCTAACAAAGACGATTTACTAAATTTGAACGACAATAAAAAAAATATTAAGAAACCTTTAATTTACGGTGCTATCGCATTTCTTGTATTTATAATTGCGATACTCGGGTTTGCTATTTATAATAATACGACTTCAAAACAGGATAATGTAGTGCTTCCTCCTCAGATTAAGCAGGAAAAACAGCAGGACACCATGTTTAAAGAAGTTCCTATAGAAGAAGAAAACAATACAGCGCAAAACAACAATGAAGGCAATCTTGCCGATAAACTAATTAAAAATGAAAAACAAAGCGAAGAAGCTAACAAAGCGGCTCCTGCACAGGAAACTCAAAAACCTGCAAAGTCCGTACAGACAAATAAAAATATGCAGGAACAGCCTGTTACAGAAAAAGCAAAAACTCCCGTTAAAGCTGAAAAACCTGTAAAACACGTAAAAAGAACTGTTGCAGACAAAAAATATTATGTTCAGGTGGCTGCTTTAATGAAATATAAAAAACCTAATAAAAAGTTTTTGGAAATTATTAAAAGAGAAGGATACAGTTACAGACTGTATAGAACTTATTACATCAAAAACGGCAAAAAAATAGAAGTTACTAAAATTTTAATAGGGCCGTTTGATAAAAATACAGCAAAAAAAGAGCTTAGCAAAATTAAAAACACTATTACACAAAACGCGTTTATTTATAAGGTCAGATAATGGTTTATGACAAGTTTTTAGTTGATGAGTTTTCGCCTATAGCCATATATAACCAGGCAAAGCAGCTCTTTCCTAATGAAAGAATGTTCCTTTTAGAAAGCGTTATAAACAATACGGACGGAAATTATACTTTTCTGTTTATCGGAGAAAAAGAAAGAATCAAATATAAAAACGAAACAACTTATTATTATGACGGAAAAGATGAAAAAGAGTTTAACACCGACCCTTTTTCTTTTATGAAAGACTATTACAAAAAAATTGACTTTGAATACTATAAAAACCTTTCCCGTAAACTTCAAATAGGTTTCGTAGACGGATTTGTCGGCTATATCGGTTACGATATGGTAAAAGTTTTCGAGCCTGTGCTTAAAAAATCAATGGAAAACCTGAAAGATGAAACAAATATTCCTGATTTTTATATGATAAGACCTAAAATCATTATCGGTTTTTCCCATAAATCTTCAGAAATGACTATTGTAATCAATGAAGAAAAATATGAAAACTATCTTTATATTATAAAAGATGTTATTAATTCCACATACAAACATATACCTCTTAAAAAAGCGGAAATAATAGAGGAGCCTAAATTCGTATTTTCAAAAGATCAGTTTTATAAAATGGTCGAAACGGCAAAAGAGCATATAAAAGCAGGTGATATTTTCCAAATCGTGCTTTCGAACAGATTAAAAGTTAAAGCGAAAATAGACAGACTTTCTTTTTACAGAAAACTGAGAAGCAAAAACCCTTCACCTTATCTGTATTATCTTGATATTGACGATTTTGCAATTGTCGGAAGCTCGCCAGAAGTAATGGTCAGACTTAATGAAGACATGATTCTTTTAAGACCTATTGCCGGAACAAGGAAAAGAGGCAACACTTTAAAAGAAGACCTGGAAATGGAACAGGATATGATAAACGATCCAAAAGAAGTTGCTGAACATATTATGCTTGTGGATCTAGGAAGAAACGATGTGGGGCGTGTAGCCAAAGCCGGAAGCGTTGAAGTGGAAGAGCTGATGAGAGTCGAAAGATATTCTCACGTAATGCATCTTGTCAGTGACGTTGTCGCCGAACTGGATAAACAATATGACATGTTTGATCTGTTTAAAGCCACATTTACAGCCGGAACCATGACGGGAGCTCCTAAAATTAAAGCAATGGAATTAATTGCAAAATATGAGGGTTTAAAAAGAGGATATTATGCCGGCAGTATCGGGTATTTCGGATTTGACGGGAATATGGATACGGCTATTACCATAAGAACGGCGCTTGTTAAAGACGATGAAGTTATATTCCAGGCAGGTGCAGGTGTTGTAGCCGACAGCAAACCGGAACTTGAATATAAAGAAGTAAATAATAAACTCGGTGCTCTTGTCGCTACATTAAAAGAGTTATAACAAAGGGATGAAAAATGGGGGTTGTTAAAAGTTATTTGGGTTCAAAGGTCTATTACAGGCCTCAGGGATTTTTGGATGCCAACAATGCTTCGCTTATTATCACACCAAACGATATAAAAAGCTTTGAAAGCAGAAAGATAAAATATGTCAGTATCGATTTTGAAAAAGTGGTAAGCGCCAATATAAACGCAATAAGATTTTTAAACGATATATTTGAAACACTGTATAAAAAAGACATAGAGTGCTGTTTTTTTAACGCGAATAAAAGTGTTTACAATCTGGCTTTAAAAATAGAAAACAGATTTTTTAATATTTACGAATCGGAAGAAGTTGAAAAACTGTTTACCAGTGATGATATTATTGATAAAGACATATACCTGTGCTGCATAAACAACGATGAAAATAAAAATCTGATAATTTATCATCTGGTTAAAAAAGGATATATGCCGATTTCTGTCAACAGCGAAGAAGACATTAAAAACAAAGACGATGCTATCGTTATAAAAGACAGTATTATTTCAAAATTTTCAAACAGAGTCAGCGCAATAGTAAAAAACAATATTGTGTATTTTTATTTTGACGGTTTTTTGGACACTTCAATCGCCCAAAAGTTTGATATAGATTATTTCAGAAGAAGTCTGAGTATAGGTTTCAGGGTTTTTGTGTTTAATATGAATAATGTCAAGGGGCTTAATATTCATGCGGTGAGTTTCTTGTCCAAACTAGGTGTAGAAAGTGCGGAATACGGTGCGTTGATGGCTATTGTGGGTTTAAATGCGAAAAACGTGCAGCCTAAAATGCTCACTGATCTGGAAGTTGTCGGCTTTTTGTTTTTTGCCGATGAAGAAGAACTTATGAAATCCGAAGCTTTGGAAGAAGCAAAGAAAAATATGGACGTTATTTATAAAAAACAGAAAAAAATAACTAAAGAGCTTGTAAATCTGCTGCCTTACTTTGTAAATTCAACCATTGATACCGTAGAACTTATGACCGGAATAGAGGCAAAAAAAGAAAAACCTGAACTTACAAAAATGGAACTTGATCTTTCCAGCAGCAGCTATGTAGCCAGCAGTTTAGGTTTTTACGGTGATATTGACGGAATGGTTGTACTTATTTTCAGTGAAAAACTAACCAAAAGAATTTCACAGATACTATTAGGCGAAGAAGCAAAAACAAAAGAAGAACTGCATGATATAGTGGCTGAATTTGCAAATATAATAGTGGGTAATACAAAAACGGAATTTGCAAAACATGATGTTGAAATAAATATGACTCTCCCGAAAGTGTTTGACGATCTTGAAGGTCTGAAATCTCTTGTGGCAGATAAAAAAGCCATTGAGGTTAAATTTTATTTTGACAATGAAGAGTTTTATTTCTATCTTACAAGATAAAGGTTTCAGATGTTTTTAATTTTCGGAAATCCCGTATCTCACTCCAAATCTCCTTTAATGCATAATTATTTTTTCAAAAAGTCAGGAATCAATGAGTGTTACGGCAGATACAAACTTGAAAACGGTGAAGAAATTATAAAAAAATTTAAAGAGCTTAAGATAAAAGGCGCAAACGTAACGGTTCCTCATAAAGAATGGGCATTTAAACTTTGTGACGAAACAAGAGGCATCGCAAAAGAGATAGGAGCCGTAAATACTCTTGTAGAAGAAAATGGAAAAATTATCGGATATAACACAGACGCACCCGGTTTTTTGGAAGCAATTAAAGAATTCGATTATAAAAAAGTTTTGTTAATAGGAGCAGGAGGAACGGCAAAGGCTCTCAGTCTTGTATTGCCTCATGCCGACATTTTAAACAGAAGCGAAAGCAGACTTGTTTATTTTAAAGAAAAAAATAAAACATGCTATACATGGAAAAATATTAGAAATTTTGAATATGATCTTATAATTAACACTACCAGCGCCGGGCTCAGTGATGAAAATTACCCGGCTCCTGCAGAAATTCTTGAAAATCTTTTTTTAAACGCCAAATATGCGGTAGATGTAATATACGGGAAAGAAACACCTTTTTTAAAACTTGCAAAAAAATATAATCTTAAAACCAAAACAGGGCTTGATATGCTTGTATATCAGGGAGTTTTGGCAATGGAGCTGTTCTTGGAAAAAGAACTTGATAAAAAAGAAGCGGCCGGGATATATTTTGAAATATTAAGGTAAAGGCTCGTCTTTTAGTTCTACCTGCGCTCCTAACGCTTTGAATTTTTCAGTCAGTTTTTCATATCCTCTGAAAAGATGATAAATTCTGTGAACGTTTGTTTCGCCTTTTGCAATAAGACCGGCAAGTACGAGAGCCGAAGATGCTCTTAAATCCGTAGCCATAACATCCGCACCGACTAAAGGGGTAGGACCCTGAATAGTAGCCGTTTTACTTTGAATTTTTATATTTGCTCCCAATCTGTTAAGTTCAGGAACATGCATAAACCTGTTTTCAAACAGTCTCTCTTCTATAATGCTGACTCCCTCAGCCTGTGTCGCAATGGCCATAAACTGAGCCTGCATATCGGTTGGAAATCCCGGGAATTCCGTTGTCGAAATGTTTGTCGGCAGAATTTTTCGTGCTGGAAAAATAGTAATTTCATTTTCGGTTGCTTCAAGTTTAAATCCCATTTGAGAAAATTTTACCAGGACGCTTTCTAAATGAGAAGGAATGACGTTTTTAAGGGTGATTTGAGAGTTTGTTATAGCACCTGCGGCAAGGTATGTCCCGGCTTCGATTCTGTCAGGAATGATTCTTTCTTCTTTAAAGTTTAAAAGTTCTCCCTCGGTTCCGTGTACGATTATTTCGTTTGTTCCGATTCCTTCGATTTCTACTCCGGCGTTTTGAAGTATTTCGCAAAGCTGTATAACTTCAGGCTCTTTTGCAGCGTTTATAACCCTTGTTTTGCCTTTTGCAAGCGCTGCCGCCATTACGATGTTTTCCGTACCTGTTACGGTTATTTTGTCGAATATAATGTCGGCGCCTTTTAATTTTCCTGTCGCATGGATGTATCCGCCTTCTATTTTTATTTCCGCACCCATGGCTTCAAGCGCTTTTAAATGCAGATCAACAGGTCTCGCACCTATTGCGCATCCTCCCGGAAGCGAAACTTTACACTCTCCGAATCTTGAAAGAAGGGGCCCGAGTACAAGAATTGAAGCCCTCATCGTTTTTACGATCTCATATACGGCGGTTGTGTTGTTTATACCGTCGGTATTGATTTTTAAACTGTTGTTTTCAAATTCATATTCTGCGCCTAAAAGATTAAAAAGTTTAAGCAGCGTTTTAACGTCCGCAACTTCAGGCACATTCGTTAAAAATACGTCGTTTTTGGCAAGTATGGTTGAAGCGATAATAGGAAGGGCGGCGTTTTTGGCACCGCTTATTTCGATGGAACCGCTTAGTTTCGGTGTCTGTTTAATATTCAGATACTTATACATCGGCAAAACTTTTGAGCAGTTTTATCTCTTCAGCCCAGATTTCAGGTTCAATCGTTTCAAGAACCAGTGGAATATTGTCAATTCTCTCATCCTGCATTATAAATTTAAACGCGTCTATTCCGATTTCGCCTTTGCCGAGTGAATGATGTCTGTCCACGCGGCTTGCGAATTTGGCTTTTGAATCGTTAATATGCATACCTTTAAGATATTTAAACCCTATAATTTCATCAAATTCTTTCATTGTTTTATCATATGCCTCTTTTGTTCTTATGTCATACCCTGCTGCAAAAATATGAGCCGTATCAATACATACGCCGATTCTGCTTTTATCTTCGACTTTGTCTATTATGTAAGCAAGATGTTCAAATTTATATCCCAGATTGCTTCCCTGACCCGCAGTCGTTTCCAATACAAGCACGGCATATTCTGTATCTTTAATGGCTCTGTTGATATTTTCGCTTATTAAATCCAGGCATTCTTCTTCGGTTATTTTTTTAAGATGGCTTCCGGGATGAAAGTTTAAATATTTTAAACCTAACTGTTCAACTCTTCTTATTTCATCTACAAACGCATTGTATGATTTTTCTCTTTTTTCCTCTTCCGGATGACCGAGATTTATTAGATAACTGTCGTGAGGCAGTATTCCCTCGGCGCTGAAACCGTGTTCGTCAATCAATTCTTTGAATTTGTTTATAGATTTTTCGCTTAAAGGTTTGGCAACCCACTGTCTCTGGTTTTTTGTAAATAAAGCAAATCCGTCAGCTCCGATTTCCACGGCGTTTTTTACGGCATTTTCAACTCCGCCGCCTGCACTTACATGTGCTCCAACATATTTCATTCAGACCCTTTTTATCGGAATTTTATCAAATAAAAAGAAAAAAGCTAGGCTAATTTAGGCCAAAGCAGTTTTCCGTTTGGATTGGCAACCATATGAATATGAAGATGAAATACTTCCTGTCCGGCGTTTTTACCGTTGTTGGTAATCAGTCTGTAATCAGTAATGTTAAGCTCTTTCGCAACGTCTTTTATAAATCCTGCAAGTTCAGGCATCAGTTCCGCAGGTGTTTCATCAAATTTGGCAAAATGTTCTTTCGGAATAATCAGCACATGCACCGGTGCGATAGGGTTAATATCATGAAAAGCGATAAATTTGTTGTTTTCTAAAACTTTATTTGCAGGTATTTCTCCGTTTACAATCTTACAAAATATACAATCCATTGAAAGCCTCCTGTTTTTTTGGTAGTATTATACCTAAAAAATAAAAGGACGATTTTGGTGGATTTATCAGAAATTAGCAAAGTTTTAAACCTTGAAGAACTTGAAAAAATAAGAATAAAACTTCTTGGTAAAAACGGTGTTATTACACAAAAGTTCAAAGAACTTAAAAATGTTGCGCCTGAGAAGAAAAAAGAAGTGGCAAAAGAGCTTAACGAATTAAAAGAAAAAGCTCTGAATATGATTGCCGAAAAGAAAAAAGAGCTTGAAGAAAAACTGCTTGAAGAAAAACTTAAAAAAGAAAAAATTGATGTTACGAGCTTCGTGCCTAAAACAACGGGAGCGGTTCATCCTATTACTGAAACAATGAATAAAATTATAGACTTTTTTACAAAACTTAATTTCAGCGTCGAAACAGGTCCTTTGGTTGAAGACGATTTTCATAACTTCGAAGCGTTAAACCTTCCTAAATATCATCCGGCAAGAGATATGCAGGATACGTTTTATTTTAAAGACGGAAGTCTTTTAAGAACACATACTTCGCCTGTTCAGATAAGAACAATGCTTAAACAAAAACCTCCTATCCGTATGATAAGTCCCGGAGCTGTATTCAGAAGAGATTATGACTTAACTCATACTCCTATGTTTCATCAGGTGGAAGGGCTTGTAGTCGATGAAGCCGGGAAAGTCAGCTTTGCTAATCTGAAATTTATACTGGAAAGTTTTCTTATACATATGTTCGGGGATGTTAAGGTTAGATTCAGACCGAGCTTTTTCCCGTTTACGGAGCCAAGCGCAGAAGTTGATATCAGCTGTATATTCTGCGAAGGAAAAGGATGCAGAGTGTGTTCACATACCGGATGGCTTGAAGTTCTCGGCTGCGGTGTTGTAGACCCTAACGTATTTAAAGCCGTGGGATATGAAAATGTAAGCGGTTACGCTTTCGGCCTTGGAGTCGAAAGATTTGCAATGCTTTTACACAGAATTAACGATCTTAGAAGCATGTATGAAGGAGATATTAGATTAATGGAGCAGTTTAAATGATAGTAACAAGAAGATGGTTAGAGGAATTTATCAATTTAGAAAATATTTCTACACAGGAAATAATCGACACACTTAACAGAATAGGTCAGGAAGTAGAGGGTTATACGAAATATGAAGTTCCTCAAAACGTGGTTATAGGCAAGGTAATTGAGTGTGAAAAACACCCGAATGCAGACAAACTGAATGTTTGTAAAGTTGACGTAGGCGATGAAGTCCTTCAAATAGTCTGCGGTGCGAGTAATGTTGTAAATGCTGAATATGTTGTTGTTTCAAAAGTCGGAGCAGTGCTTCCGGGTAATTTTAAAATTAAAAAAGCAAAATTAAGAGGCGTAGAAAGCAACGGTATGATCTGCGCAGCAAGGGAAATAGGGCTTCCTGATTTTCATGAAGGCATTATAATCATGGACGACTCTTTAGGAGAGCTAAAGATCGGAGAATACGCCGGCAAATATTTAAATGACGAAGTAATCGAGCTAGGCGTTACTGCCAACAGAGGAGACAGCTTCAGTATTTACGGTATTGCGAGGGAGCTGAGTGCTGGACTGAATATAGACCTGCTTCAGCAGGAGTATAAATTTGAAGAGCTTCAAGAAGGTATAGGCAGATTAGTCAACGTAACTAAGAGTGAAGTCAAACACTCATCCCATCTTTTAAAAGCGATAAACGGACAGCTTAAATCTAATCTTAAAATCGATTTAAGACTTGCTCTTTGCGAAGTGGAAGCCAAAAACCACAGTGACAAACTTGTAAAATACGCAATGCACGCCACGGGAGTGCTGCTTGTACTAAGCAACACAGGAGAAGTCTCTTTTGAAAGCGAAAAAGGCATAGACATATTCAATACTAAAAACGGAAAATACATTGTAGGCGTAAAAAACGAAATAGAACTTGATGAAAATAACGATTATGTAATAAACGCAAATTATATCGATCCTGATTATGTAAGCGAAATAGTGTTTTTAAACGGTCTTAAAACGGACGAATATTTCTTTAGAGCAAGCCGCGGAAGCGAGCCTGATTTGGAATTCGGGCTAAATTATTTCATAAAAGAAACAAATCTGCCGGTTTATTCAGGAAATATCGATTTAATCAACGAAATTCAGCCTAAATACATCAATCTTAACATAGAGGAAATAAGAAGTATTATCGGTGCCGATATAGATGAAAAGGCCGTTGTGGAAATTCTTAAAAAACTTAAATTTGACGTGGAAGTCTTAAACGAAGAAAATATGAAAATAAAAGTTCCTGTTTTCAGAAGCGATATTAAAAACATTCAGGATGTTGCTGAAGAAATATTAAGAATATACGGTATTGACGAAATAAAATCCAAACCTCTTAAATTTGAGGAAACTAACAGAATAAACGAAATTATCGAATTTCATGATTTTCTAAACAATATTAAACAAAAAGCCGTCTCTCAAGGCTTTTACGAAACACTGCATTTTGTATTTGACGATAAAGAAAGACTGCAAAAATACGGCTTTAACGTTGTTGACGAGCATTTAGATTTAATAAATCCGATAGTTAAAGAGCTTGATACGCTTAGAAGTACGCTTTTACTGCAGCTGTTTGAAGACATATCAAGAAACAGATCAAACGGATATAAAAGAATATATCTGTTTACTGCCGGAAGCGTATACAATAAAAAAAGAGAAGAAAAACAGAAAATCGCTTTTGTAATAAGCGGTCAAGAAGATTACGAAAATCCGCTAAACCACGGTAAGCCTAAAAACGTAGATTTTAAAACGATGGTAGACAAACTTGCGCAGGTTATCGGAGAATTCGAACTTGTAGAAAACGATCCGCACCCTGTTGCTCATCCGTACCAAAACGCAAAAATCATTCAAAACGGTATATCAATAGGAACTGTTGCAAAACTTCATCCGAAAGTTGCAAAAGATTTTGATATTGAAGATACTTATTTTGCCGAAATAGATCTTATGAAACTCAGCAGCGAAATGAAACTGGCAAAAGACATCAATAAATTTCCTAAAGTTACGAGGGATTTAAGTCTTGTTGTAGATAAAAACCTTACATATAAAGAAGTGTATAAAATAATAGATGCTTTAAACATTAAAGAACTGAAAGAATTTTATCCTATAGATATTTACGATCTGGGTGAAAACAACTCACTTACCATCAGATTTATTATTCAGGGTGAAAAAACATTAACAGATGATGAAATTAATGCTATAATTGAAAAAATCTTAACAGCACTGGAAAATAAAGGAATTAAGCTTAGATGATATTAGAAGTAGTTGGTGGAAGAAAGTTTGAAGAAGAGTTTACGGTTGACGCTGACAAATCTATTTCGCACAGATGTGCGATTTTCTCTCTTTTAACTGAAAAAGAAAATGTTATTCAAAACTATCTAAGGGCTGAAGACACCCTAAATTCTTTAGAAATAGCCAAATCATTGGGAGCCGAAGTTACTGATAACGGAGATGTTATAACTATTAAAGCTCCTGAGAGACTCCAAGAAGCCGAAGATGTATTATACTGCGGAAATTCAGGCACCACAATCAGAATATATATGGGGCTTTTAGCCGGAATAGACGGGTTTTTTGTTCTTACGGGGGATCAGTATTTAAGAAAACGCCCTATGAAAAGGGTTGCCGAACCTTTAAGAAGCATAGGAGCAAAAATAGACGGAAGAAAAAACGGGGACCTGGCTCCGTTAGCCGTCAGAGGCGGCAAGCTTAAATCATTTAACTATAAAAGCAAAATAGCTTCAGCACAGGTTAAATCCGCAATGATTTTAGCCGCTCTTAACGCAGATAAGCCGTCATATTACGAAGAGCCTATACTTAGCCGCGATCATACGGAAAGAATGCTCAAAGGCATGGGTGCTGAATTAAACTCTACAATTGAAAACGGAAAATGTAAAATTATAATAAATCCTTTACAAAAAAAATTAAACCCTTTAACCATTACTGTCCCAAACGATCCGAGCAGTGCGTTTTTCTTCGCAGTTGCTGCCGCTATTACCGATTCAACGGCTGTCATTAAAAACGTAACACTAAATCCTACAAGAATAGAAAGCTATAAAGCTCTGGAAAAAATGGGCGCAGATATCGAGTATGTTTTAAAAGAAGACAAATACGAGCCTATCGGCGATATAATCGTAAAAGGCGCTAAACTCAAAGCTATAGAAATCAGTGAAAACATTCCATGGCTCATAGACGAGCTTCCGGCTCTTGCTATGGCGATGGCCGTTGCCGAAGGAACAAGCACGGTAAAAAATGCAAAAGAGCTTAGAGTAAAAGAATCAGACAGAATTTCAACAGTTATAAACGGGCTTAAAGCTTGCGAAATCGAAGCTGAAGAGTTTGAAGACGGTTATAAAATCACCGGAGGGATTCCGAAAAAAGCACAAATAGACTCTCACGGGGACCATAGAATAGCAATGAGTTTTGCCGTATTAGGACTGCTTTGCGGTATGAAAATAGATAAAGCCGAAAGTATAAACACATCCTTTCCGAATTTTTTCAAACTTTTTGCCAAAATAGCTGATTATAAGGTTGATGATGATAATTGAAAAAGCCAAAAGCTACGGATTTTGTTTCGGGGTAAAAAGAGCCGTCGAAATCGCAGAAGAATCAAAAAACGCCGTAACTTTAGGACATCTTATCCACAATCCTCTTGAAATAAACAGACTTGCTAAAAATTACAACGTCAAATATATAGAAAGTCTTGAAGATATCGACGAAAATATTAAAAGAGTCATTGTCAGAACACACGGAATACCTAAACAGAATCTCCAGAAACTCAAAGAAAAAGATGTTGAAATAATAGATGCAACCTGTCCTTTTGTTAAAAAACCTCAGGAAATCGTAGAGGAAATGAGTAAACAGGGATATGATATTGTTGTTTTCGGAGACAAAAACCATCCCGAAATCAAAGGTGTCGTAAGTTATTGTACACATGACAGGGTTTTTGTGGTGCTCTCTCCCGAAGAGCTTAAAAACATAAAATTAAAAGAACATATAGCTACCGTAGCGCAGACTACAAGAAAAATAAACGATTATTTAAAAATAACTGAATACTTAATACAAAACTATAAAGAAGTGAGAGTTTATAATACAATATGCAATGCGACTTTTGAAAACCAGGATGCAGTAAAAGAACTGGCTAAAAAAGCGGATATAATGATAATAATCGGCGGAAAAAACTCGTCAAACACAAAACAGTTATATAATATTGCCAAAGAGTTTTGCGAAGCCTACTTGGTTGAAAGTGAAGAAGAGTTAAATAAAGAGTGGTTTAAAGGTAAAAAGCACTGCGGCATCAGCGCAGGTGCTTCTACACCTGAATGGTTGGTTGAAAAAATAATCTCAAAGATAAAGGAATTAGCATGAGTGAATTAAAAATCGGTGATGTGGTAGAGTTTAAAATTGAAAAATTAATCAAAGGCGGATTTGTCGGATACGTTGACGGACAGGAAATTTTTCTTCCTAAAAGTTTAAGCGGACTGAAAGAAGACGAAAGCGTAATCGGAAAAACGGTAAAAGCATATGTAAAAGAATTCAAACAAAACTCGGTTGTGGTGGACAGAAAAGCGTATTTAAACGATATTAAGGCAAAACTTGAGAGCAAAGGCGATGAAATCATCAACGCAGTAGTTACAAAAGTAAAACCTAAAGGCATCGTAATCGATGTTGACGGAATAAGCGGTTTTGTTCCTAAAGAAGAAATTTTTTATAAAAAAATCGACCATCGCCAGTATATCAGCGAAGGGGACGAGGTACAAGTTAAACTTATCGATCCGGTAAGAAGAATTTTTTCTATAAAAAGAACGCTTCCGAACCCTTGGGAAGAAGTAAAAGAACTTAATATCGGCGATGTTGTAAAAGTAAGCGTTTCTCATATTACCGATTACGGTGCGTTTGTTGATTTAGGCAACGGAGTTGAAGGATTTTTACATATCAGCGAAATAAACTGGGACGGTATAAACGATCTGACGCTAGGCGACGAAATAGAAGTTGAAATAGTGGAAATCAATCCTGAAGAAGAAAAATTAAGAGTTTCAAGAAAAAATCTTTTAACTAAACCTGCCGAAATTTTTTCAGAAAAATATAACGTAGGAGATGTGGTTGAAGGAATTATCACAAAATTCATCAATGTAGGCGCTTTTGTTGAAATAGACGGAATCAGCACGCTTCTTCCGAATAAATTCGCATCATTCAAAAAAGGCGAAAAAGCAAGCGAGATTTTTAATATCGGCGATACTATGGAGTTCAAAATCATTACAATAGCTCCTGAAGAAAACAAAGTTATCATTTCAAGAAAAGACGCTATGCCGAATCCTTACGATACGTTTGCCGAAAATCATCAAGTCGGGGACGAAGTCGAAGGAAAAGTAAAATATATCACCGATTTTGGAATGTTTATTGATTTAGGCGATATTGAAGCTTTAGTCAGAAAAGAAGACTACAATAACGAATACAGCATTGGAGATGATTTTAAAGGCAAAATCATTGAAATAAACGGAGAAAGAGTTAAGCTTGCTGAATGAAAATAGTAATTTTTATTTTAACGGCAATAATATCGATAATTTTATTTGTTACTTATGATAAAATTTCACAGCCGGAGATTAAAAGAATTCAACCAACCGAACAGAATATTACAAAAATCAAAACTCAGGGAGATGTTTTAAATCTCTCTTTTAAAAGCTATTCGTTTCCGGCAAGAGAATTATTCATGAAAATCGATTTTAAAGAGTATAAAAATATTGTACTCTATAAAGTCGTTATTAACACAAACGATGAATATGCCGTATTTAACATAAAAGCTATATTGGAAAACGAAAGCATTGTATACTCAATGCTGGAAAAGAAAAAAACCGAAATTTTTATTTTATTCAAATCGCTGTCACAGGCGGAAAGAATAATCAAACTGTTTAAAAGTTACAATTTTAAAATAAAAGTAGAAAAAATAATAAAAAGGATCTAAATGAAAGTAGTAGTATGTGACCCGATTCATCCTGCGGGATTTGAAATACTTAAAAAAGCCAAAGATATTGAACTTGTAGATGCAAGCAAAACTCCAAAAGACGAACTTCTTAAAGTAATCGAAGACGCTGACGGCGTTATTACAAGAAGCCCGACTCCTGTTGACGAAAAATTCCTATCCCACGCTAAAAAACTAAAAGCGGTTGTAAGAGCCGGTGTAGGTGTTGACAATGTAGATATGGAAGCGGCAAGCAAAAGAGGCGTAATTATTATGAACGTTCCTACCGCAAACACTTTAGCTGCTGTGGAACTTACAATGGCGCACCTTCTGACTGCTGCAAGAAGTTTTACAAATGCCGTTTGGAATTTGAAAAAAGAAAGAGAATGGAACAGAGAAAAATGGCTGGGAATCGAACTTGCCGGTAAAAAACTTGGAATCATCGGATTCGGTAATATCGGAAGCAGGGTAGGTATCAGAGCCAAGGCCCTTGAAATGGACGTAATTGCTTACGACCCGTATATCGACCCTAGCAAAGCGACGGATCTCGGCTGCAAATATACGACTGATTTCGACGAAATTCTTAAATGTGATTTTATTACTGTACATACACCTAAAACAAAAGAAACGATCAATATGATCACTAAAAAAGAAATTGAAAAAATGAAAGACGGCGTTGTGCTTATCAACTGTGCAAGAGGAGGGCTTTATAACGAAGAAGACGTTGCGGAAGCTCTTAAATCAGGTAAAATCGCATGGCTTGGAATCGACGTGTTTAATAAAGAGCCTCTAACCGAACATCCGTTTTTCGAACTTGAAAACACATCGGTAACCCCTCATATCGGAGCCAACACAAAAGAATCACAGGAAAGAATTGCAGTGCAGGCGGCTCAGGGAATTATTGAAGCATTAAGAGGCAGCAGTTATCCAAATGCACTCAACCTTCCTATCAATACCGCAAATACTCCTGAGTGGGTTATTAAATATTTGGAATTATCACAAAAAATGGGATATATCCTGTCTCAGGTTATTAACAAATCAATCAAAAAAGTTAAAATAAATCTAAGCGGAGACATATCTAAAGAAAACAAATCCGTGCTTACGTTTGCATTAGTAGGTCTTTTACAAAACATAACAGAAAATGTTAACTACGTTAATGCCGAATTTATTGCAACCGAAAAAGGCATTGTAAGCGAAACAAAAGAAATTAAAAACGACACTTACAAAAATTTTGTAAACATAAAAGTTATTACTGACGACGGAGAATATTCAATCAGCGGTACAATGCTGGAAGATCATCCTAGAATCGTAGAATTTAAAGATTTCGATCTTGAATTTGAGCCTAAAGGTAAAATGATCTTCTTCAAAAACACAGACGTGCCTGGTGTTATCGGAGAAGTGGGAATGACTCTGGCTAAATACAACATAAACATAGCGGACTTCAGACTCGGAAGAAACAAAGAAGGTCAGGCTATGGCTGTAATTATTGTAGACAATGACGTTAACGACGAGGTTTTAGAAGAACTCGGAAACTTAAAAGCAGCGCTTAGCGTCGGTTACGCAGAAATATAATAAAGTTGTGAAGCAGATAAGCAATTAAGTTGGTGAAAGTAAAATTATTATGTTAAGGAGAAACAATGGCATACAGCATGAGCGATCTTAAAAAATATCTAAATATCGAATTAGACGGCATTCCTTATAAAATCGTTGATTATCATCACGTGAAACCGGGAAAAGGTGCCGCGTTTGTAAGAACAAAGCTTAAAAACCTTATAGACGGAAGAGTTATAGAAAAAACTTTCCACGCAGGAGACAAAGCCGACGAGCCTAATCTGGAAAGAAGAAAATATCAATACTCTTACAATGAAGGTGAAATTTATTACTTTATGGACAATGAAACGTTTGAAATGATTCCTATTGACGTAAAAGTCTTTGAAGAAAGCAAAGGTTTCTTACTTGAAGGTATGAATGTTGACGTACTGTTCCATAACGGTAAAGTTATCGGAGTAGAGCTTCCTCAGACTGTTGAGCTTGAAGTGGTTGAAACACAGCCGGTCAGCAACAGAGACAGAAGCGGCGCTTGCAGAAAACCTGCAACTGTAGAAACTGGTGCGGTAGTGACTGTCCCTTGTCATATATTAGAAGGCGATAAAATTAAAGTAGACACAAGAACAGGCGATTATTTAGAAAAAGTTAAGTAATCCGTTAAAAAATCTTTTTTGATTTTTTAACGTTTAAAACAAGGAGAATTAATGAATCTGGCTGAAAAAGTTCAAAAAGCTATAAGAGACATACCTGATTATCCACAAAAAGGTATTTTATTTAAAGACATAACCACTCTTCTCAATGACGGAATGCTTTTTAGTGAAGTAATAGATTACTTTAGTGAAAAGTATAAAAATGTAGATTTTGTGTGTGGAATAGAAAGCAGAGGATTTATTTTCGGCGCTGCAGTTGCAGCTAAAATAAAAAAAGGTTTCGTTCCTCTCAGAAAAAAAGGGAAACTCCCGTATACTACTGTGGCTGAAAAATATGCTTTGGAATACGGATTCGACGAAATAGAAATACATATTGACGCTTTTAGAAACATCAAAAATCCAAAAATTTTGTTAATAGACGATTTGATTGCAACGGGAGGGACAGCCGAAGCAGCCGTCAAACTTATCGAAAAAGTCGGAGGGCGTATTGAAGCTGCCGCATTTATTATCGAGCTTACGTTTCTAGACGGAGTGCAAAAAATCAAAGACTTGGGCGTAAATGTAGACAGCCTGGTTAAATATTAATATATTCAAAATTTTAAGAAGGACAGTTATATGTATATACCAAAACCGATTTTTGACCCTGACGATAAAGGGCATTTCGATAAATTCGGAGGGCGATACGTTCCTGAAACTTTAATGCCGGTATTATTGGAACTTGAAGAATTTTATAAAAACATAAGATTCGACCAGGAGTTCTGGAAAGAAATGGATTATTATTTTAAGGAATACATCGGCCGTCCGTCTCCTCTTTATTTTGCGGAAAATTTAAGCAAAGAGCTTAACGCCAAAATATATTTAAAAAGAGAAGACTTAAACCATACCGGAGCCCACAAAGTAAACAATACAATCGCTCAGGTACTGCTTGCTAAAAAAATGGGCAAAAAAAGGGTGATAGCGGAAACCGGAGCCGGACAGCACGGTGTGGCCACGGCTACTGCCGCTGCGCTTTTCGGACTTGAATGCGAAGTGTTTATGGGAGAAAAAGACGTTCACAGACAGGAACTAAATGTATTCAGAATGAAACTTTTAGGAGCTAAAGTACACGCCGTTAAAAGCGGCAGCAGAACCCTTAAAGACGCGATGAACGAAGCAATAAGATACTGGGTGACAAACGCAAGAGACACATTCTACGTAATCGGAACAGTGGCAGGTCCTCATCCGTATCCTATGATGGTAAGGGATTTTCAGGCAATAATCGGATATGAGGCAAAAGCTCAGATACTAAATAAAGAAAACAGGCTTCCTGATTATGTAATAGCATGTATTGGGGGCGGAAGCAACGCAATGGGAATTTTTTCTCACTTTCTTGAAGAAGAGGGTGTTCAGTGTATAGGTATCGAAGCCGGAGGTATGGGCGTAGAAACAGACAAACACGGAGCCAGCCTTCTTAAAGGTGCACCGGGAGTACTTCACGGTCAAATGAGCTACCTTCTCCAAGATGAAGACGGACAGATAAAAGAAGCATATTCTATTTCAGCCGGTCTTGATTATCCGGGTATAGGTCCTGAACATGCGTTTCATTTTGAAAAAGGCAATGTAAAATACGATTATATTACGGATAAAGAAGCACTGGATGCATTTGTTTGGCTTTCGCAAAAAGAAGGAATTATTCCCGCATTCGAAAGCTCTCACGCAGTAGCGTATCTAAAAAAACTAAAAGATATAAAAAACAAACTTGTAATCGTAAACCTCTCCGGAAGAGGCGATAAAGATATGATACAGGCAAAAAATATCTTCCATTTTGAGGATTGATTATGAAAAAACACCTCTTTTTAATCCTCATTTTCGCCACGTTTCTTTACGGATTTGACTTTCATACTATAAAAGAATTTTTTACAGAAGAAAACCTTGTACATTTATTAAAAGAATACGGATATATTATTTTATTTTTCTGGTCTATTGCCGAAGGCGAAACGGGACTTGTAATGGCCGGTGTTTTAGCTCATACGGGAGACATGAACCTGTTTTATTCTATTGTCGTAGCGGCACTCGGAGGATTTGTGGGAGATCAGATTTATTTTTATCTAGGTAAACTTAATAAAAAATGGGTTTTAGAAGAACTTCACGCCCACAGGACTAAATTCGCAAGAGCCAGGCTTCTTCTTCGAAAATACGGAGGATGGGTAATCTTTATCCAAAGATTCATATACGGAATGAGAACAATTATTCCTATGGCTATAGGTATCAGCGGTTACGACCCTAAAAAATACGCAGTCATAAACCTTATAAGCGCATTTGTATGGGCAAGCGTTACTATTATTCCGAGTTATATTTTCGGAGAAGAAATACTAAATATTATCAAATGGCTAAAACACCACTGGTATTTCGGACTTGCATTTGCCGTATTTGCACTCGGAACACTCTGGTATTTAAACAGACTTGAAGACCAGAAAAGAGAAAGAAGAAGAGCAGCTAATCAGAAATAAATTTTCATTTTTCCTAATAGAATTTCCATTATGAAAAGGATTAAAGTGTCACATATAAAAATAAATATTGTAACTCAGCAAAGTTTTGTTTATACCCATTATTTTACATGTAATCAATTAAAAAGATTAGAAGATTTGCTAATTAACGGCGGTAAAAAACGTATTAATAATCAATATTTTACAATTCAAAACTCGGCTTTATTACTTTTTAAAGGTAAAAAATTTTCAGGACCAAATTATGCAATGGATATTGAAAAAGCTTTAAAAGAAGTACAATTAAAGTTAAAAGAACATTGTTAATTATAAGTTAACAATTAAAAAAGATTATAAAAATTTTTACTATAATTACGCAAACATAAAATATAAGGAGTTTATATGGAATTTATAAAAGGAAAAGGCGAGGTTAAAGCCGAGATTGTAATAAACGGAGCTAAAAAATTTGAAGAATATGGATTTGAAGGAAAAGACGGGGAAGTTTTGGTTTTACCTGAGAAAAAAAGAATTTATGTAGGTATAGAATCACTAAATCCTGAAAACATTAAAACTGCAACCGCTGTAATTATAAAATCACTTAAAAAATACAAATTTGAAAGCGTGGAAATCACACCTCCGAATACTAAAAACGAAGATATTTTAGTTGCGTTTTTTGAAGGGTTTATGCTTGGGGATTATGAGTTTGACAAATACAAAAGCAAAAAAGCAAAACACCCGATTAAAAAAATAGCAATCAATTCAAAAAGAGATTTTGACGAAATAATTAAAGAAGCAAAAGTAAGGGCTGAAGCTGTTAATTTCGTAAGGGATATAATTAATTCGGTACCTGATGAACTTACACCTGCAAAACTTGCGAGTATCGCTGAAGATATAGCTAAAACAAATAAACTTGAATGCAATATTTACGATGAAAACTACCTGTTTGAAAACGGATATCATGCATTCTACAGCGTTGCAAAAGCAAGCAGCAATCCTCCGAGACTCATTCATCTGGCCTACAAACCTAAAAACGCCAAAAGAAAAATCGTTTTAGTCGGAAAAGGTTTATGCTACGACAGCGGTGGACTAAGCCTTAAACCGAGTGACTTTATGGTAACAATGAAAAGTGACAAATCAGGTGCTGTAACGGTACTCGGAATAATTAAAGCCATCAGCGAGCTTGGTCTAAACGTAGAAGTTCACGCAATACTCGGTGCGGCTGAAAATATGATAGGCGGAAACGCATACAAACCTGACGATGTGCTAAAAGCCAAAAACGGAAAAACTATAGAAGTCAGAAACACAGATGCGGAAGGAAGACTTGTCTTGGCAGACTGTCTTTGCTTCGCTCAGGAAAACATCAAAGATTTTGATGAAATATATGACTTTGCAACGCTTACGGGTGCTTGCGTTGTGGGTGTAGGAGAATATACGTGCGGAGTTATGGGATTTGAAAAAGAAAAAATAGAAAACATCATAAATACCGGAGAAAAAACGGGTGAGCATTTCGCATACCTGCCGTTTAACAAATACCTCCCAAAACTTCTTAAAAGTGAAATCGCGGATATCTGCAACATTGCTTCAAGCAGATACGGAGGAGCACTTACAGCAGGACTTTTCCTAAGCAAATTTATAGAAAATGAAAACAAAGAAAAATGGACTCACCTTGATATCGCAGGACCTGCGTTTGTGGAAAAAGCATGGGGATTCAATCCTCACGGCGCGAGCGGATTTGGAGTGGATACGTTTGTAACACTTCTTAAATCTCTTTGATTTCTAAGTTTTTAAAGTTATTTAAGTTATTTAAGTTATTTAAGTTATTAGGGTTAGTTAAAAAACCTTAATAACCTTAACTATCCCAATAACCATAGCTTCCTTTAACTTTTCCATATATTTACTGCCTTATTTCGATATAATTTCACCAAAAAAGGATTTTAATGAAAGTTGGTATTGTCGGACTTCCGAATGTTGGAAAATCTACTACTTTTAACGCACTTACAAAAACACAAAACGCAGAAGCTCAAAACTATCCGTTTTGTACTATTGAGCCGAATAAGGCAATCGTACCAGTTCCGGATGAGAGAATTGAAGAGCTGGCTAAAATAGTAAACCCTGATAAAATTCAGTACTCTACAATTGAATTTGTTGATATTGCAGGGCTTGTAAAGGGTGCGAGCAAAGGTGAAGGGCTTGGTAACCAGTTTTTGGCCAATATCAGGGAAACGGATATTATTTTACACATGGTGAGATGTTTTGAAGACGATAATGTTATACATGTAGAAAACAGCGTAGATCCGATAAGAGACGTTGAGATTATAGAGCAGGAACTTTTATATGCAGATATGCAGACACTTGAAAAAAGAATAGCAAAACTTCAAAAACAGGCAAAAGGCAGCAAAGACGCCAAAGCTCAGCTTGAACTTGCAAATGAACTGATGGAGTGGATCAGTGAAGGAAACCCTGTAAAGACATTCCCTAAAAAAGACGAAGAAGCGTTTAAAGTAATAGAAAGAGAACTTAGCTTCCTTACAAACAAAGAGATTTTTTACGGTGCGAATGTAGATGAAGAAGGTTTGGCGGAAGATAACGAATACGTAAAAGCACTAAAAGAATACGCGGCTAAACACGGAAGGGAAGTTATCAAACTATGTGCAAAACTTGAAGAAGAAATGGTTGATATGAGTGACGAAGAAAGACATGAATTTTTAGAGAGTCTGGGAGCTAAAGAAAGCGGGCTTGATCAGATTATCAGAAAAGCATATGAAAAACTTGATCTTATCAGTTATTTTACTGCCGGAAAAATCGAAGTCAGAAGCTGGACTATTAAAAGAGGAACAAAAGCTCCTCAGGCCGCAGGTGTAATTCATACGGACTTTGAAAAAGGTTTCATTAGAGCGGAAGTTATAAGCTATGAAGACTTTATAAAATACGGCGGAGAGCAGGGTGCAAAAGAAGCGGGTGCCATGAGACTTGAAGGTAAGGATTACGTGGTTCAGGACGGGGATGTAATGCATTTCAGGTTTAACGTATGATTGAAGAATATTTGAAATTAGGCTCACTAAACAATCTCAAAATCTCCAAAAAAACTCCTCAGGGGCTTTACCTTGAAGCCCTTGACGGTGACACTGTTTTACTCCCTAACAGATACGTAACCGATGATATGAATATAGGCGATGAAATAGAAGTGTTTATCTATAACGATTCGGAAGACAGATACGTGGCAACCACCGACAAACCGAAATACGAATACGGGGAATTCGGAGTATTCAGGGTTGTGGACGTAGCAAAATTCGGTGTATTTGTTGACTGGGGGATGCCAAAAGATCTTTTCATGCCGCTTGGAAATATGAAAAAAGAGTTGCAAAAAGGCGACAGCGTAATAGGCAAAATCGTATATGATGAAAAAACTGACAGATTAATGCTTGATTCTAAACTTTCAAGGCACATTAAAAAAGCGAAAAACTATGATGTTAACGATGAAGTAAAAATAATAGTAATCGCAAAAACTCCTCTCGGATACAAATGCATAGTGGATGATATGTACGAGGGAATGCTTTTTGATAATGAAATATTCGAAGATGTAAGAGTAGGGCAAAAGAAAAAAGCGTTTGTTAAAAACGTAAGAGAGGACGGAAAACTTGATCTTTCACTTCAAAAAATCGGCTCAAGAGATGATGTTAAAGATAAAGTTTATAAAGTTCTAAAAGAATGGGGCGAAATGAAAATAACCACCAAATCAGATCCAGAAGAGATTAAAAAGTACTTCAAAGTCAGCAAAAAAGCCTTCAAATCGGCTGTTAACGAGCTGATTAAAGAAGATAAAATCATTCAGGAAAATGGTACAATAAGAATAAAATAAATATGCTATAATTTATAAAAAAGGCATTTTATGACAAAAAGAGAAATATTAAATTTTTTAACACAAAATAAAGAACTTTTAAAAAATCGTTTCGGTGTTAAAAAAATAGCTCTTTTTGGCTCATATGCAAGAGACGAAGCAAATGAAAAAAGTGATATTGATTTAATTGTTGAAATGCCGAGTTCTTTTCAAAAGTATTTTGAACTTAAATATTTTTTAGAAGAACATCTTGGAAAAAAAGTTGATTTAGGACTGTCTCATAAAGTAAGAGCATACATTAAAAACAAAATCCAAAAAGATTTAATATATGTTTAGAGATGCTGAATTTTATATTGTAGATATTTTTATTGCAATCGATAAAATAAAAAGATATACAAAAGATTTCAGCAATGCACAAGAATTATTACATGATGAAAAAACATGGGATGCAGTAATCAGAGAGCTTGAAATTATAGGTGAAGCTACAAATAAATTAATTAAACTTGACTTTCTAAAAAAAGATTTTAAAATAATTGTAGATTTTAGAAATATTATAGTTCATGAATATTTTGGAATAGATGAGAAGATTGTTTGGGAAGTGGTAAGTGGCTATCTTATTGATTTTTATAATGAATTGTTAGATATATCAAAAAATAATGATTTAAATCTTGCCATACAAAAAGCAATTGAAGAAAATAAACATAATAAAAAAGTAATAAGCTTTTTAAAAGAGTTGCAAAATGTTCTGTCCGCTTGACTGTTGGGACTCTTGTGAATTGAGAATTGAGAATGGAGAAAGGAGAATTAAAAAAGGTTCTCCTGAAAAATCGTCAGATTTTTTGGGGCGTATTGTAGGTGAAGGTATTACTCCGTATCTTTGCTGGAAACTGAATAATTACTTCAGATTCCCTTCCGTAAGCACTCCTAAATACAATAGTGAAAATATTATGTTAAATGAAGCTCTGGATAAATTAACTGAAATATTAAAAAACACCGACCCTAAAAAAGTGCTTTTTGTAAAAGGGTCCGGTAACATGGGGATTATGCAAAACATAACAAAGCTTTTTTTTGAGAATTACGGAGCAACGTTTGCCGTAGGTTCTACATGCGACGGACTCGGAGAAGAGGGGATTATTAAAGGCAGAGGCAAATCACTCATACTCCCGACATGGATAATTAAAAACGCCAAAAATATCATCATCTGGGGCAGAAATCCGTATGTTACAAACATTCACTTAATTCCTATGATAAAAGACAAGTATATCGTGAGCATTGATGCTATTGAAACAAAAACGGCTAAAAATTCTGATCTTTTCATACAGGTAAAACCGAATACCGATTTTTACTTGGCGATACTGCTGGCTCAAATGGTGATAGAAAGTGAGCAATATGATGTTAGTGATAATTTTGATGAGTATAAAAAAATAGTCTTTTCATATGACAGAAAAGTTCTAATGAAAAAATGTGGAATAAATAACGAAGAATTAATGAAACTTTTTGAAGTTATAAAGCAGGGTGCTGCAGTATTGACAGGACTTGGCATTGCTAAATGTAAAGAATGCTGGAAAACCACATGGGCTATTGACAGCCTCTTTTACATGCTTGGATATTTCGGAAAAAAAGACAGGGGAGTTGCGTTTCTTGGAAGCAGCGGATACGGAATAAACAACCCATTCGCTATAAATCATAAAAAACAAGTGCCGCTGTGGGATGTTAACCTTGATGATTATGATGTTGTTTTTGTACAGGCAGGCAATCCTCTTGTAAGTTTTCCAAACAGGCATGAATGGCAAAAACTTAAAAACAAAACAACGGTCGTTTTTGGTAAATATATGGATGAAACCGCTCAAATTGCCACGCTTTTTATCCCGACAAAAGATTTTTTTGAGAAAAAGGACGTTAGGGGGAGTTATTTTCACGAATTTGTTATCACTCAAAAATCAAATCGATTTTTGAGTGGCGGGAAGAAAATTTCAGAATATGAACTTACTGAATATTTAATGGATAAATTCGGGTTCAAGGGCTTGAAAAGTGAAGATGATTATATCGATGAAATATTAAATGCAGATTTGGAAAAAACAGGGGATGAAATATACCGCAAAAGGGTATTTGACAAACCTCCATACAGTGAAGGCTTTTTTACGAATAACGGTAAATTTAAATTTTTAAATGAAGATTTTGAATACAATGAAAAACCTTTTGAAATCGTAACCGCAAAGCACGATAAAGCGCTTAATTCCCAGTTTCAAAGAGACGACAATATTTATATAAATCTTAACAGTAATAATATTATGTTATGTTTTGTGAGGAAAAATTTTGATGAAAAAGTGGTAAAATATGATAAAAACTTGCCTCTAAACATTATCTACACAAAGGGCGGAACTACAATAAATAAAATTTTAAAAGCCAAAGGAGAGAATGCATTTTATGAAATTTAGAAAAATTCAAATATTTTTTTATATAATTTTAATAATTTTAATTAGTGTCTGAGAAAATAAAGTTACTTTAAATTCTTTTGATTGGAATTAATAAAAATTTTTATAAAAGGGTAAAAATGGCGGAAAATAAAAAAAGTAAAGAAAACTCAAATGTAAAAAATGATAATAGTAAGCATGATTCAATTGATGAAGAAAATTCACATAAGAATGAAAATTATAGAGATAGAATTCCTGAAAATATTGAGGAGTTATATATAAAATATACAAATATGTTATTAAATAAGTTATTAGATAATAAACCACAAGAAGATAATAATACTGAGACTATTTCAGTAAATAAAGACGAAAACTTTTTTTCTAAGATTTCTAAAAATTGTTGTTGTATAGCTATTATAATTATTTTAATTCTGATTTGTATTTTAATAAATACAAATCATTCTTCTTGTAATTTAAAAAAAGAGCAAAAATTAAGTAATTATAGTAATAATATTGAGCAAAAAATAAATTCTTCTATAACTAATATAAACAATGAAATAAAAAAAATAAGTATGGAAATTAAGGAGATAAAGAAACTTAGACAAATTGAAATTAAAAATTTAAGATATAATGTGAAAAATATAGAAAAGAAAATTAATAAATTGAATAGAGCTATTAGTGTAATTAATAAAGAGAGTAAACAAGGAAATACTTGTAATATAAACTTTCAATGTAATGCGGAAAAATAGGTATGAATTTTAGTAATTATAAACAACAAAAAAATATTATAAAGCAAGAAGAAAAACATATTCAAAATTTTGTTGAACATTGTAGCACTTACTTAGAAGATGTAGTTTTCGATAATGAAACTTTTGAAGATGAAATTAATTGGAAGTTAATTTTAAATGATAAGGACAAAATAGTCAAATTTGATAAATGTGTATTTGAAAAAAATGTTAGATTTGATGATATAAAATGTAAAAAGCTAATTTTTAAAGATTGTACATTTAAAGATGGTGGAGGAATAAAAAATAGAGAAGGAGAAAATTCTTTAGATATTGAATTACTTGATTTAGGTTTTTATGAATTGGATGGAGATTTTATTGTTGATATTGGAATGTATGCAAGAGATGATGGGACATTACAAACAACAATAGGAAGAATAAAGGAATTAAAATTTAACAATCCTCAAAAAGGTAATGGCAGAGTTTTTTTTGTTGGTCTTAATGAAAAACTTGAAAAAGGAGTCTTTGTAAATAGAGTGCTTGATAATGTTGTTTTTCAAAATTGTGATTTAAGAAATTGTTATTTTTTGAATGCTAAAGTTGATAAAACTGAGTTTAGGAATGTAACATTTAATAGTTTTGAAGACACATATTATATGTTTGTTAGAGAAGATGGTAAAGATGGAGTAATAACGGCGTTTTTTTTATTTATATTTATAATTCTAGGTAATATTTTATTTTATAAGTATAATTTCCCTGATAAAGAAAATTTATTAGATGTGTTTTTTGTTTTTTTGATGAGTTTTATATTTATTATGAGCTTTATAATTATTTTGATGCCTTTAGATAGCGTATATATATTTTTTTTATCATGTGGAAGAAAATTGACGTTTTTGCTTGATAAAGTATTTACTTTTTTTAATAGCAAAAGGACTATTAAAGAACTTTATTTAAATACTCATTTAGGTACAAAAGATGAGGAAAAAATTATTAAAATTTTAAAAAAACAAAATGGTAAACAAAATGTGATTAATTTAAGGTCTTTAAAAACTTTGTATGAAAATTTGGCAATAAACTTTATGAAGACTGATAAACAAATAGCAGGCGAATTTGTGTATTCATCAAAATTTTACAAATCTTTAGTAGATTATGGTCTATGGGATTTTTTAGAAGTATTTCCAAATAAATACCATCATTTTATCAATGGATTTGGACAGAGATGGTTTAGGGCATTTTTTCATATTTTATTTATTATATTTTTGTTCTCTTTTATATTCGTGTATTGTGTTAAACCAAATATTGATTATATATCTACGAAAAACACACCTTCTTTTTTGTTAGAAGGAGTGCAAACCACTGAAAACAATGCTAATATAATTTTTAATTTTGATAGCTTTAAAATTATTACATGGAAAAATAATATGACTAAAAATATAAAAGCATCTTCATTTAATAATTCAAACATTTTATATGGTTATGATGGTATAAATAATTTTAATGCATTAAAAGAACAAAAGGTTTTTGCTTTAAAAGAAAATTTTTTGGTTGGTTTTTATAAGTCTTTGAGTAATTTATTTTATCCTTTCAATTCTTTTTCAAAAAATTGGTTTCAAAATTTATCTGAAAAGGCATATATATTAAGTTTTTTTGAAACTATACTTCTTTGGATTTTTATGATTGGATTTTTAAAGGCTCTCTGGAATAGAATTAAGTTTTAATTTTGACTAAGGAGGGGCAATGGTGCCTATTAGTAAAAGATATATGCAGATGAGAATATTTTTAATATGGATTTTGATAAATTTCCAATGGCAAATCATTATAACGAATATCCGTTTTTAATGTTTGAAAATATCGTAAACAAAGAAAAATGTATAGAAATAATTGATTCATTAGAAAAAGAAACATACAAAGCTAAGTTGATAGGTTGAGGGGCTTAACGAAGAGATTAAAAAACAATAATATATAAAAATAATTTTTATGAAAATAAGAGATAAAGCAGAGAACGTTTTATGGAGTTAGTTTTTTAAAAGGGAGTGAAATACAAATACTTGAGTATAAAAACGGGGGATTTTATAAGTGCCATAGTAATAACAGCAGTGAGATTTATAAAGACGGAAAGCTTGTAGGATTTAAAAAAGTGGCAAATAGGGCTTTAATGACACTTCTTTTTTTAAATGATGATTTTGAGAGCGGTAAGGTTAAGTTTTGTTATTTAAAATTAATGACGCAAAAGATGTTATAATAAAGCCAAAAGCTGGTATGATGATTGTTTTTCCAAGTCATCCCCTTTTTTTCACATTAAAGGAAGAAGGATATCGGTTGTAAAGTGGCAGGAGGTTAAATGATTGGTAAAAATTCACCTTGTCCATGCAGAAGCGGTAAGAAATATAAAGAGTGCTGCTTTAAATGGCACAAAATCGGAAGCGCTCCGAATGCTTTACTTCTGATGAAAAGCAGATATACGGCATATGCTATCGGTAACGCTGATTATATAATTAAAACAACACATTCCGATTCACCTCACTTTGAAAAAGATCTTAATGAATGGAAAAGATCTGTTAAGGAATTCGGCAACAGTGAATTTAAAAAGCTTGAAATTATTGAATTTATTGACGGAGAAAAAGAAGCTTATGTGGAGTTTAAGGCATATATTGACGATTATGTAATGCATGAAAGAAGCAGGTTTGTTAAAGACGGGAAGTGGTTCTATATTGACGGCATTCAAAAAGATGTATAATATAAAAAAAAGGATATGCCATGAAAATAAACCGTTTTCCTAAAATGGCCGCACTTCAGAAATTCAGAGCCTTAAAGCTCGGATTTGACTTTCCGACAGCGGAAGCAATAGGGATTGCAGAAGCTACAAAATACGCAATTTTTAAAAACCTCTCTCATAAAAAGCGTATTGCCAAAGAAAAAGAAGAGGTCATTAAACAGTTTCAGGGCAAAAAAGAGCTTGACGAAGAAACTTTTACCGTATTTAAACTCCCGGCCGTTGACGGACTGCCTTATGTGGGAGGCAAAATTTATACTAGTGAAGACTATAACAGATATTTTATGAAATGGGGAGATGAAATTAAAACCCTGATAGAAAAATGGGCCGAAAACATTATCGAAAACTGTGATGAAAAAACTCTAAAAAGCGAAAACAGGTTTTTTAACGAATGCTGGAAACCTCATCGCGATGAACTACAGGAGGCATAATGAAAACAGCTACGACTTTCGGTGCAAGCAGGGTGGAAGACCCTGAGCTTTACAAAGAGGGAGTGGAACTCGGCAGATTTTTGGCAGAAAAAGGCTACAAGGTAAAATGCGGTGGTTACGGAGGGCTGATGGAGGCTGTCAGCAAAGGAGTCAATGAAGCCGGAGGGGAAGTAACCGGTGTTACGCTTGAATATTTTGATGAAATAAGACCTAAAAACCCGTATCTTACTAAACGGATTCCTGCAAAAGATCTCTTTGAAAGATTAAAAAAACTGATTGAAGGAAGTGAAATTTTTATTGCACAAAGGGGCAGTATAGGTACATTAAATGAAATTTTTATGGTCTGGGCGTTAAAATACGGTTTAAATCTTGATTTTAGAATATGTCTCATAGGCCGTGAATATGAAGAAATTAAAAATCTTTCTTTAATCCCGGAAGAAAGACTCGGAGACATAGAAATCTATAAAACTCTCAACGAATTCAAAAAACACTTTTAACGAATTACTGATTGATATAACTTTTTTTTAATATTTGTGTCATTTAAGTTAATTTGGGTAAAATTTTTATTGATTTGAAAAAGGGGAAAGGATACGAATGAAAATATTAATTATCGAAGACTCCAAAATGTTGAATAATCTTTTAAAAAAAGAACTTTCTTCTTTAGGATTTGACGTTACACAGTCATATACACTAAAAGAAAGCTGGAAATATCTTGAAAACAACAGTTACGATTTAATCATTTTAGACCTGCATCTGCCTGACGGTGAGGGGATAGAGCTATTAGACGAACTGCATTCAATGTCTGATGCAAAAGTGGTAGTGCTCTCCTCAATAGATGACAAATATTTAAGGGAAGAACTTTTCAGATACGGTATTCTCGATTATATTATCAAAGATAAAAATTTAAAATTCTCTCTTTTGGAACTGATAAAAATCATAAAATTCGCATCGGAAGAAAACAAAGGAAACATTTTAATAATTGACGATTCTAAATTTTTAAACAAACAGTTAAACAACATATTAACTCCAAGAAATTATCATGTGCAGAATGCTTATACGTTTAAAGAGGGCATGGAGCTTTTAAATAAAAACAGATATGATCTTTTGATTTTAGATTTAAACCTTCCGGACGGCCACGGAGTTGATATACTGGAAAAAGTAAGAGAGAACACAAACACCATTGATTTGCCCGTAATTGTTCTTTCCGGAGAAGCAAATCCGGATTTAATAAGAGAAGTGTTAAAAAAAGGGGCAAACGATTATCTCGCTAAACCTTTTGTATTTGAAGAGTTTTTATTAAGAGTGGATCTTTGGATAGAGTATTATAAAAACAAAAAAGAGCTTTCAAATAAAACAAGAGAACTGAAAAACATCAACAAAAACCTCCAAAAACTTGTACAAAAAGAAGTTGAAAAAAACAGACAAAAAGACAAACTGTTAATGCTGCAGTCCAGACACGCACAAATGGGAGAGCTGCTTTCGATTATTTCACATGAATGGATCCAGCCGATCAGCGCAATATCTTCATTGGCTGCAATAATCCAGCTGAAAATATTCAAAAACGATTTAAATGAGAAGTTTTGTGAAGATACGGCTGTAAAAATTAAAAAATACGTAGAAAGTTTAAATGAAATAATGAATAATTTTAAAAACTTTTTTAAACCTCACAGCGAAAAAACAGTTACCGATTTTGAAAAAATAACAAAATATTCCTTATCCCTGCTTGAAAGCTACATTCAAAAAACAAAAACCAAAATAAATATAGATATCAAAAACCTTGAAAGTTTTGAAACATTTGAAAACGAAATAGTACAGGTAGTGGTAAATATTCTTAAAAACGCAATAGAGGCGTATCCTGACGAATCCGAAAAAATAATAGAAGTCATTATAGACGGGAAAACTCTTGTCATTCAGGATTTTGCCGGCGGTATACCGGAAAAAATAATTAATAATATTTTTGAGCAGTATTTTTCAACAAAAGGTGAAAAAGGAACCGGAATAGGGCTTTATATCTCGAAAATAATTATTGAAGACCACTGCGGAGGGAAAATAAAAGTAGAAAATAAAAACGGCGGAGCCAGATTTACCATTCAGCTGTAAAAATTTTGATAATATTTCAGATAAAAAAGGTATTATTTGGAACTTTTAATATTTGATCTGGACGGAACACTTATAGATTCGGTACCCGATTTAACTGAAGCAATTAATAAAACATTCAATGAACTCGGTATTGATAACGTAACTGAAGATGAAGTAAGGAATTATCTGGGAAACGGTGCAAGAACACTGATAGAAAGGGCATTAAAAAATAAAAATGACCAAAATCTGCTTCAAGAAGCTTTAAAAATTTTTAAAAACCATTACAAAAACAGCGTATGCGTAAAAACTTCCCTTTATCCAGGAGTTAAAGAAACTCTTGAAAAACTGCCCAATAAAAAGGCAATAGTAACAAACAAACCGTATGAATTCGTGGGTGAAATATTAAAAACACTGGGAATTGACGGACATTTTGAAATGTGTATCGGAGGAGAAAGTCTGCCTGAGAAGAAACCTTCTCCTCTTCCTCTTTTGTATGTATGCGAAAAAATGGGATTTGAACCTGAAAACTCAGTTATGATAGGTGATTCCAAAAACGACATAATCGCTGCAAAAAAAGCGGGAATTAAATCCATAGCGGTAAATTACGGATACAATTACGGTGAAGATGTGAAAATTTTTGAACCTGACATAATAATTGATGAATTTACTAAACTTGCGGAGGTTGTATGAAAGCGGCAATTATCGGAGGCGGAATAACGGGCAGCAGTATTGCAATGTATCTTGACAGTTTAGGTATAAACGTTACTCTTTTCGAAAAAAATGATCTTATAAGCGGTCCGCCTATATGCCATCTTCATGCCGGCGGAAATTTATACAGGGAAATAACGCTAAAAGAAAAAATTGCTCTTTTAAAAGAATCTATTGATTTTATCAGACTGTATCCGCAGGCGATTGATTACAGGCCGACTGTAATAGCCGTGCCGAAAAATGATGAGGGAAATCCTAAAGATCTGATCGAAACACTGGAAATTTTAAAAAAAGAATATAAAAAACTTATTGAAAACGATCCTAAAAATAAAGTATTAGGAGAGCCTGATGAGTATTACAGACTATATTATAAACAAGACCTGCAAAAACTTAAAATGAAAGATCTCCCAAAAGTGCCTAAAACTCCAGACGAATGGCTGATACCTTTTGCAAAATACGTAAATCTCGATAATATTAAATATCCCGTAATTTTGGTTCAGGAATACGGAGTAAACGTATTTAGACTAGCAGCAATAGCCAAAATGATATTAGAACCTAAAGGCATTGTTAAATATGAAGAAGTAAAAGAGCTGAAAAAAGTTGACGGCAAATGGATACTCAACGGTGAAGAATTTGATTATTTAATTAATGCCGCCGGATTTAAAAGCGGGATAATTGACGATAAATTACACTTTAAAAGAGAAAAACTGACGGAATTTAAAGCCGCTTACGTTGTAAAAAATGAGAATTTCAATTTTACATGGCCGGAAATAATCTTTCACGGTAAACGGGGCACTCCCCAGGGAATGGGACAGTTTACCCCTTACGCAAACGGAATATTCCAGCTTCACGGAATGACGAAAGATATTACTTTATTTGAAGACGGTCTGGTAAGCAGCAGTGAAAACAGCTCTTATCCCAGACTTCCTAAACATTTTATAGAGAAAATAGAAAAAGGATGGGAAAAAGAAGAAGCCGAAAGCAGAGCAAAAAAAGCCATTGAACATTTAAGCAGATTCATACCTGAATTTAAAAACAGCAAACCGACTTTCGTTCCTTTATACGGCGCCCAGCAGATTCCCGGAACAGATGCCGAGCTCAGGGCCGTTGAAATAAGTTTTGAAAACAATTATGCAAGATGTGAAGTGGTAAAAGCTTCAACAGTTACGTCAATGGCGGATTCGATTGTAAAAGATTTAAATAAAAAGTTCAACACGCCGTATAAAAAACAGATTGAAATAGATGAAATAAAAAATTTAGACGATAAAACCGTTACCGAAAAAGCTAAAGAAACCGCCAAAAAAAGAGGCTACCCGGAAGATATGGGTAAAAGATGCTTTAAAGCTTAAACCTTTGTTTAATTGCTTTAGCGAGGGAATTAACATCCACATTTTCAAAATGCACGCCGGTAGGCACACCCTGGGCTATTTGTGTAAATTCAATATTTAAATCTTTTAATTTGTCTTCTATATAAAGACTTCTGGCTTCCGACTCTACGGAAGGAGGAAAAGCAAAAATCAGCTCTTCGATTTTCTTTTCCCTGATAATATTTTTAAGTTTTTCGATGATTTCATCGTCAATGTGGGTTAATACAAAATAATATCCCTTATAACTTCCGCTTTCTTCTATTGTAATAATATCTTTTGAATTTTCAACAACGGCAAGCGTTTTATCCCTGTGTTCATCGCTGCATATGTCGCATATCTCGTGTTCGCTGAAATTGCCGCATATTTCGCATTCTTTAATATTTGCAACCACGTCTTCAATGGCGTTTATCAGTTTTAAGGCTTTGAATTTGTCTTTTGCAATGCTTATTGCCAGTCTTGTGGCCGATTTTTTCCCGATACTCGGCAGTTCTTCGAACGCTTCAATTAATCTGTTTAAAGATTGTAAATCTTTCATTTAACTCCTATTTTGGATAAAATTTTCAAAATTATATCAAAGGTTTTATATGTGCAACTGCAAAAACACTCTAACGGAGTTTGAAAAACGGGTTATTTGTGAAAAAGGCACCGAGCCGCCATTTAATAATGAATACTGGGACAATAAAAGCCCGGGGATATACTACTGCAAATGCTGCGGCGCCGAACTTTTCAGCAGCGAACATAAATTTGACAGCGGAACCGGATGGCCCAGTTTTTACATTTCTACAGGAGAAGTATTGGAAAAAGCCGATTTTACTGGAGGAATGACAAGAATCGAAGCAATGTGCGGCAGATGCAGAGGACATCTGGGACATATATTCGGAGACGGACCGGCACCTACCGGTATCAGATACTGTATAAATTCCGCAAGTTTGATTTTCAAACCGAAATACGGAGAAAAAAGTGGCAATTAGGGATATTGAACATAACGGCAAAAAATTTAAAATAGCCTATGATGTCATAAATCCAGGAAAAGACAAAAACATTATATTTCTGCACGGCTGGGGAAGCAATAAAGAAATAATGAAATGTTTTAAAGAAAATTTCCAGCAATTCAGGCATGTATATATAGATATGCCGGGATTTGGCAAATCTACAAACGATTATATTTTAAATACCGGCGACTATGCTGAAATAATCGATAAATTTTTAAATTCTCTGGGTTTAACGAAAGATATTGTAATAGGGCACAGTTTCGGAGGCAAAGTCGCAACACTTCTAAACCCGGAAATTTTAGTACTTTTAGCGAGTGCGGGTATTGTAATGCCGAAACCTTTAAAAGTAAGAGTAAAAATAAAAACATTTAAACTTCTAAAAAAATTGGGTTTGAGCTCTTTTAGGAAATTTTTTGTAAGTGAAGATGCAAAAGAAATGAATGAAAACATGTATGAAACCTTCAAAAATGTTGTTGATGAAGATTTTACGGACAGATTTTCCAATTATTCAGGAAAAACGCTTGTTTTCGGAGGAAAAGAAGATACGGCCGTTCCTCCTGCCGCTGTTGTAAAACAGGCGGAACTGTTAAATACTGATTATATTATGTTAAACGGAGACCATTATTTCTTTTTTAACGGAACAGACGCTGCTAAAAACAGACGGTTAATTGAGCATAAAGTACTTGAATGTATAAAATAACAGTAAAACAGGGAAATATCTTTGATGAAAAAGAATCAGACTTTATTGTAAACCCTTCAAATACGGATCTTTTCCTCGGAAGCGGCGTTTCTGCGGCATTCCGGATAAACTGCTCGGAAGAGCTGCAAAGCGAGATGAAAAAACAGGCTCCTATAAAGCAGGGCGAAGTGACAGTAACTTCCTGCCCCGGAAATCCTAAATTTAAATACGCTATTCATGCAGCCGTAATGGATTACTCAAAGCCTGATCCTTCGCCTACATACGATACTGTTAAAAAAATTCTTTACAATATTGAAAATATCATACAAAAATACGCTCCGTGTAAAATTGTACTTCCTTTGATGGGCACAGGCATCGGCGGTCTGGATAAAGAAAAAGTAATACGGATTTATAAAGAGTTCTTTTCCAGAAATGTCGATTTTGAGTGTGAAGCGGTTATTTACGCTCATAATGAAAAAGATTTTCAGATCCTCAGGAAATACATAAATCAATAAACTTAAACTTCTCTACATCAAAAAGCCCTTTGTCTGATAATTTAATTTCCGGAATTACAAGCAGTGCCATAAAAGAAAGCGTCATAAACGGTGACGATAAACTGCATCCGAACTCTTTTGCAAAATTTTGTATTTCAGTATACTTTTTAGAAACGTCATAAGGGTTTTCACTGCTCATAAGCCCTGCAATATCAAGTTTTAAAGCTTTTACCTCGTCGCCTTCTACGGCACATATTCCGCCTTTCATTTCAATAACGGTATTGATTGCCTTGATCATTTCTTGTTTGCTGCTTCCGACTGCCACGATATTATGGGAGTCATGCGCAACACTGGAAGCTATGGCTCCTTTTTTCAAACCGAAACCTTTAATCAAAGCTACAGACGGAGGAGTGCTTTTATATCTGTTGGTAACTGAAAAAAGCAGTATATCTTTTTCAATATCGGGAACAAAACCTTTATGGTTCTGTTTTTTGGTAATAAGTTCACCGTCAACGGCTTCAATTACATTGTATGTTTTACATGATTTAATATCAATATCAGCAATTTTTTCAGCATTAAAATTATTTACAGGATAAACTTCTTTAAATTTAAGTTCTTTATCACAGTCATAAACCTTTTTGCCGTTAATGTATGTGGATAAAACATTAAATTCCTCTAAATCGTCAACAATAATAAAATCAGCCGGATCTCCTGTTTGGAGCTGTCCCACATCCAGACCGTAATGCAGTGCCGGGTTTATACACGCGGCTTTTAATACATTAAAAAGATCACATCCTTTTTGAAGGGAACGTTTTACTAGCAGGTTAACATCGCCTTTAATTAAATCGTCAGGATGCCTGTCATCAGAGCAAAACATTATTTTATCCAGATATTTGTCTATCAGAGGATATAACGCTTCAAAATTCTTAGCCGCACTGCCTTCTCTTATAATTATTTTCATGCCTTTTTTTATTTTTTCTTCGCCTTCTTCAAGTGTAAACGCTTCATGATCCGTTTGAATACCGGCATTTATATACTTCGTCAAATCTTCTCCTCTAAGCCCCGGCGCATGACCGTCAATACGTTTATTGTATTTTTTGGCAAGCGCGATTTTTGAGAGCATATCTTCATCTCCGTTTATTACACCGGGAAAATTCATTACTTCACTTAAGTATAAAATATCATCCCTTTTAAACAGTTCTTCTATTTCCTCAACACCAAGCTTTGCTCCTCTGGTTTCAAACGGAGTTGCTGGAACGCAGGGACTGGCACCGAAATATATCTTTAAAGCGGTCTCTTTTGCGTTCTCTATCATCCAGTATACGCCTTTTAAACCTAAAACATTGGCAATTTCATGCGGGTCGCTTACGCTTGCGACATGGCCGTGGGAAAGCATTATTTCACCAAAAGAAGAGGGCGGCAGCATTGAACTTTCTATATGGATGTGAGCATCAATAAATCCCGGAAGGATATAATTTTCAGCATTCTTAATCCGTTCAATAAACTCTATTTTTCCGTTTTTTATTGTTATTTTGGCCGGAAAAATTTTTTTGTTTACAATATCAACGTAATTTGCTGTTATAAACATAACAAACCTTTTTATTTATTATAACTAAATATAAAAAGTAACTTAATAAATTAGATTTTAGTTATAATATTAATAAAACATTAAAAGGGAGAAAGAATGAAAATAAAAAATATTATAATGGGGAGTATTGTAGGACTTTTTTTATTTACGGGTTGTACATACAAAAATGCAGAACTCAATTATAAGCAATATCATGCATATACTCTAAGTGAGGGTGGAAATTTAAAATATAAAGAAATAGGTCCAATATATGCATCTGCTTCAGGATTTGCATGGGACGACTGCTCTGATATTGCTTCAAAAGTATTAAAAAGACTTGAAAGCAAAGCAAAAGCATTGGGAGGTGACGATGTCATAAATATAAAATGGTATGGTGAGCATAGTTTATATACTATTCCTACTTGTAAATGTGGTTGCGGATGGTTTGCTTTATATATTATTGGAGGCTTAGGTCCATGGGTACAAACTGCAAAAGCAGAAGGAGTAGCAATTAAATTTTTAGACAGTAATAAAACAGAATAAGTTCTTCTTTTCTTTTTTTATATTTTCTACTCTTAATTTTTTGAATTAAATATGAATACAAATACACATCCATAATTATGATACTTAACTTGTAATAAATAAACACTTTTTTGGTAAAATCCAATCAAAAAAGGAGAAAAAATGAGTGTATTAGTGGAATTTGCGATATTCCCGACAGACAAGGGGGAGAGTGTAAGCGAATATGTAAGCAGGGTCATTAAAATGTTTCAAAAAAGCGATATAAACTATCAGCTGACTCCTATGGGAACGGTGTTTGAAGTAGAAACCATGGAGGAAGCCACGGAAGTTATCAATAACGCATACAAACAGTTAGAACCCGACTGCAACAGGGTATATACAACAATCAAAATGGATATAAGAAAAAATAAATCTAACAGAATGAAACAGAAAATCAATTCAATCAAAAGCAAAATAGGGGATGTTAACGCTTAACTAATAGCGCAGTTTTAAATTATTAAAAAAATTATTTAATAAATTTGAATTATTTTAAAAAATAGCCTATAATATTTTAACAATATTAAAAGGCTCGAAAATGACAAAATGTTTCGTATGTAAATCAAACCTTCAAATTGAACGGTTGAAGTGCACTCACTGCAATACAGTTTTTGAAGGCGGTTTTTCTTTCCCTCTTCTTGCAAAACTGTCCTTAAACTCCCAAAAACTCGCGGTTGAGCTCATACTGGCCGGAGGCAATTTAAAAGATCTTGCCGAAAAACTAGGTATTACTTATCCGACTTTAAAAAAAAGAATCCAGGAATTACAGAGTGAATTAATTATGTTAATTAAAGAAAGGGATGATGAAATTACTTACATCAAAAATAAAATAAAAAACAACGAAATATCAAAAGAAGAAGGGGAAAAAATAATAAACGAACTTCTCGGTAACATTTGATATAATCTATACATATAATATATAAAGGAAAATAATGGAAAGACTTTATGCTCCCTGGAGAAGAGAATATCACGTCAAAAAACAGACAGGATGTGTTTTTTGCGATATAGCAAACACGCCTGAAAAAGATGAAGAAAACCAGGTTTTTTACAGGGATGAAATATGTTTTTTCGTAATGAACAGATTTCCTTATAATCCCGGACATTTTATGATTATACCTTTAAGACACGTATCAAACTATGAGGATTTAAACGAAAAAGAAGTCTGCCATATAGCAAAAATGGCTCAGACAGGCTGTAAAATATTAAAAGATTTCGGCGCTCACGGTATTAATATGGGATGGAATTTAGGTTTTGACGCGGGTGCAGGGATACCGGATCATATACATTTGCAGATAGTTCCGAGATTTAAACGTGATACGAATCTGATGACTACGGTTTTTGATACCAGGGTTTACAGTGCGGATTTTGACAAGATATATGAAGAAATTAAAACGATAGCGAATAAATATCTGAAATAGGGGATTGCCCTATCAGATCTTTTTAAGAAATTCTGTTTTTAAATAAACCTGACCGATACCGTCTACTTTACATGAAACATGTCCATCAACATCACACATTCTGATATTTTTAACTACAGTACCTCTTTTGATTGTTTTACCGGCACCTTTTACTTCAAGATCTTTAATTACGCTTACACTGTCACCGGCTTTTAGAATGTTTCCGTTTGAATCTTTTACAACTTCTTCAGTTTTGTTCGCTATTGCCATTTCTTCATCGGTTAAATACATCATATCCGTCATATCGCTTCTTCCAAGCGCCTGCCAAATTTTATAACTTAAAATTTTAACAGCCGGAACTTCACTCCACATTGCGTTGTTTAAACAGTTAAAATGATTTTCATCGTAATTTTGCGATTCGATCTGACTCAAACATGTTTCGCAGAGCAGGGCGTACCCGTCGTTATCTTCGCTTTTATATACTTCATAAACCGAAAGGCTGTTGTCGCTTTCGCATAGTTCACATTTGCTTCCGGCTCTGTCAAATATTTCTTTTTCGTTCATTTTTACCCTTTTTTTGGTGAAAGTATAGCAAAAAAGCCTAAAATTAAATAAAATAACGTAACAATATATATTAATGAAATAATAATGAAAATTTAAAGGTAAAATAATGATAGAAATGAAAAACGCTAATTTTAAAGTAGAAAAATCGAAATGGGAAGCTTTTAAAAAAATAGCTAAACTAAAACATTCTGATTCAAGCAAAGAATTAAGAAAACTTATAGACAAATATCTTGAAGAAAACAAAGATCTTTTAAATAAATTATTTTAACATTAACTTTTCATTAACTCCTGTCATTTATAATTTTACATAACTTATAAAAAGGAGTTAAAAATGAAAAAAGTAACAAAACTATTAAGTATCGCATTATTAAGCTCATCAATGCTATTCGCATTCGGCGGCGGAGCTGCCGGAGGAATGGGCGGTGGCATGGGCGGCATGGGCGGCTCAGCTTCAGGCAGTGCAAGTGCGTCAGCCGGAATGGGCGGAGGCGGAGTTATGTCCGCAGATTCAATTACGGGTGGTTCATTTGGTTCAAATTCTATGAACAAATCACAAAAAGCTCAGCAAACTCAGACAAGAACCAGAACAAGAACCAGAGCCAGAGTTAATGCCGTTCAGCAAGATATGCAAAAAATGGCTAAAACAATGCAGCAGATGAAACAACAGATCAAACAGATGAAACAGGAAATGAAAAAAACCAACAAAAAAGCTTACTATGATACGCTTAAACTTGAACAGCAGATGAAACAGATACAAAACACTTACAGACAAATGAAAAGAACAATGAAAAGAATCCAGCAAGAAGCCCAGTAAAAAGGGCTTTCTCTCTTTTGTTTTGAAAAAACAATATGATTTAACAGCGTTTATTCAGTATATTAGCCTAAACTATAATAAAACATAAATATTATTTAGTTAACATAATGTATATTCTCTTAAATTTTATTCTAAAAGCTCTTGCAGTCTCAAAGCGTCTTTAAACGCACTGTTATCATCCGTATTGTTAAAATAGACATAGCTGAGTGTGTTGTTTATTTTTTCTTTTAATGTAATAAAAAACTCTTGCGGATAACTGCCTCTGTATTTTCCGTTTGAGCCGTGAAGTCTGACATAAATAAAATCAGCGGTTTTTTCGTAAACTATTTCCTGTCTGTAATCATGCCAGACCAAAGCTATGTTTTTATTTTTTAGCAATGTATATGTTTCAAGCCTGTACCAGCTGCCGTTTCTGAATTCTATGGCAAATTTAAAATTGTCGTCAAGACAACGCACAAATTCTTCCAAAAGCAATATATCGTATTTCAGACTCGGAGGCAGCTGAAGTAATATTACACCAAGTTTATCACCAAGCACAGAAACATTATTGATAAAGTCTTTCATTAAGTCAGTGTCTTTTAATCTGTTTTTATGGGTGATGTTTCTGCTGACTTTTACCGAGAGTTTAAATTCCGGATAATTTTTTAATTTATATTTCCAAGATCTCATTGTCTGAATTTTGGGAAAACGGTAAAAAGTGGAGTTTAACTCTAACGAATTGAAATGATTGGCGTAATAATCGAAATAGTGATATTTCATTATAGAAGGGGGATAAAATTCCCCTACCCAGTTTTGATAATAATAGCCGCTTGTGCCTATATAAACCATTATTTAACTAACATCTCCACTAAATGCGGAAAGAAGAAAATTATCAGCAGTGTAATAATCTGGAACAATATAAACGGAATAATCCCAATATACAGGTCTTTTGTCTGTATTTTATTGCCTGCCGCGCCTTTTAAAAAGAAAAGACTGAATCCAAAAGGCGGAGTTAAAAACGAAGTCTGCAAGTTAATCGCAATTAACAGAGCAAACCATAACGGATCTATATTAAACTCCTGTACAATCGGAAGAAGTATAGGAATAATAATAAATGTGATTTCAATAAAGTCTACAAAAAATCCTAATATAAAAATCAGAGACATAGCAAAGAAAATAAAAATATATTTGCTTGATATATCGTCCGTAAAGAAAGAGGTTACGATATCCCCTGCTCCTGATTCGTTAAATACGAGAGAAAATGCGGCCGCACCGATTAAAATCATAAAAATCATGCCCGTCATCGTAACTGTTTCTTTTGCGGCATATTTAAGCAAATCCCAGCTAAACGTGCCGTAAAAAACAGCCAGAATAATAGAGCCTAACGCACCGACTGCGGCTGATTCCGTTGGTGTTGCAAATCCTGTAAACACACTCCCCAATACTATAGCTATTAAAATAGCGGGAGCCACAAGGGATTTAACAGCTTCTATAAGAATCTGGGAATATGGTTTGTCGGTTTTAATTGCCGGAGCAATTTCAGGTTTAAAAAATGAAAGTATAAGTATATACATAATATATAAACATACAACAATCAGTCCCGGAATAACGGCGGCTTTAAACAAATCTCCTACACTGATATTCATAACCGCACCCAAAATAATCAAAACAATACTAGGAGGAATTAGCTGTCCTAGCGTACCGCTTGCTGCAATAACTCCACCTGCAAGTCTAGGAGAATATCCGTGTTTTAACATAACCGGAAGCGAAATAGTAGTCATCATAACAACACTGGCAGCAACAATACCCATAGTGGCAGCCAGAATGGCACCCACAATAACAATGGCTATCGCAAGCCCTCCTCTGACAGGTCCGAAAAGCTCCCCTATCGATTCAAGCATTTTTTCGGCTATTTTGCTTTTTTCCAGAATAAGCCCCATAAAAATAAACAAAGGAACAGCCATTAAAATTACGTTGTCCATCCTTCCGAATATTCTGTAAGGAAGAAGACCGAAAACCTGAAGACCGACGTTAGGATCAATCCAGGCGGCAAAAACCGCGCTTGCACCAAATGCAAAAGCAACCGGTATACCCAGCATTAACAAAATAAAAGCAACCGCAAATAATATTAACCCCGTCATTTTTATCCTTTTGAATGTCTAAGTTTATAATATGCTTTTTTTAATTCAGAAATACTTTGAAGCAGAACAAGTACAAACCCTATAATCATAGTACTTTTTATAATCCATCTGCACCCGAGACCGCCCGGATCGCCGGACTGTTCATGCATTGCATAACTCATCTGTACGAAAGGTATGGCTTCCGCAATAATAAGCGTTGCAAAAGGCACTACGAAAAACAAAACGGTTATAATCTGAATAATCGCTTTTGTTTTAACGGAAAATCTGTCATAAAAAATATCGACTCTGACATGTTTGTCCCTGCTCATTGTATAAGCTATCGCAAATAAAAAAGTCAAATCATACAGGTGCCATTCAAGCTCCTGCAGCGCAATACTTCCGCCATGAAAAAGTTTTCTTGCTATAACGTCGTAACTGACTATTAATGTCAGTATGATTAATGCGATTGAAGCAAGAATCATAAAAAACTTAGTAAGCTTTTCTATAAAAAGATCCGTTTTCGGAACAAAAGAAAGAACTAAAACAAAAACAAACGCCCCGAAAATAGCTAAATCTATGTGATTGCTAAGAGGCATTGTCAGATTAAAAAACAGATTCATAAATTTATCGGTAAATTTATAAACATTTTCACACATTCTTCATCCTTTAAAGATATTCAGGAGTATCATTGCTAAACAGTATTAAATCCCCCGCTTTTGTGTTTTCGGCTAAGATTTTTTCCAAATCTTTCTTAGTCTTCAATACAATTTTATCTGCTCTTGTAATATTGTTGCAAAGAGTTTTTTTATTTATATTCCCCGTTAAAATCACCAGATCAAAAACCTGGTCTATTTTTTTAGCCAGTTTAATATTCTGTTTTTCCGTTGCTTCAACTATTCCCGGCGTAACAAGAACTTTTTTACCTTCATACCGGCTAACCAAATCGTAAGACTCAAGCATTCCCTCCAGATTTCCGTTAAAACTGTCGTCAATAATAATTTTACCTCCGACTTCTATTTTTTGGAGTCGGTGAGGCACTGATTCTAATTTTAGCACTTTATTTTGTATTTCTTCAATACTAAGCCCTAATTCTAAAGCCTGAAATACTGCAAGTGTTACGTTTACGGCATTAAATCCGCCTAATATGCCACATTCAAAAGAATATAACCTGCCTCCGATTTCAACATCCCATTTTATACCGTCCAAAGTTGCTTTTATGTTTTTAATTTTATCTTTTATAACTTCTACCTTTTCGTTATAAGGGACTTCATATGAAAAACCTTTTTTGAGTTTAGGAGTCTGAAAAATCTCTAATTTTGTTTTTTTAATATTATCAAGCGTTTTAAAATATTCTATATGCTGCGGACCAATTTTGCCTAAAATTGAATATTCATTTTCCAAAAATTTAACGATTTCCAAAATATCGCCCTTTTCCCTTGCACCGGCCTCAGCTATATATATCTCAACATTTTCGGGCATATCTACGTTTATGTCTTTAACAATACCTTTTATGGTGTTAACGCTTCTCGGAGTTTTATACACCCTGAAACTGTCTTTTATAATCTGATAAAGATAATTTTTGATAGATGTTTTTCCATAGCTTGCAGTAATCGCAACAATTTTTGGATTTATTTTGGAGAGTTTTTCTTTTGCCTGGGATTTGAATTTTAAAAACAGAATATATTCGGTAATTTCGGAAGCCGCTACAGCACATATAAGTACGGCCAGCACCCCTATTCCGGGATTGTAATGAAGCTTGTTTAAAAATACCAGATTGAGTGTTTCAAAAAGACCTAAATATATAAAAAACCTTTTCACTCTTTGTGTAACGTTTAATCCTTTTACGCGTCTTTGCCATATCAGAAGCGAAGGGATCAAACCGAAAAACAGATATATCCAAAAAAACTTATATGCCGCAATATATGTAACTATCGGAATTACAAAATACAGCAGATGCCACAGCGGCTTATGAAAATGAAATATTATCCTGCTGATTTTATAGTTGTACCACTGCAATACGGTTATAATATAAAATCCTAAAATATAAGCGGTTATAAAATTGACTATTAATCCAAAAAGTTCATACATATTAATACCTTATTTCAAAATCATCAAAGTTCTGGTCCTGTAACGGTTCAACTTCTATATCTTTTACTTCGCTGTAAGGAGAGCCCTCTTTTAAAATATTTAAAAACTCTTTTAATTTCTCTTCGTTTTCGATGTCAGCAACGGCTTCAACCGTTCCGTCGGGCAGATTTTTCACATATCCCTTAAAGCCGGCTTTTTTGGCATTCTGCTGTATAAATTTTCTATACCAGACTCCCTGTACCCTTCCTGAAACTATAAATCTGTAAGTCATAAAACCCCTTTATTTAAATCACTTTCCTTTTGCCATTTGTATCTTGTTTATATATTGATAATCTATAGTTATTTTTTCTTCGGTTTTAATATTTTTTGCCAGTTCTATCAAAACGGAATCAAAATCATCAAAAAGATAGTTGGCAAGACTTCCCGGTATCGGATTAATTTCATTCAGATAAACAGTCCCGTCCTTTTCAAAAAAATCACATCTGATTAACGCATTTCGGAAAGTCGTATTGTATATTTTTTCAAAAGCGGCTTTAATGCTTGCTTCAATACTTTTATCTACCTCTTTAAATTCCGTCTCTTTTCTGCTGAAATCCATATATTTTTTTTCAAAGTCAAGATATTCTTTTTTCGTAACCTTTTCTATTTTTGAGAAAACAAATCCGTTTTCAGTTAAAAATCCGGCAATGTTGTATTCGTTTATGCCCTCAATAAAAGGCTCTGCAATAATCAGATCGTCAAATTCTTTAGCAACGTCAAAAGCATATGTAAGCTCTTCGCTGTTTCTTGCGATACTTACTCCGATACTGCTTCCGAGTCTTGCAGGCTTTATAATCACAGGAAAATCGAATTTGGTTGACGGACTGTCTATTATTTCATAATCTATAACCTCTACTCCCATTTCCTTTGCATAAGCTTTCGTCAAAACTTTATTATAACTGATGGCCGAAGCTTCCGTGTTTGGAGTAACGGCTTTAATTTCAAAAAACTCAAGTATCCCGGCCAGTTTGCCGTCTTCACCGTCCCTTCCGTGGATAAGGTTTATCACTGCATCATAATTAACATAATATTCTTTCTTTATAAAGCCTTTAAAATATCTGAATCCGCCTTTTGCAAACTCGACTTTTTGAGATTTTTTATATTCTCCGCTTGAAAAATATTTGCTTTTCATATCTTTTTTTTCAATTAAATATAAATCCCTGTCCTGATCGATAAATATAAAATCGAGTTCGTGCTGTTTTATTTTTTCTTTTAGCGTAATAGCGCTTACGATTGAAATCTCATGTTCAAAACTGTTTCCTCCGAATAACACCGCAAACTTCATACTTCTCCTTATTTACTTAATCTTTTCAGTGCTTCTTTTATTATTTCTTCAAGTGTGCCGTCAAGTCCGTTTAAGGCTTTTAAAACATCGTTTTTATTAAATCCGAGGCTTTCAAGGGCGTTAAGAGCCTGATTTAATACCGGATTTTGAATTTCAATATCAAAATCCCCCATTTCCATTAATATTCTTTTAGCACTTTTAGGCCCTATTCCCGGAACTTTTTTTAAAGCGTTTATATCCTGTTTTGAAATTATATCCATAAATGTTTCCGGAGTATAGGTAGAGCATATTGCAAGAGCCACTTTAGGCCCTACTCCGTTTAATTTTATAAGACTGTCAAATAATTTTTTTTCGTTTTTATCCGTGAAACCGTAAAGCGTATATTCATTTTCGGAAATTTTTTCCGTTATGTAAAAAAGCCCTTCTTCGTTTACGGAAGAAAAAGTAAGCATACTGACGTTAAGTTCATATATTACTCCGTTTACATCAAGCAGTATTTTACCTTCGTTTTTTTCAAATACTTTTCCCCTAAGAGCCGCAATCATTGTCATCAACCTTTATTTTTACTATTTTATACGTATCTCCGTAATCTTTTAATTTAAACCCGCAAACCCCTTCGCTGCCTTTGGTATCGTATCTAAGCTTAACGGGAGGCTCCACCATATCAAATTCTATTCTGTTAAATGCGCTCCAGGGAGAACATGAAATAATTTTGGCGTTAAATATCGCCGTCTGATAGTTCTGAAGTGTTTCGTGAAGCTCTTGAAGATCTTTTTGAAGCAGTAAAATTTCATTTTTAAGTTCAAGCGTTTTATCTTTAAATTCATTATATTCTTTTATTTTCTTTAAAATTACTGCGGAAGTCTTTACGCCTTTTGCTTTGTTTTCCTTGTAGGTTTTCATATATTTTTCTATTGTCGGCTTGTTTTTTAACAGAACTTCTTTTCTTTTATTGTATTCTTTTGTTTTAATTTCCAGGTTTCTTTTCACTTCCTCTATCATTTTTTCAAGTTTATCCGCATCGGCATTAAGGCCTAAAACTTCCAAAGGAGAAATTATCAGTCTGTTTTCACTGCCTTTGAGTTTGTTTATTTTTATCTGTTTCAGAGCATAAACCTCTACGTGGGAGCCCATTATTTCAAATTCTACTTCTTCGGCTACTATTTTACCTCCTATAGCCTGTTTTATTTTTACTTTTTTCCCTTTTACAATGCCGCTTTCAAGTCTGTTGATTTCAATTTCTTTACCTTCAACGTATCCTTTATGTATATTTATAAAAGCTTTATCGGCGTAAATTTTTGCTTTTTGGTGAGTCTGTCCTTCTATGGTCAGCTCTTTTGCGTTTATTTTAGCAGCTTTTCCTACGTTTCCTCGGACTATAAGAATAGTCGTTTCAACCGTCATATTGTCTGCAATCGCTTCTTTTAACGCATCGCTTTCTTTTACGTCGAGTTTAACGTTTGAATCTTTAGCACCGCTGACGTTACCCGTTTGAAGATTTATCTGGGCTATTTCCATTTCGTCTTTTATAGTGTAAGAATCTCCGTCTTTGTATATATATCCGTCTTTAAGGGCGATATATAAGATTTTTTTATCGTCTTCTTCTTTTTTTATCTCTTCGGGGTTAAACGTAATATTAGGAATTTCAAATTCCCTCACTTCCGGTATTTTAATTATTTTACCCCTGCAGTCCCTTCCGTTTCTTCCCTGCATCGGTTTAATGATTTCAATAAGCACATCTCCTGTTTTAACAGGGAAAATAAGTTCGTTTTTTATACTTTCTTTCTTTTTAAGATAATGATATATCACTTTGCCTTCAATATTTTCAACAGGATCAATCCCCTGACACAGTTCGATCTCTTCTTCCTGTTCCAACTGGCCCAAAACACGTATTTTAGCGACAACCTTTTCTATGTCCTGATTCATTTTGTCGTCAAACAGTTCAATAAGCATGGAGTTTTTGATTTTCTTTTTATTCAGTTCGGTTTTTAACCTTTCCTGAAGATCCGGCTTATAAATTAAAAGGGATTCAGGTTTTACAATATAAACGGCATGTGTCATAAATCTGTTGATTTTCACTTCTCCGATCAGTTCAAAGTCATCGCTGAATTCGGCTCTTTTTATTTCAATCTCATATACCTGTTTTATTTCATTTTCTTCATTAATTAAAAAATCTTCCATATGGACGAGTTCCCTGCTCTGATCGTCAAGCTCTACAAACTCACTGTTGCTTCCGATTTTTATATATGTTGTAAAATCAAGTATGTCAAAATCCAGAGAAGAAAGCGGAATGTTGTTGCTTGCAGATATTTTAAGCAAAGCTTCGTTAACGTTTTCCGTTCTTACAACATACGGCAGAACTTCCTTTTTTACCGCTTTTTCTTCCTTTTTCAAAAAATCAAATATACCCAATCTCATCCTTTTGGTAAAATACGTTTTATGTTTAAAAATATAATCGTTAATTTTATAGGAATCTTTAATTCAAGAATCCTAGGCTTTATCCGTGATTTGTTAAGTGCTTCCATTCTAGGCGCAAATATCTATTCGGATATTTTTTTCGTGGCTTTTAAATTTCCAAACCTATTCAGACGGATTTTTGCCGAAGGCGCCTTTACACAAAGCTTTCTGCCAAGCTATGCCGCTTCTAAAAACAAACCGAAATTCGCATGGCTCGTTTTTAAAAAATTATTTATAATTATACTGATTTTATCGCTCTTTGTCACATTCTTCTCAAATATCGTAACAGACGTGCTGGCATACGGCTTTTCGCCCGAAGCAAAAAAACTGGCCTCTCCTCTTGTAGCGTTAAACTTCTGGTATCTGGATTTAATATTTATTGTCACGTTTCTTGCAAGTCTTCTGCAGTATAAGAAACATTTTGCAACAACGGCCTTTTCGACGGCACTGCTGAATATATCTATAATCATATCGCTTCTGCTTTCGATGAATCTGCCAAAAGAACAGATTATCTGGTATATGAGTTTCGGCGTAATAGCGGGAGGTTTTGCACAGGTTATCGCACATGTGATCGCAGCAAAAAAATACAGAATACTAAAACTTCTGTACATAGGAGCCAAAAGCAGAAAAAAACAGGATATTAAGCAGTTCAAAAAACATTTTCTGCCCTCAGTGCTAGGCAATTCAACCGCTCAGTTAAGTTCGTTTATCGATACGTGGCTTGCAACGTTTTTAACCGCAGGAAGCATAAGTTATTTATACTACGCAAACAGACTTTTTCAGCTGCCGTTTGCACTTTTTGCAATTGCCGTTTCAACGGTTCTGTTTCCTAAAATAACAAAAGAGCTTAACGAGGGAAAAGAAAAAAGCGCTTTTTCTTCAATGAAAAAAACATTCTGGATTCTGTTTTATCTGCTTATTGCGGCTTCAATAGTCGCTATAACTGACTCGAAAGAAATAATAAAACTCCTGTTCGAACACGGGGCGTTTACAGAAAAAAACGCCGAAATAACCTCTGTAGTTCTTATCATGTATATGCTGGGACTGATTCCATACGGTCTGAACAAACTCTTTTCGAGCTATCTGTACGCAACGCACAGACACATAAAAGCCGCTAAAATCTCCGCATATTCGCTCATAGTAAACATCATACTTTCAATTATACTGCTTTACCCTCTTAAAGTATACGGACTGGCACTTGCAAGCAGTATAAGCGGTATGGTTTTATTCGTACTGACTCTAAAAGAGTTCGGATTTAATAAATTTTTGGAGTTTTTTGAAAAAAAATATCTTTTTTATATGGTTTTGGTTATATTAAGTAGTATAATTATCGCTATAGTTTTTAGAATAACAATATTATGGATATTAGCACATATTTAAAGGAGCAGTATGACAATATACGATTCACATCTTAAACAAAAAGTCGAATTTAAACCTATTAAAGAAGGGGAAGCAAGGATTTACGTATGCGGTCCTACGGTATATGACGACGCGCATTTGGGGCATGCGAGAAGCTCTATAAGTTTTGATCTGTTAAGAAGGACGCTTAAAGCACTGGGATATAAAGTTACGTTTGTTAAAAACTTTACCGACATAGACGACAAAATAATAAATAAAATGAATAAAACCAGACAGTCTCTTAAAGAAATTACCGAATTTTATATAAATTCCTATTTAAGAGACATGGAAGCCATGAATGTACAAAGGGCGGATATAGAACCCAAAGCCACGGAATCTCTTGAAGCTATGTTTGATCTGATAGGACATCTGCTGGACAAAGGCTATGCTTATCAGCTTCCAAACGGCGATATCTATTTTGACGTCAGCAAAGACCCAGAATACTGCAAACTATCAAATAAATGCCAGGAAGATGAGGTAATGCACAGAGTTGACACCGAAGGTAAAAGAAATGCGGCCGATTTTGCCCTCTGGAAAGCATGCAAAGGCGAAGGCGACGTATGTTTCGATTCACCTTTCGGAAGCGGAAGACCCGGATGGCATATAGAATGCAGCGCAATGATTAAAAAACATATCGCATACAGCGGAGAATATGAAATAGACATACACGGCGGAGGGGCTGATCTGTTTTTCCCTCACCATGAAAACGAAGAGGCTCAGACACGCTGCGCATACGGAGAACATCTGGCAAAATACTGGATGCATAACGGATTCGTCCAGATTAACGGCGAAAAAATGAGTAAATCTCTTGGCAACAGCTTTTTCGTAAAAGACGCCCTTAAACACTATCCCGGAGAAGTTTTAAGATTTTATCTTATGAGCACGCACTACAGAGCTCCTCTGAATTTCAGCGAAGAAGACCTGATTGCCAGCAAAAAAAGGCTCGATAAACTTTACAGACTGAAAAAAAGAATTTACGGACTTAATAAAAAGCAGCAAGACGCCGAGTTTGAATCCAAACTTCTTGAAGCCATGAGTGACGATTTAAACATCTCAAAAGCTCTTGCGGTTGTAGATGAATTCGTTAAAGAAGCAAACGAAAACCTTGACAAAAACCCTAAAGACAAGGCTTTAAAACAGAAAATTTTAAGCAATATAGAATTTATCGACGCTCTTTTGGGAGTCGGCGGCAGTGATGCTTACGAATATTTCCAGGCCGGAATAGATGAAGAGACTAAATCTAAAATCAACGAACTTATTTCTAAAAGAGCCGAAGCTAAAAAAGAAAAAAATTTCGAACTTGCCGATAAGATAAGAGACGAATTAAATTCAATGGGTATTCAGATACAGGACACGCCAAACGGCACTGTATGGGAGAAAGTTTAATCTTTCTCTATCAGTTTCACATCTTCAATAATTTCAGCGTCTATTATTTCCTCAATAGTAAAAAATCCAAGCATTATCAAAAGCCATCCGAGAGTCCAGACGATAAGTCCGATGAAAAAAATATTCAATACGGCTCCGGCCACCAAAAACAATCCCCCTGTTTTCAGCAGTTTATTGTTAAACAACTCTCCTAAGAGGTAAAAACTTTTTTTAAAATATACCGCACTGATTATCTGCAAAACGTAATAAACGCTAAAATAGATAATGATTGATAGAGTTATCGGAATAATCGGGTTTGACGACAGCAATGAAAGTATCATGCTAGTTATTACGGCGACAAGTTTAAAATAAAACAGCATGGAAGACACAAACGCGAGTATTGAAGCAATAAGAAAATAATTAAATATTTTTTCGTTTTCTTTTGAATACAGATTTAAAGAAATTCCCAGAAAAATCAATCCAAGTATGGTAAAAAGTATCGATACAGCCGGAATAAAGCTCATACATAAAAATGCGCTTCCGAGAATACCGTATATTTTGGCGTTCAAATTAATCCTTTTTTTAAATTGTTTTAAATTAATTTAATTTTTTTTATTTTTTTATAAATTTCATTATTTGTATAAAACGGCAAAGAATTAGTCTGTAAAATTGACGATTTTAATAAAATTATATCATCTATATCCGGATAATCAATTTTTAACTTCGCAAATGTTAAAGCTTCTTTTTTTTCAAAAGGTAAAATTTCCATATTTCGTTTAATAAATTCTTTAATAATATATAAATTGTGATTAACATTATGCGTTTTGTAAATTTCTGCAATTAATAAAGAATAATCAAAAATTGTTATATATAACTGTTCGGCAAGTGTAAACTTTGAAACAACCTTGTCTTTACCAATTAAAAAATCAAGCACAACCGCAGCATCAACTATCATTTTCATAATAAAGCCTTTATTTTTTTTACATCGTTTTTATCAATTTTGCCTAAAAATTTCAGAAAGTCTTTATTATGAAATTTTTTTAAATTTGTATAAGTTTTTACTGCATTTTCTACAATATGAACTTTTGTAGTTTCATATTCTTTTGCAAGCTCTTCAATCAATACAGCAACGTCTTCATTCATTCTGAAAGTTATTAGTTTTTTCATTTATCCTCCTTATGTAACTACGAAATATTAAACTATAATTTATTTTTTGTAAATATTTTAAATATTTTAAAATTGCCTAAAATAAAGGAAAAAATGTGTTTTTTTTTAAAAATTTTTTATTTTATATTAAGACAGCTTTCATAAAAATATAATTGCATTCCAAAATTTATTAAGGAGTGTTTATGAAAAAATTACTTACATCTCTATTTGCTGCTGGATTGTTGTTTGCAGCAAACACGACACATGAGAAACCACATTCAAAAATAAAAACACATCATACTGCTCATCACAAATATGAAACATATAATTTCAATATCTCTTTTAAAGCGGGAAGTGTTACTCTTCAGAAAAAATATTTACCTAAAATCAAATCTTTCGCAGCTTATTTAAAAAAACATCCAAAATATAAAGCTATTATTATCGGTTATACCGATAATAAAGGAAATAAAAAATATAACCTTAAATTATCTGAAAAAAGAGCAGAAGCAGTATATAAAGAACTGATTAAATTCGGAGTAAACAAAAAAAGATTAAGCTACAAAGGTGAAGGAGGAGCACATCCTGTTGCTTCAAACAAAACTGCAAAAGGAAGAATGAAAAACAGAAGAGTTATTGCAGTTATTATAAAATAACTCTTTCTATTATTACATATAATATACTAAATTATATATTTTGTAAATACAGGAAATTCTTAATTTTACCCTCAAAAACGTTACTTCATTTATTTTTTATAAAAAATTTTTCTTTTTCAGACTATTTTTTACAAAAGTTCCATAATTTCATTCCAAAAAAAATTAAAGGAGTTTATTATGAAAAAAACATTTATCGGACTATCGATTGCGGCATCACTTCTTGCTGCAGGAAATTATCAGATAGGAATGGCCGGCGGACGCACCCATGTAAACAAATCACAAGCCATAGACAATTATGATTTTCTAAATTTCAGATTCGGAGCACTGCTGCATAAATACGATGCGTTAAGACTTGAATTTGAAAAAAGCGGAAAAGTTTTAAACGGTGCGAGTTTGAAAAGGGCACTGCTTAATTATGAATATGATTTCAAACCCGAATCAAAACTGTCCCCTTACTATTTTATAGGTGCCGGTTACCAGTGGGTAAGAGGAGATTATAAAAACGCCCTCGTCGCGGATATGGGACTTGGCCTGAAATACAAAATAACAGACCAGTTTAATGTTTTTTCGGAATTTAGAGGACTGAGGGACTACAGAAACATAAACAACCATTACAGCGGAATATTTGGATTTGCCTATAATTTCGGCGGCAACACACAGACGCCGGTGCAGGAACCTCAGGAAACCGTAAAAACCAAACCGGCAGACAGCGACCATGACGGAGTTCCGGATTACCTTGACAAATGCCCGAACACTCCGGCAGGTGTAAAAGTAGATAAAAACGGATGCCCTGTAAGTTTCAATTTTAATATAGAATTTGATACCAACAGCGCGGTAATTAAACTTGAATATATGCCTGCAATTAAAAAATTTGCAGAATTTTTAAAACAAAATTCGGCTTATAAAGCAAAGATTCAGGGATATACCGACAATACGGGAAGCAGAGTTTATAATATAGTGCTTTCCCAAAAAAGAGCAAAAGCAGTATATGACGCATTAATAAAATTTGGAATAGACAAAAACAGACTTTCATGGGAAGGATTCGGTCCGGCTGATCCTATCGCATCAAACGACACTCCAAAAGGAAGGGCTGAAAATAGAAGAGTTGTAGCAAAACTCTCTTTTTAACCAAGGCTTTTCCAGCCTTTTTTTAAAATAGGTATAATTATAAAAACCAAACGGAGAAGCCATGATAAAAAATTTTCTGATAAGTTCCGTTCTGACGGGAATCGTTACTGGTATAATGATAGTAATATACTCTTTTTTGACGAAATATCTTTCATATATCCTTTTTTTCGGAGATCCGGTACAGAGTATAATGTATCTTCCCGTATGGCATATATACCTTGTACCTTTTGTTTCAATCCTGATAATCAATTATATGATAAGAAAAAACGAAAAAGTACGGGAATACGGCGTAGCGGAAATTGCAAAAGCGGTTGAAGAAAACAAAATAACATATACGCTCAAAGACCTTTTTTGTAAAATATTCGCTTCGTCCCTTTCAATAGCAAGCGGCTTTGCAGTCGGAAACGAAGGACCTTCCGCCGCCATAGGAGCGATGATAGCGCAAAAATTCCACACTATGCTCAATCTTCCTAAAAATCTTCTTAAAGTTTCATTAAGCATAGGGGCCAGCAGCGGTATAGCGGCAGTTTTTGTATCTCCCATCACAGGCATAATGTTTGCCATAGAAAATGTGGCCTACGAATTTGTTAAAAACTTCGCGGGTTATCTTATTCTTGCCGGGGTTATCGCTTTCAGCGTATCATGGTATTTTATGGAACCGCTGATTTTTAATTATTCCACAGGAAAATTCATCGAATACAGATATGTTTTTGCAACACTGCTTTTTATTCCCGTAATTACGTTTTTTATATATTTTTATCTTTCTTTGAAAGATATAGTTTTAAAATTTTTAAGAGAAAAACTTCCCAACTCCGGTAAAAATATCGTTATGGCCGTAATCGGAAGCCTGATAATAGGCACAATTCTTATAATCTCCCCGTATGCGGCTTTCAGCGGACATGAAGTTGTAAAAACCCTTATAAACGATACAGGGCATTTTCCGTTATATATGATATTTATTTTAATAGTTCTGCGGATAATTGCGACAAGCGTATCTTTATATGCAAACGCGGTGGGAGGGGTGTTTATAGCGCTTATGAGTATCGGGGCGCTTGTCGGATACGGATTCGGGGAATCTGTGACATATTTCGGATTTAAAGTCGAACCGTTTTATTTTGCGGCGATAGGCGCAGCCGTATTTATGGGTGTAAATATGAAACTTCCTTTAACAGCGGTCGTGCTCGCCCTGGAAACAACATACGATTACAATGTAATAATACCTACAGGCATAAGCGTTGTAATTGTGACATATCTTACCACACTGAAATTTGACCTTAAAAAACTTAATTTTATGACATATAATAAAAAACAGTCCAATTTTTCTTCCGAAACTTAAAAGAGACGGTTTTTTCATCTTTTTTCTTTCTTTTTAAGTATAATTTTAAGAAAAAAGGTCTCTTATGAGTTTTTTTGATATGATAAAACCCCTGATTTACAAAACGGATCCGGAACTTGCACATGATCTGGTGGATATGGCTTTCAGAACCGCAAGAAGATGTCCTCTTTTTTTTAATCCTCTTGTTAAAGCGAATTTTGTTGACGATCCAATGCTTAATCAGAAAATCTGGAACCTGGAATTTAAAAACCCCGTAGGTGTAGCCGCGGGATTTGACAAACACGCAACAATGGTATACGGCTGGCCTGCTTTAGGCTTCGGCTGGGGAGAAATAGGAGCCGTAACTCCCAAACCGCAACCGGGAAACGAAAAACCGAGAGCATGGAGACATATCGATTATGAAGCAGTTCAAAACGCTTACGGTTTTAACAATGAAGGTGTTCAGGTAATCAAAAAAAGACTTAAAAAAATATATCCGTATATCCTTCCCATAGGGGCCAATATAGGTAAAAACAAAACGACTCCGGAAGATAAAGCTGTAGAAGATTATAAAATACTCGTAAAAGAATTAAACGACGTAGTGGACTTTTTTGTAGTAAACATTTCCTCTCCGAACACTCCTGGTTTAAGAGACCTCCTGAATGCAGAATTTATATCAAATCTGTTCGGGGAGCTCAAAAGCCTCACTCAAAAACCTGTTTTGATTAAATTTTCTCCGGATATGGAAGACGAACTGATTATAAATCTTGCAAACTATTCCGTTTTAGCGGGAGCAGACGGGATAATAGTCACGAATACGACTGTAAATTACGATTTGGTCGGAAGTGAAATAAAAAGAGGCGGAATTTCCGGAAAACCTCTGGCTCAAAGAAGCTACGAAGTTCTTAGAATTGTGGCCGGCGAAGTATTCGGACAAGTGCCTATTATAAGTGTAGGAGGCATAGACAGCGCCGAAGAAGCATATAAAAGAATAAAAGCCGGAGCTTCTCTTCTACAGGTTTACACAGCCATAATTTACAAAGGTCCCGGAATCGTAGGAGAAATCAACAGAGGATTAATAGAACTTCTGAAAAAAGACGGTTTTTCTCATATAAGTGAAGCAATAGGAATAGAAATTCCTAAAAAACTTGAGAACAAATCCAAAGCCTAAAACTCCTTAAGAGCTTCCGCGGCCGTAGCCGAAACCGGATAAAAAGTCGGAGGAGGAGTCAGTATAGGGTGTGTGCCTATCTGCATAGTATATAAGTCCGTCGCCGTTGCGTTTTTTTGTATTGCAAGGCTTAATATATTTATTAATTCCGCACTGTTCAACCCTCCGCTTATCTGAGCACCTAAAAGATATAAATCTTTTTTTGAAAAAATAAGTTTTAATTTTACGTCAGTCGAATGTGAAAATTTAGGCGGATGTGTAGACGGTGTCGAGGTTTTTGCCGCAATTATTTCAAATCCCTGTTTTTTAGCCATTTTTTCAGTAATACCGACTGCTGCGAACATTCTTCCTTCGATAACGGTGGAATAGATGTTTAGCGCGTCTTTATTATGTCTGATGATTCTCAGATTATACAGATTCGCTGCGGCTATCCTTGCATCAAACGCAGCGGTGGACGCAAGCATTAAAGGAGTTGGATTAGAGGTAAAGAACTCTTTATGCTCTACACAGTCTCCAACGGCGTATACGTCCTTATCAACCCTGAAATAATCGTCCGCCTGTATAAAACCTTTTTCATTTAAAGGAAGAATGTTTTTAAACATTTCGGTATTGGGCTTAAATCCAGTAGCGACAATAGTAAGATCGCTTTTAATTTCAACGTTATCCAGATAAATGTGTTTATCCGTTATTTTTGTAACTTTTGAATTTAAAACTATATTTACTTTTTTGCTTAAAAGCTCTTTTACTTCCGAAGAGTAGTCATCGTCAAAAGAATTCGGAAGAAGCGAATCCATTGCTTCAATCAGCGTTACGTTTTTATTTTTACTCAGTTCATCCGCAATTTCAAGACCTATAAACCCTCCTCCTATAATTGTGATGTTTTCGGCGTCTTTTGTTTTTGAAACAAGCTTTTTTAAATAATCGTATTCTTTTTTTATAAAATAAGCGTTTTCAATCCCTTCAATAGGCGGAATAAGAGGTGTGGAGCCGGTGGCTATTATCAGCTTTTCGTATTTCAGGCGTTTTTTCTGCTCTGTTTTGTCAATATCCGCATCTTTACTTAACATAACAATCTTACTGTTAATATTTACGCCTTCGACACTGCCTTTTATTAGTTCGACTCCGAATTTTTTCAGTTTTTTTTCAAGATGCATTAAATCATCGTCTATTTCGTATGTGTTAAATATATAAGGTATCCCGCAAGGTATAAGTTTTTTTGGATTTCTTTCTATAAGGGCCACTTTTTTCGCCGGATAAAACCTTTTGGCGTTAACCGCCGCCACAAACCCGGAAACGCCGCCGCCTATTACCAAAATATCATACATTCTTTATCCTTAATAATTTTTATGATATGATAACACAAAAAAAGGCGTTCAATGCTTCATAAATTCTATACGCATAAACTGAAAAACGGCTTAGATGTAATAGCGATTCCTGTGAATAAAGGCTCCAACGTAATTACAAGCAATATTTTTTATAAAGTCGGAAGCAGAAACGAAATAATGGGCAAAAGCGGAATAGCCCATATGCTCGAACACATGAATTTTAAATCCACAAAAAACCTTGCTGAGGGCGATTTCGATAAAATAGTAAAAAGCCTGGGCGGAGTTGACAACGCATCAACCGGGTTTGACTATACACACTATTACATAAAAACTTCCAGCACTTATCTTGATAAAACGTTTGAGCTTTTCAGTGAAGTTATGGAAAATTTAAATCTTAACGACGACGAATTTCAGCGCGAGAGAAAAGTAGTTTATGAAGAAAGACTCTGGAGAACGGATAACAACCCAATCGGGTATCTCTATTTCAGACTGTTTAACAACACATATCTTTACCATCCTTATCACTGGACGCCTATAGGATTTAAAGACGATATTTTAAACTGGACAATAAACGATATCAGAGATTTCCACAAAACCTACTATCAGCCTAAAAACGCGTTTTTGCTCGTAGCCGGAGATATTGAACCTCAAAAGGTATTCAACGCAGCGGAAAAATATTTCTCACATATTAAAAACCGTAAAAAAATCCCGCATGTGCATATGAAAGAGCCGGAACTTGACGGAGACAGGCATATAACCGTTAAAAGAGACACCGAGGTCGACATAGTAGCAATCGCTTACAGAATTCCGGATTTCAGACATAAAGACCAGTTTGCCCTGAGCGCCTACAGTGAAATATTAAGCGGAGGCAAAAGCGGAACTTTAAGAGAAAAACTTATTAATAAAAAAGCGTTAGTCAGTGAAGTATACGCATACAATATGGAACTGATCGATCCGGGAGTGTTTTTGGCTCTTGCGATATGCAATCCGGGTGTCAGTCCGGACACAGTAGAAAAAGAACTTAAAAAAGAGATACTAAACACTAAAATAACCAAAAAAGCGCTGAACAAAGTAAAAAATCAGACAAAAATGGATTTTTTAACTCAGCTTGAAAGCTCCAGCGGGGTCAGCAATATTTACGGAGATTATTTCGCAAAAGGAGACATAACGCCTCTTTTGGAATATGAAGAGAAAATAAACTCCCTGACTCCTGAAAAAGTAGAAGAAATTAAAAAATATTTTGATAAAAGCGTAACCGTTAAACTAATCAAAAAATAGCTTTTTAAAACACTCCTTTGTTTTTGGAAACAGGGGTGTTTTTTCTTTATATTTAAGATAATCGTCTCCGAATTTTATATATGCTTCTTTTTCTTCAAGGGTAATAACCATTATAAATATAAAAAAAGCTTCAAGTGGAGCGATAAAAAATATAAAACTCGGAAGCCCTAAAAAAAGAGCCACTCCCAACGGCAGCAGCATAAGTCCGAATAGCATGGGATGACGTGTGCATTCGTATATACCCGAAGTCACAAGTCTGTTCGTTTCAAGTCTCGGTATATCACCGTCTCTCCCTTTTCTTTTAAGCTCCCTGCCTCCTACCGCTGCGGCGTGGAAAGCAAGTTTCAGTGCAAAAAAGCCTAATATTAAAGTTATAAAATGAAAATAAGGATTAAAAAGAAGAGATTTAAAATACTTTAAATCCAAATAAAGAGAAAGAGCAATACCTCCGAATATTAAAATAATCCAGATTATAATCCTGATTACTACGGATGCCGTTGTTTTCATAGATATGAGTTCAGTAAAGCGCTTCCGACCCTTATCATATTAGAGCCCTCTTCTATCGCTATTTCGAAATCCCCGCTCATACCCATAGAGCATATCTTCGCTCCGTAAGGTTTAAGCTGTTCAAATATTTTATATGTCAGTCTGAAACTCTTTCTTATTTCTTCTTCGTCATCGACATGTGCGCCTATCGTCATTACACCCTGAAGGTTAATATTAGGAAGATTTTCTTTTATTTTCAGATACGTCTCAACAGCAAGTTCCGGCTGTAAGCCGTGTTTTGTAGGCTCTTTTGCCGAGTTTATCTCAAGAAGGCATCTTACAGGTTTATCCGTTCTTTTATTAATTGCTTCGGCTAGTTCATAAGAGTTGATTGACTGGATCATAAAAGGATTTAATTTTAAAAGTTTATTGATTTTATTCTTTTGCAGATTGCCGATAAAATGCCACTCGATAGGCAGATCGCTAAGGGCGTTTACTTTATCTTCCATATCCTGTACCCTGTTTTCCCCAAAAGCCCTCTGCCCTTCGTTATAAAGTTTTCTTAGAGGCTCCGTATCTTTTGTATATTTCGTAACGGCTACAATCTGGACTATAAGATGTTCGCTTCTTCTAAGCCTTGCTTCTTCAACTCTTTGAATTAATTCGTCTAATGTCATTTTATCCTCCTATTAACCTGTGAAGGTCGTTGTAAACACCGATAAGCATTAAAGAGCCGAGTATTATCCAGCCACCTATTGTCAGCTTGACCATTATCTCTTCGCTCACTTCTCTTCTGAAAACAGCCTCATACAGATTGAACATTATATGCCCTCCGTCAAGAGCCGGTATCGGCAGAAGGTTTAGCACCCCTAAGTTTACACTGAGAAGCGCTGCAAGAAGCAATAACGGCTGCCACCCGTAACTTGCTACTTTTGCGGTAATATCCACTATTCCTATAGGACCGCTTAACGTATTAAGCCCTACCGCACCGGTAATAAGTTTTTGAACGCCTTTTACTATTAGCGTTGAATCGCTTACGAATTTATCCCACGCCACTTTAAACGCTTCCAAAACTCCGTAATGCACCTTTATAATATCTCCGCTCGGAACGATTCCCACTATTTTTCTTTTTACTTCTTCGTTAAAAACGTTTTTAGCCGTTTCTACTTTCGGTTTAAGTGTAATATTAAAAATCCTGCCGTTTCTTAGAATTTCCATATGCAATACGGAATATTTTTGCACCAAAGGCGATATATCATCCCATGAACGTATTTTTACTCCGTTTATTTCAATAATTTTATCGCCTTTTTTCAGCACTTTTGCGGCAGGCGTATTCGGAATTGTCTGACCGACTACCGGAGCGAGTTTCGTCCATCCCGTAAACGCAATAAACAGATAAATCAAAAAAGCCAGTAGAAAATTAAATCCTGGACCTCCCAGAAGTATCAGAATTCTCTGCCAGGGAGATTTTGCGTTATACGAATCCGGATCGTCGCTTTTTACATACGGATTTGAGTCGTCCTGTCCTTTCATCTGGACATACCCTCCTAAAGGCACGGCGCTTAGACACCACTCGGTTTCTCCGAATTTCTTACAGACAAGTTTTTTTCCAAAACCGATTGAAAAAACCTCTACTTTGACACCGACAAGTTTTGCCATTAAAAAATGTCCGAATTCATGGAAAAAAATTAAAAAAGAAAGTATTATTATCGCACTAATCATTTTGAGCTTTCACATAAACTTTAATATAATCGTATCCGCTGTAAAGAGTCAGAACAACCGCAATCCATAAAAGACAGTTTGCACAGGGCCAGTTCATAAGCAAAAACCCTATAGCCCCCATTTGAGAAACAGTTTTTACTTTCCCCGCCATAGACGCTTTTACGCTTAATCCTTCCTGAGCCATTGAAATTCTAAGAGCTGTAATAAAAAACTCTCTGACTAAGATAAGATATATCGCCCAGGCGTTTGCCCTGTGTAAAAACAAAAGACCTAAAAACGCCCCTAAGATAAGCATTTTATCGGCCAAAGGATCCAAAATTTCTCCGAGTTTGCTGCTTGCGTCAAAATTTCTTGCAATAAAACCGTCAAAAAAGTCGGTAATACTTGCTATTACAAATATTAAAGCCGCAAAATAGTCCATCCAGCTCGGATGAATACCTGCAAACATATCTCTGTCCACCAAAAACAGATACATCAAAAACGCCAGTAAAACTCTTATAAAAGCCAATATATTAGGAACGTTTTTTAATCTCTTTTTCCAAAGTTCGTATCTGTACAGTTTGATACCGTCATCAGTAATTATTGACATTAACCGATCTTTCCTCCGAATGTAGTTCCGCCGTCAACAACAACAGTCTGGCCAGTTATCCAGCTGGCTTCATCCGTACATAAAAAGTATGTTATTCCGGCCAAATCTTCCGGTACACCCATTCTGTTAAGAGGGCTTCTTTTTTCAACTTCGGCTTTTACTTCTTCATAATTAGGAAACGCTTTAAGGGCATCCGTATCAATAGGACCTCCGCTTACGGCATTGACCCTGATTCCCCATTCTCCAAGCTCAGCAGCCGCATATTTAACCATTGTCTCAACAGCTGCTTTAGAACTTCCGTGGCCTGCATAATTAGGAGTATAAACAAGATTCCCGGTAGAACTTAGAGAAATTATGCTTCCGCCTCCTACTTTTTGCATTCTTTTAGCCGCTTCCTGAGCCCCTACTACAAAAGCGTTGACAGTTGCGGTAAATATATTGCATATTCCCTTCGGTTTTAGTCTCATAAAAGGTCCGAACCCTCCTACAACCGCTCTTCCGCTGATAATCGCGTTCGAAACGAAAAAGTCGACTCTGTCAAAATTCTCGTCAATCTGTTTGAATAAATCTTTATATGTTTCAGGTTCCAAAATATTAAGTTTATACGCTTTGGCTTTAATTCCGTATTTTTCCTGCCACTCTTTTGCAAGATTTTCTGCTATTTCCTGGTTTGAATTATAAGTGAATGCTATATTAACGCCCTCTTTTGCAAATCTTTCGGCTATCGCTTTGCCTATACCTCTCGTTGCCCCGCTTATTACTAACGTTTTACCCTTCATTAAAATCCTTTAAATATATTTTTTTAAAACTTCTTTTATTTTCGCCTTGTTTTCATCACTCGGTTCACAAAGCGGCAGCCTGTATTCCAGACTAGGAATCAGTCCGGCTTCATACATTGCGTATTTAATCGGTATCGGATTGCTTTCCACAAAAAGAACTTTGTTAATATCATACAGTTCTTCGTTGATAGCCCTGCTTGTATCAAAATCACCTTTTAAAGAGCTGTGTATAAGTTCGGCAATTCTGTTAGGAAGAAGATTTGAAGTCACCGAAATACAGCCTTTTCCTCCGGTAGCCATTATCGGATAGTTTATTGCGTCATCTCCGCTTATTACGGCTATATCGCTGTTTGCACATAGAGCAACCACGTTTTCTATACTTCCCGTAGCTTCTTTAATGGCAATAATATTCTCAACATCGTTAAAAAGTTTTATTGCTGTTTCCACATTTATATTGCTGCAGGTTCTTCCCGGCACGTTATATAAAACAACAGGAATTTTAATTGCGTTTGCAAGAGCTTTATAGTGTTCGTAAAGTCCTCTTTGAGTAGGCTTGTTATAATACGGAGATACGCTGAGTACCGCATCCGCGCCTTTCGCTTCGGCAAATTTAGCCAAATCTATACTTTCATGGGTAGAATTGCTTCCGGCCCCGGCTAAAACTTTAGTATTCGTTCCTCTACAAATCTCTACGGCTATTTCAATACATCTTTTATGCTCGTCATGAGTCAGTGTAGCACTCTCTCCCGTAGTTCCAACCGGAACAACCCAGTCAATACCGTTGTCAATCTGCCTTTGTATAAGTGAGGCATATGTTTCTTCGTCAACTTTTCCGTTTTTAAACGGAGTAATAAGAGCGGTCATTGCGCCTTGCATAAAACGTCCTTTTTTACGAAATTATAGCATAATATATAAATTGGAATGGAAAATTATTCATATCTTAAAGTTTCAAGCACATCGGTTTTACCGGCTTTAACGGCAGGATATATGCTTGATAGTATTACAATCACAAACGCACCCAATATTATAAGTCCGAAATCAACCGGGCTCAAATCTATAGGCAGTCTGCTGACGCCGTAAACGTCAGCCGGAAGCTTGATAATATCAAACGTTTTAAGAATCCAGATACCTATACCGCCTATTATTGCGCCGAATGTAATTCCCATCAGACCTATAAGTGTTCCGAGTTTCAGAAAAATAGATTTAATTTCCCTGTTGCTGGCACCAAGGCTTAGCATAAGGGCAATCTCTTTTCTTTTACTCATTATCATCATAAGAAGGGAGCTTATTATATTTAAAGCCGCTACGATTATAATAAGCATAAGCACCAGAAAAAGAGCTCTTTTTTCCATTTTTAAAGCTGCAAAAAAGTTTCCGTTCTGCTGCCACCAGCCTATTACTCCGACTCCCGGAGGCACGGCCTTTTTTATTTTTTCTATATCCTTAAACGGATTAGGACTCCATATATGTATCCCGCTGTAATAATTTTGGTGAAGAATTCTTTTAAGCCCGTTTATATTCATATACGCTATGCCTTTATCGTATGCGATAAGTCCGCTTTTGAAGTAAGATACGACTTTGACCTTTTTAAGTATAGGTGAAATTCCAAAACCCAGAGGCGTCATTTTAGAAAAAATCATAATAACTTTTTCGCCTTTAACTATTCCAAGGTCGCCAAAAAGCCTGCTTCCGACTACTACGTCAAAAAGTCCCGGTTTTTTAATGTCTTTTATGGCGTTTTTAAAAATATAGTTGATTCCGGCTTCTTTTTTAAAATCTACACCGTAAAGCATAACACCGTATAAAGAGCTTTTCTGAATAACGGCGCTGCTTTCGATATATGGCGAGTATTTGAAATTAGGGAATTTTTTTTCAAGTCTGTGAAGAAGAGTGTCGTCAACGTTTACCAAAGAAGAATATACGGTAATGGGATAATTCATAACTTTAAGTTTTTTTTCAAACTCTTTATCCATACCGTTCATTATCCCCATCGCAATCATAAGCGTTGCTACACCGGTCATAATGCCTAAAAAGGCAAGAATAAAGCTGATATATATAAACGGATGTTTTCTGTCAAAACGGAGGTATCTTTTAATTATAAAATTAACGAATTTTTTATTCAACCTGTTCTGCCTTTACGTCCGTTTTAATTTTTCATCATTAAAATTTAGGACTTTTACCGCAGCAGTCTTTATATTTTTTACCGCTGCCGCAAGGACACGGATCGTTTCTTTTTACTCTTTTTTTCTGCTGTTTCGCTTCAAATTCAGCCTTTAAAGCTTCTGTCTGGCTTTCAAGCTGTTTCATAATCTCGTCCATATCGGCCTGTTCCATCTCTTCCGGAATTTCAGGGATGTTTTTAAGTATTTCGTCAATATTTTTACCCTTAATGGCATCCATAAACTCCGCAATGTCAGGATCTATTTCCGGCTGCTGATATTCAATCTGAAGATTATGGAGAACTTTCATACTTTCCACTTTAACTCTTTGAATAAGTTCCTGGAACAGATTAAAGCTTTCTTTTTTGTATTCAACAAGAGGGTCTTTTTGGTTGTAACCCCTTAGTCCTATACCGGTTTTCAGGATATCCATCATATACAGATGGTCTCTCCAGCTCTCATCAAGAACCTGAAGCATAACCTGTCTTTGAATTCTGTTCTTGTCCTCATCACTGGCTTCTGCAAATTTTTTCTCATATTCTTCTTTTAATCTGTTTACCAGATACTCTTTAAGAGTTTCATAGTCTTTGCCGCTCAGCTCTTCTTTTGTAAATTCTATTCCGGTGTATTCTTTCAGATGTGCAATTAAATTATCATAATCAAAATCTTCTTCAAGAGAATGAGGAAAAATCTCAGCTTCAGATAAAATATATTCAACAAACTCTTCTCTTATTTCCTCTATTTTTTTATCTATATCAAACTCTGGATCTAAAAGCTGATCACGGAAAGCATAAATAACTTTTCTCTGCTCATTCGCAACGTCGTCGTATTTAAGAATATGTTTTCTGGCTTCAAAATGCATTGTTTCAACTTTTTTCTGTGCGTTTTCAATAGCACGCGAAACAATCTTACTGTCAATATGCTCGCCTCTGTCTATTCCGAGCCTGTCCATAATATTCTTAATTCTTTCGCTTCCGAATATTCTTAGAAGATCGTCTTCCAAAGAAAGATAGAACTGGCTCTCACCCGGATCTCCCTGACGACCCGAACGTCCTCTTAACTGATTGTCAATCCTTCTACTCTCATGTCTTTCTGTACCGATAATGTAAAGACCGCCGAGTTCTCTTACTTCATCATCGATTTTAATATCGACACCCCTACCGGCCATATTCGTAGCAACGGTAACAGCGCCTTTTTTACCTGCTTCCGCAATAATCTGCGCCTCTTTTTCGTGATTTTTCGCATTAAGCACCGTATGAGGGATTTTTTCTTTTTTAAGAAGACGGCTTAAATATTCACTTTTTTCCACGCTTGTAGTACCGACAAGCACCGGCTGGCCTTTTTTGTGCAGTTCTTTTATTTTTTTAACGACCGCTTCGAATTTTTCTTCTTCTGTTTTATAAACAAGGTCGTTTTTATCGGCTCTGATTACAGGTTTGTTCGTAGGGATAGATATAACTTCAAGACCGTAAATTTCAATAAATTCGGTCGCTTCGGTCTGAGCCGTACCGGTCATACCAGCAAGTTTTTTATAAAGTCTGAAATAGTTCTGATAAGTGGTTTCCGCAAAAGTCTGTGATTCTTCCTGAATTTCCACGCCTTCTTTGGCTTCTAATGCCTGGTGGAGCCCTTCGCTGAATCTTCTTCCTTCCGCAATTCTTCCCGTAAACTCGTCAACTATTAAAACTTCGCCTTTTCTTACGATATAATCTTTTCCTTCCTGGAACAGATAGTTCGCTTTAAGAGCCTGATCCAAATGATGTGCAAGTATTGCGTTTTCAGGAGTATAAAGGTTGTCAACCTCAAAAAGCTCTTCAGCCCTTCTTATACCTTCTTCCGTTAAAAGAACGACTTTGTCTTTTTCATCCACTTTAAAATGTTTGTCTTTTTCAAGCTGTTTTGCAACTTTATCTGCTCTTACATAATCTTCAACCCTTTTATTAGCCGGACCTGAAATAATAAGAGGCGTTCTTGCTTCATCAATTAAAATAGAATCGACTTCATCGACGATTGCATAATAATGCCCTCTTTGAACTTTGTCGTTAATATCAAATGTCATATTGTCTCTAAGATAATCAAAACCGAATTCGGAATTCGTTCCGTATGTTACGTCACACTGATATGCCTGTTTTCTTTCATAATCTTCCATACCGCCCACTACGCATCCTGTAGTAAAGCCGAAAAATTCATAAAGTCTGCCCATATCGTTGGCGTCACGCTGTGCAAGGTAATCGTTTACAGTTACAACATGTACGCCTTTGCCAAGCACCGCATTTAATACAACAGGCAGCGTAGCAACGAGTGTTTTACCCTCACCCGTTTTCATTTCCGCTATTTTGCCTTCGTGTAAAACCATACCACCTACAAGCTGTACGTCGAAATGTCTCATTCCGAGAACTCGCTTTCCGGCTTCTCTGACCATTGCAAAAACGTCGTTTAAATATTTATTGAGCGTCTCCTGCTCATCGGCTCCGTTTTTTACTTCTTCCAAAATCTGATTTTTAATTTTTTCAAATTCGTTCTTAATTTCATCATCGCTCATTTTTTCATATTTTTCTTCTAAAGCGTTTATTTCTTTTACTCTTGCGAAATATTTTTTGAGCTCTCTGTCGTTTTTTGTTCCAAAAATTTTTCTAAATACGTGTTTAACCATAAAAAAAGCCTTTGCAAAGTTTTTTGTTATAATAACATAAATTAATTTAAGAATGGAGATTCATAATTGAGAATTATATTAATTAATATAGCGTTAATTTTAAACCTGTTTGCTTTAAAACTTCCTCATTATTTTTCTGCGGATTTTACGCAAAAAATACAGCAGGACAACCATACATTAATATACAAAGGAAAAATCTATACCGATTCAAAAAACGTATTCTGGCAGTATACCTACCCGAACGAAAAAAAAATCTGGATTAACGACAGGGTGTATATCTATGAACCGGATCTTATGCAGGTAACGATTTCCAAAAAACCGAAATTCAATCTATTCAATGCTCTTAAAAACGCCAAAAAAATCAAAAACAACGAATATGTTGCGGAAGTTCAAAACAAAAAAGTATATTTTAAATATGGAAAAACTTTAGAAAAAGCCTGGTACACCGATGATGTAGGAAATAAAGTGGAAATTTTATTTTCAAACCAGTCGGAAAAGAAAATCGCCCCTTCCGTATTTATACCCACATATCCGAAAGATATAGACGTTATATATCAGGATTAAAGAAGACTTAGAAGATCTTCATGTATCAGGTCGTTTGTAGCGACTATGCATTTATCGTTAAACATATCAAATTCCCCGCCTCTGTCGTTTGTAACTTTGCCTCCGGCTTCGTTCACTATTAATATCCCGGCGCTTACGTCCCACGGTTTGAGATTTATTTCATAAAACCCTTCATATTTACCTTCCGCCACATAGCATAGATCCAGCGCGGCGCTTCCGAGTCTTCTTATGTCCTGACATTTCGGAAGAACGTTATGAAGCCTATTTATTACAAGATCGAGATCTTCCGTATTGTCTGCGCTTGAATACGGAAATCCCGTTCCGATTAAAGCTCTTTGAAAATAATCGTTTTTACTGACATTTATTTTCTTACCGTTTTTATAAGCGCCCTCGCCCGCAACAGCCGTATAAAATTCATTAAGCACAGGATTGTATACAAAAGCGAATTTCGGTTTTTTGTTTTCATAAACCCCGACACTTATGGCACAGTGAGGTATCTGATGCGCGAAATTGGTAGTACCGTCAATCGGATCGATTATTATGGAATTTCCAAACTTGTCTTTAACGGATTCTTCCGCAATAATAGAATAATCAAATTTTTTAAACTCTTCTTTTAAAAACTCTTCGATTTTCACGTCGTATTCAGTTACTAAATCTTTTTTGCCTTTAAGGGTGATTTCCTTGGAGGAGTAAAACCCCTCTTTGAAAATCTCCCCGGCTTTAATTATTATTGATTTTATTTCTTCAAATTCTTTAATTCTCAATTCTGCATTCTCCATTCTCAATTATATGTTGTATCCCATCTCTCTTGCAACCTGTTTAATGTTTTCAAGTCTTTTTTCAATAGGCGGATGCGAACTGAAAAGATCCAAAAATCCAACTATTCCGAATGCTTTCATATCTTTAGGAAGTGCAACCTGCTCTTTTGGAATCTGTCCGAGTTTTGCAAGAGCGTAATATATCCCTTCCGGTCCGTCGAGTCTTACGGCTCCAGCATCCGCTTTATATTCCCTGTATCTGCTGAACCACATCGCAAGCATTGTCGCAAATATACTCAAAAGCATCTCAAGCGCAAAACTTATAGCCATATATGCAAAAGGATTTTCATTTCCTTCTTCGTCTTTAGGCGAAATAATACTCGCAATCAAACGCGATACGAAAAACACAAATGTATTTAAAACACCCTGTAAAAGCGTCATTGTTATCATATCGCCGTGTTTGATATGGCTGATTTCGTGTGCAAGCACACCTTCTATTTCTTTTGTATCCATTAAATCAAAAAGACTTGTAGAAACCGCTACAAGCGCATCGTTTCTGTTCCATCCTGTGGCAAACGCGTTAGGAGGCCCGTCAAATATACCTACTTCCGGCATCCCAATACCGGCTTCTTTAGCAAGCTTGGCCACCGTGTTTACAAGCCACGCTTCGGCATCATTGCTCGGAGTTTCTATTACCCTGACTCCCGCACTCATTTTTGCCATCCATTTAGATAAAAACAGCGAAATCAAAGCGCCGCTGAATCCCACTATAAAAGACAAAATCAAAAGTCCGCTGATAGTTCCCTGATCCAGTCTGACACCGAAAAACGCCTCAATTAAAAATATAGTTAAATAAATCGATGCCATTACCGCTACGTTCATTAAAATAAGCATAATTATTGCCATACTTTATTCTCCTTTACTCAAGTTTTTTTAGTATTATAACTAAAAGTTATATGTTCGTCAACATTTTAAGCTTAAATTTTATTTTTTTTATAAATATTATTATTTTTTCTTAACAACCATTAAATAATAAATAGTAACAATCGGTATCGTTACGTTTAAAACAGTGACAATTATCATCAAAATTCCAAGTTTGCTGTAATCCTGAGGCATTATAACGTGTCCGTTTTCAACGACTTTACGGCTGACTACGAATATTTCGTTTAAATATTTCGTAAAGAGTCCTCCGGCGGTGAGAGCCAGGTTCATAAGGCTTGCCATAAGGGCAAACCAGGTAGCTCTTTTGCCTTCCGGCGCATAAATGGCTATGAGTGTAAGAAGCGGAATCATACTAAGCTGTGCAAAAGGAGACTCCACCGCTGTGTCTATAACGGCTACTGTTTTTGGAGAGAGTCCCCAGCTCTGAGGTATACCGTAATATAGCCCGATAATCGGTAAAAAGAGTATAGTAGTAATGACAGTCAGCCATATAAGCGTATAATGGACAGGCTTTTTAGCTATAAAATCACTGAAAAGCCACATTCCGAGGATCGAAAGAACGGCACCGATTTGAGAAAGCGTTCCAAAAAAAGCTTTATCGAAATGCAGTATATCGATTTCCCACCACTGAAGCCCGGGACCTACACTCGGCATTGCACGGTATACGAAAATAATAATTGCCGTTTTGATAATAAAGCTTTTTGTTTTCGGGTCTATATCTTTTAAAAGAAGAGACAGCATATAAACAATTACACTGAAACTGACTAAAAACACAATTTCCTGAGAATACTTAAATACAAAAGCAACTATGTGATTTTGCCAGTGTTGATACTGCCCGTATCCCATAAGCACGACAAATACGGCAAAAGCCAAACCGCCGCAGAGAATTTTACAGTTGATGGGGCTCGGTTTGGCAACGTCAAGTTTTACTATCGTAACTCCGATAATGGAAATCAAAGGAATAATTAAAGAAATTTCGAAAATAGTTTTATAAGACAAAATCTGAGCAAGCCACCCTGAAAGACCGGCCACAAGAACTCCGGCAAATGAAATGGCAAGACGGCCCAAAATCTGCACATACGCAAGCTCTTCCTGGACAATTTCCTCGGGCTGGTTACGGTCGACTACTTCCGTACTCATAGTATCGGCCACAACATCCTGCAAAACAAATCCGATTACGCTTAAAAGTGCGGAAATAATATACACGTTTTCCTTGCTGGCAAATTTAGCCCACGGATAATCACCGGCAAGACCTATTAAAAGCACCGTCCCGGCAGCTATTAAACTGGCCCCGATATAAACATACGCCCTTCTTTGTGAACCCAGTATCGGCACACTGTCCACAAGCTGCCCGAACACCATTTTAATGGTCCACGGAATACTTAACCATACACCCAAACTCACCAGTGCTGTCGCGGAAAGATTTAATTGCTCTTTTACCCAGAATGTTTCCGCCACACCGCTTATTCCGCTTGCACCGTAAGCAAAATATATCATCAAAAGCGGCAGATATCTTAGTCTGAAATGCCTGATTGGATTTAAAAGTGATTTTTTAATAGCTTCTTTTATATTTATCATTTTATATCTCCGGTTAAAATTATTATTCAAACTATATACAATATTGATTAATTTATCATTGAAAATTTAAAATTCATATTTTATTTCATAATCTTTCACTGCAGCTTTATATATCAATTTTCTATACTCTTAATCCCCTCATACGCCACATCTGTCATTTTATCAATTTCATCATATTCAATTACATACGGCGGCATAAAATATATCACGTTTCCGAGTGGTCTTAGCAACACTCCGTTTTTCAGACCGTATTCGTAAACTTTAAGCCCTTTTCTCTCCTGCCACGGATAATCTATCATTTCTACAGCCGTAATCATTCCCGTTTGGCGTATATCTTTTACATTCGGAAGGTCTTTGAACTTTTGCACTTTGTCCCAGATATATTTTGATAATTTCTTATTTCTTTCCAGTACAGAATACCATTTCCCCTCTTCATATTTCCACTGTTTCATTTCAAAAATGTCAAGTACGGCGTTAGCCGCCGCAATCCCGAGAGGATTCGCCGTATACGAATGCGAGTGCAAAAACGCCTTTAGTTCAGTGTAATCGCAATAAAACGCCCTGTAAATATCATCCGTCGTAAGCACTACGCTAAGCGGCAGATATCCACCGGTAAGCCCTTTACTCAGACACATAAAATCAGGCTTGATTCCGGCCAGTTCGCATGCAAACATACTGCCCGTTCTGCCGAATCCCACGGCAATCTCATCTGCAATCATCAGGATATTGTATTTATCGCAAAGCTCCCTTAGCCCTTTAACAAACAGAGGCGAGTGCATTTTCATATATCCCGCACACTGCACAAGAGGTTCGATTATAAGCGACGAAATGTTTTTATGATGTTTTTCGAAAATATTCTCGGCTTCTTTCAAAGCTTTCTGCGCTTCTTCTTCGCTCTGATCTTCAGGTATAGGGATAGTAATGTTTTTAATCAGTATTTCTTTATAGGTATCTTTATAAAGCCCCACATCTCCGACGCTTAAAGCGCCTATGGTTTCACCGTGATATGAATTTTTAAGACTCAGAAAAAGCTCTCTCACCTGGCCTTTGTTTTTCCAGTAGTGAAAAGCCATTTTAATGGCGACTTCCACAGCGCTGCTTCCGTTATCTGCATAAAAAACCTTGTCAAACCCGCTGAGTCTGCAAAGTCTCTCACCGAGCCTTACCGCTCCTTCATGTGTAAACCCTGCAAAAATTACGTGTTCGAGCGTTTCAAGCTGCTGTGAGATTTTTTTATTTATATATTCGTTAGAATGTCCTAAAATATTAACCCACCAGCTGCTTATGGCGTCTATATATCTGTTTCCTTCAAAATCTTCGAGCCAGACGCCTTTTGCTTTTTTTATAGGAATAATTGGTAAAAATTCGTGATCTTTCATCTGAGTGCAAGGATGCCAGTTGAATTTTAAATCTTTTTGCATAATTTCTTGATTTTTCATCAAAAATCCCTTCTTTAGGACGTTTTTTTTTATTATAATATCAAAAAACGTGTTAGAATTTATAACAAAGGAAAAATATGATCGAATGGATGCAGACGCATAGAAAATGGCTTGTAATAACTATATGGATAGCTACAGTGGCATTTATAGGAGCCGGATTTGTAGGATGGGGACAGTTTCAGTTCGGAAGAAAAAGCTCAACCGTGGCTAAAATAAAAAATACCGAAGTGAGTATTCAGGATGTACAGCAGATATATAACAATCTTTTTCAGGAAATGAATAAAAAACTCGGCGGAACGCTTGACGACGCAACCGCAGAAAAAATGGGATTAAAAAAACAGGCTTTTCAAATGGCAATTCAGCAAGGCGTACTCAGACAGTATGCCAAAGACCTGGGAATGTACGTTACCGAAAAAGAAATAGCGGAACAGATTCTTAAATATTTCAAAGACAAAAAAACATATATGCTTTACCTAAGACAGACAGGCCAAAAAGCAAAAGAATTCGAATCAAACCTGAGAAAACAGCTTTTAGTTCAGAAACTTCTTACAGCTCTTCACATAACACCTTCTGAAACATTAAAACTTACATTCGGAAGCGCGTTATACAACAGCGACAGTTTAAAAATAAAAATAATCAACAAATCATCAGTAAAAGTAAATTTAAGTGAAGACGAAATAAAAGCTTTCTGGGAAAAAAACAAAAACAGATACCAGTCGCCTACCATGTATAAAATCGCAATAGTGACTACACCTATAAAAGGTGTTGCAACCGAAAAAGAACTAAAAGAATACTACAGCGAAAACAGAAACGATTATAAAAACGACAAAGGCGAAATTTTAACTTTCGACCAGGCTAAAAAACTGGTAAAAAGAGACTATCTTGCGAAACTTTCTAAAAAAGACGCGATTCTTGCGTATAAAAAACTTAAAGAAGGCGCTGAAAACTACAGACTGCTTACTTTAACATTAAACAACAGCATAATACCTGAAGACAAAATGAAACAGCTTATTCAAAACGGATATGTAAAACCTTTTATCGATCAAAACGAATACATAAGCGCAAAACTTGTTGAAGAAATCAAACCAAAACCTCTTCCTTTCGAAAAAGCTAAAGCCGACGTAATCAAAGACCTGTTAAACATTAAAACGCTTCAGGCTTTGGAAAACAACGCAAAAGAAGCTTTAAAAGGAGATTTCAAAGGATACAAAACAGGTTTTGTTACAAAATACGACGCCAATAAAATAAAAGGCCTTTCTCCTGCAGAAGCAACAGAATTTTTATTTACAGAATTCAGTCTTCAAAAAGCTAAAAATTATCTGTTGATTCCGGCTACAAACCCTCAAAAAGCCGTTGTTTATCAAGTTTTGGAACAAAAGTTGCTGGATAAAGCTAAATATGAAAAAAACAAACAGCAGGTTGCCGCTATGGCGGATGCCACTTTAAACGCTGCACTGCTTGACGATTTAATTAAAGATTTAATGACAAAATACAATATTGTAAGTTACGTAAAATAAAGGAACGACATTGAAATCAATTTTAGCTATTGATGTAGGCAGTTTCAAAACAATTGCGATTATTGCAAATGTTGACGAGGAACTATCTATCAGCGGGGTGGGAATAGCAAAAAGCAAAGGTATTAAAAAAGGCGCTATCACAAATATTGACGAAGCGGCAAAATCTATAAAACAGGCTCTTAGCGACGCAAAAAGAATTGCCGGAATAGAAATCAACAAAGCAATCGTTTCTATTTCGTCTACATATACTCAGAGTATCAAAAGCAACGGTATAGTAAACATACCGGGTAACGAAGTAACACTTAAAGAAATAAACAGAGCAATTCAAACGGCATTATACAATGCCACAATACCAAACGATTATGTTGTTCTTCAGGCGATTCCTTATGATTTTAAAGTAGACGAGCTCAGCGAAATAGAAGACCCTCAGGGAATGAGCGGAAGCAGACTTGAAGTTTCCCTGCATATAATAATAGCTCAGAAATCGGGAATGGAAAATCTTAAAAAAACATTCAAACAGGCAGGAATTGAAATCGTAAACATCGTAAACGCAGGATACGCCAGCGCTCTTGCGGTGCTAAACGAAGACGAAAAAGAACTTGGCGTTGCAGTAATAGACATAGGAGCGACTACTTCTGATTTAGCGATATATTTAAACAAAGCCTTAAGATATACAGATTTTCTTGCAGTCGGAAGCCATCATATAACAAGTGACCTTTCAATGGCGCTTCACACTACTCCTAGCGAAGCCGAATATATTAAAACACATTTTGAAGAACTTATAAAAACTGAAGAAGACCTTATTGAGATTTCAGTTATAGGAAACGAAAACGAAAAACAAAAAGCATCACTCAGCACAATTACACAGGTTATCAGCGCAAGGGTGGAAGAAACATTTTTACTTCTAAACAAAGAAATAGAAAGAAGCGGACTAAAAGCCAAACTAGGCGCCGGAATAGTTTTAACCGGAGGATTTACTAATTTTTATAATGTAAAAGAGATTGCGTCTCAGTTTTTTGACGGGCATCCTGTAAGAGTCGGAAAGCCTAAAGTTATAAACGGGCTTGTTGAAAATCTTCAGGCTCCGGAATACGCCACTGTGATAGGTTTATTATTATACGGTAACGGTGAAAACAACAAATATGAAAAAGATTCAAATCAGCAGTTCAAATCTGAACACGTATTTGATATTCAGTTTGACGATGAAATGCAAAAAGAACAAAAACAAGTTGATGAAAAGGAGGAATTGGCAAATATCGCATCTCAAAAACCACAAAAAATCAATCCATTCAGAAAATTCATAACTTGGTTAAATAATCTATTTTAAGGGGAGAAAATGAACGAACTATTCAAAATCAATGAAACAGTAGACGGACCTGTAATAAAAGTAATAGGTGTCGGAGGCGGCGGAAACAATATGATAAATTATATCGCCACTCAAGGTATAAAAGGAGTGGAACTAATAGCCGCGAACACTGATATACAAGCGTTAAAAACAAGCAAAGCTCATAAAAAAATACAGCTTGGCTCACGCCTCACAAACGGTCTTGGAGCCGGAATGAAACCGGAAATCGGAATGAAAGCGGCTGAAGAGACTTATGAAGAGCTAAAAGAAGCGCTTCAGGGAGCAGACTTGGTATTTATATCTGCAGGAATGGGCGGAGGAACCGGTACAGGTGCCGCTCCCGTAATAGCAAGAGCTGCAAAAGAAGTGGGAGCTCTTACTATAGGCGTCGTAACAAAACCTTTTCCTTTTGAAGGGCCTAAAAGAAAAAAACTTGCAGAATCGGGAACAACCGAACTAAAACAGGAAGCAAACTCTATCGTAGTTATTCCAAATGAGAAACTTCTTACTATTATCGACAGAAAAGTCGGAAGAAGAGAAGCGTTTGCACTTGTAGATGATGTTTTATATCAGGCTGTAGGCGGTATTTCTAATATGGTTATCAGCTATGGCGAAAATGATATCAATGTTGACTTCAACGACCTTAGAACTGTTATGTCTCATCAGGGTCTTGCTCTTATGGGTATGGGACAGGATCAGGGTGAAAATGCGGCATTTAACGCAATTAAAAAAGCAATAGAATCACCGCTTCTTGATAATTTATCAATTGACGGGGCAATGGGTGTACTTGTTCACTTTACATTACATGACGACTATCCTTTGGCTGAAATTGACGAAGGTATGAATATAGTTTACGAAAAAGCTGACGAAGACGCTGATATTATTTTCGGTACCACAACAGACAATTCTCTGGCACCTGATGAAATAAAAGTCACAATCGTAGCTACAGGATTTGAAAAAAGCAAAGTTGAGAAAAAACCTGTAAACGACATAAAAGACGAAATCATGCAGTCATTTACTAAAAAAGTCGTAGGCGGTATAGAGCTTGACAGCGACGCTTTAGATATTCCTGCTTATTTAAGAAGAATGAAGGATTAATTCCTTCAGAAGATTAAATAAAAAGCCGATACGACGTAATCGGCTACAAATATTAATATAGATGCGATTACAACGGCTTTAGTCGTACTAACACCGACTCCTTTGGCTCCCCCTGTAGTGTTATATCCGATATATGTACCAACGGCGCTAATTAAATATCCGAACACTAAACCTTTTACAATACCTTCACTGAAATCTTTTATATCACCGAACTGTTTTATGTTTTCTATATATGTGTAACCGTTTACGTCAAGTGTATAAACGGAAATAAGATAAGCACCTATATTCGCTACCGCGTCAAAAAACAGTATCAGCAGAGGCAATGAAATAATAGTTCCGAGTATTCTTGGAATAATAAGATACTGTTTTGAATCAACAGCCATAACGTCAAGAGCGTCAATCTGCTCGGTAACTCTCATACTTCCTAGTTCCGCGGCATAAGCGCTAACTCCCCTGCTCACCACCATAAGAGCTGCAAATACGGGACCCAGTTCCTTACAAATTGATATAAAAATAGTATATCCCATAAAATCCTCTACTCCGAATTTATGAAACCCATTATACAGCTGTACAGCCTCAACCAGTCCCGTAAAAAACGACGTAAGAAAAATAACCCCCAAACTTCCGAATCCCATAAAATTTATCTGTTCGAAAATCTGCTTGATTCTAAAAGGAGGTTTAAACAGAAGCGGCAGAAGTTTTATCTGAAATATGGTAAATTTCCCCAGCCCCGCTATAAAATCAATGGTACTTTTACCGATTATATAAAAGAAGTCGCTTATCAAATTAGACCTTTTTTGCTAAAATTATAACAAACTTACACAAAGGATGAAAATGGCTGAAGAAAAAGAAAATCAGGAAACTCAGGAAGAGAAAAAAGAAGGCGGGAGTAAATTACTTTTAATCGTTATTATTGTGTTACTGCTGATACTTCTTATTGTAGGAGGTTTAGTGGCCTATTTCCTATTAAGCGGAAACGATGAACCTCAAGCTGATCAACCGCAGGCACCTCAAAAAATAGAGAAAAAGAAAAAAGTAGAAAACATGGCTGAAATCGGCCCTATTTATCCGTTAGACCAGTTTATCGTCAACCTTGTATCCAACAACGCAAACAGATACTTAAAATGTAAAATAGACCTTGAAATGGACTCACCGGACTTACAAAAAGAACTTGATAAAAAACTTCCGGCAATCAGAGATTTGATTATAAGAATACTTTCAAGTAAAACAGTTGAAGAAATACAAACTTCAAGAGGAAAAGAAAAACTTAAAGAAGAAATAAAAAGAAAAATTAATGAAATTTTGACAACCGGAGAAATAAGACACGTATACTTTACGGAGTTTGTTATACAGTAATGATCGGTATTGATGTAATATCAGTTTCAAGAATTGAAAATATGATAAATAAATTCGGCGATAAAGCCTTAAAAAGATATCTTAACGACAATGAAATAAAACTTATTAAATCTCCTCATACTGCAGCCGGTTTCTGGGCTGCAAAAGAAGCTTTTTCAAAAGCATTAGGGACAGGCATAGGAGAGGAATGTTCTTTTTTGGATATAGAAATAATAAAAGACAAAAAAGGCAAGCCTTGTTTTTCTTCATCCACTCTTGAAAAGTTTAATTTAAAACAAGCCGACGTATCAATATCTCACGACGGAGGCTTTGCAATTGCCGCAGTAATTATTATGAAATGATTTTACATTTTCCGTTTTACATTGTATAATTTCATCTCTAAATGTCCCCGTAGCTCAGCTGGATAGAGCACCACCCTGCGGAGGTGGGGGTCGTGCGTTCGAATCGCGCCGGGGACGCCATTACTTCAATAAACTCAAAAGCTTTTTATAATCTATACCGCTTTTAAGGTAATATTCCATTTTTATAATCTGAAGTTCGTTTTGAGCCTGTTTGTAAAGTGCAATATAGTATATTTTTTTGCTTAGGGCATCAAGGTAAGTGATATTGTCCACAAGTCCGTTTTCGTATTTGATTTTAACTGTATTATATACGCTGTTTGCCATATCCACCGCACTTTGCAGGGATTTTATTTTTTCTTTTTGTGTGAGTAATTTCTGTCTGGCAAGTTCAAAATCGGTTTTGGCCTGTTTTTTTGCAAATTCAAGCCTGCTGGCAGTTGCAAGTTTTATATATTTTGAAGATTCGACTTTCGATTTAGTCGAAGTGTCGAAAATATTAAACGTCAGACTTATATTCAGCTGATTTTGTTTATCAGGCAGATCGCTTAAAAGTTTTTCATTATAATCGCTGTATCTGTAATAACTTAGCGTATCTTCGATTTTTAACTGCGGTTTTTTTGAAGATTTTGCAATATTTATACTTTCTTCCGACGCTTTTAAATTCTCTTCAAGAGCTTTAATATCGCTCGTAGTGGAATATTTTACGTTTGTATCGGGAATTACGCTTGTATCAAGTCTGGATACTTTTACACCGCTGTAAAGCTCTATATTTTTAATAAGCTGCATTTTCTGATATTTCAGTTCTTCAATAGTATAAAGGTTTGCCTCATATTCGCTTTTTAATTTCAAAACATCTTCTTGCGTTGCCATTTTTAAGTCGTATTTGCTTTTTATTCTTTCATACTGGGCTTTTAACGCCCTGCCTTTTTCTTTATAAACTTCAATATTTTCTTTAATGGTTTTCAGATTAAAATACAAAGTAACAACATTCAAAATAGTCTGATTTACATTGCTGATATTTTGATATTTCTGGGCCTTGTATTCATACAGTTTCTGGTTTTTTAAAGCTCTGTTTTTACCTCCGTCATACAAATCCATGCTAAATTTGACAAAAGCCGCAGCAGTATTGACAACCTGCGTGTTTCTTACATCCAGATCCAGCCTGTTATAATTTAAACCGCCGGTAAGTTTCGGATTATAAATATTCCTGACACTCTGAAAAGACTTTTGTTTTGCTTCCTGATAATATCTGTCCGCTTTTAAATTTTGGTTGTTTTTCAATGTGTCGGTAATCAGCACTTTTAAATCCACCGCGTTTGACGCAGTTATAAATACCGCTGCCGCCAGTGCCGTTTTCATTAAACTTTTCATAATTTCTCCTTAAATAATATGCTCTTTTAACTGGTCTTTTACCACTATTTTTTTATCTTCTATACTCAACACCTTATCGCAGTATGGTAAAAGGCTTTCGTCGTGCGTAACCATAATAATCGATACGTTATGCTCTCTCGTTATCTGTTTAAGAAGTTTTACGACGTTTTGAGCCATTACTTTATCAAGCGCCGCGGTAGGTTCGTCTGCAAGGATAATATCCGGGTTGTTTGCAAGCGCCCTGGCTATGGCAACCCTCTGGTTCTGTCCTCCGCTGAGTTCACTCGGCATTGATTTTATTTTTTCCAAAATATCCAGGTAATCCAGCAGTTTTTCGACTCTCGGCTTTACTACGTTTTTCGGCTCTCCGTTTTGATAAGGCAAAAGACTTACATTCTCTTCGACATTCAAAAACGGTATAAGATAATGCGCCTGAAAAATAAACCCGAGTTTGCTTCTTCTAAGTTTCCTGTCGTCTTTAATAAGCCATTTATTGTTATATACGATTTCATCGCCTATTTGAATCATTCCGCTTGTAGGCTCAAGCACACATCCGAGCATCATAAGAAGCGTCGTTTTCCCGGCACCGCTTGGAGCAACAAGAGCTGCGAATTCACCTTTATTAAGTGTAAATTCCGCTCCGTCTATTACAACTACCTCACTGCTTCCCTGTCCGAATTTTTTAACCAGTTTTTCTACTTTAATCGCAACTGACACATTATCCTCCTATCGCCTGCGTTGGGTCTGTTTTCATAACCTTGTAAATCCCGAAGAAAGACGCGAAAATCGAAAATATCAGAATAATTACAAACAGCATAAACGAATCGCTCGAAAGCAAAACAATTCTTTTCGGAAACCGTCCGCTTATCATATGCGCAAAAATATTTCCGGAAATAAAAGCCAAAACTCCCAAAATAACCGTTTCTTGAATAATCATCGAAGCTATGGTTGAATTTGGTATCCCTATTAATTTCATAATTGAAAGTTCTTTCATTTTTTCAAGCGTCATCGTATAAATAATAAGCGCTATAATAACCACGGATACTACTATCAGAATAACCGTAAAAGTCCCTATCTGTTTTGAGGACTTCTTTATTACCCTCTGAAGCAGCAAAACAAGCTCCTGCGGAGTGGTATATACGGATTTGTGGGTATTTTCCTCTATTCTTTTGGCTACTTCTTTTGGATCGTACCCCTGTTTTACTTTAGCTATTATCGCATTCACAAGATGAGGGTTTGTGCCTTTTATACCGCGTTTCTCATCGCTTCTTATTCTTTCGTTGGTATATGTAAACTGAAGTATCTGAGCGTCTTTGAGACTGACAAACACAAGATAGTCCCCTCCGTTTGAGACGGTGTCTTTCGTAATACCCACAACCGTATAATAATCCCTTCCGAGTTTTATTTTTTCGCCCAGTTTATAATGAGTTTTGTCACTGACAACTATTTCGTAATGCTCTTTATTAAGAGTTCTTCCGGCAATAAGTTTTTCAGGATTTACGGCGGATATTTTTCCAAACGGATCATATCCCACTATCATAGCCTTAAAACTTCCGTATCTGTTTGACATTTGAACGTTTTGAAATGTTATGGCTTCAGCGGACTTGATACCTTCCTGATAAGAAATTCTGTTCTTTAAATCTTCATGTATTTTTGAAGTTTCCGCAAAAGGGCCGAGCGTATCCTGCTGGACAACCCAGATATCCACATCTAAATCATTCGTCAAAGCCTTTGCGTCATATATCATCCCTCTGTAAAGGCCGATCATTACGATTACGATTCCAAGAAGAATCCCGACACTCATAGCCGTAATTATAAACTTGGAAAAAGAATGGCTTATGTCTTTAAAAGCAAGATTAATCATTATATATTTTCATCCCTTCTTTTAACGTTTTCTTTTTCGGATCCGGAATAATAACCGTTATGTCGCCTTTATCAATCGCAACTTTATTCCCTGAACGGGATAATATTTTAACGGGAATAAAATGAGCTTTTCCGTTTTTAAGAATCCATACGCCCTCTTTTTGAGAATAAAACGCAATGGCTTTTGCCGGAATTGTATTCATATTTTTAAGATCTGCCGTTTTAATATTTACGATTGCCTGCTCGTTAAGATAAAACGGAACGGGAGTCTTGTTGAATTTTACAAATATTTCCCTTTCGTTTGTAACGGCATTATTTACCGGATTTATTTTATAGACATATCCTTTAAGATTTTTTCCTGAACGGAGATGAATAAATGCTTTGTCGTTTATTTTAACTCCTCCGCTGATTCTGGTATCGATAAAAGTATCAACCCAAACATCTTTTGGAGAAACAACATCTATTATAGGTTGGGAATTGCCGATCACATCATGATTGGATATATATTTTTTAGTAACATATCCGCTAACCGTAGCTTTGATTGTATATCTTTTAAGTTTTTCTTCAAGAGCGGCTATATTTGCTTCCGACTGTTTGATCTGATTTTGAAGCGATACTATTTTTTGTCCGATTGAACTCACTTTAAGCTTGGCAACGTCTCTGTTTGTAAGATATTTTCTGTATTCAAGCTCGGAAATCGCTTTTTTTTGATAAAGCTTTCTGTTTTTTTTGAGCACGTCTTCCTGATACAGATAGTCTTTATAAGAAGATTCTTTATCGGCTTTTAAGCTTTGTATGTTTGCTTTAATTACTTTTATGTTTTCTTTAATGGACTGAATCTGTTTGTTCAAATCAACACTGTCGATTTTTGCTATCAGCTGGTTTTTATTGACATACTCACCTACCGAAATATTAAAATCGTTAACCCTGCCGCCGAAAACAGCGCTTACTTTATATATGTTTTCGCTTCCGACGTTTCCTACGCCTTCGATTTTAACTTTCATATCCGCTTTTTGAACGGTTGTCGTTTTAAATGTATGTTTCGGAATATAAACCTTTTTATAAAACAGCAGTCCGGCTCCTGCTGCAATTACTGCCAAAACGGCATATTTTAATACTTTCATAATAATCCTTCAAAGTTTTGAACATTATATGTATTTAATATCAACCGTTCTTAAACTCAAAGTTTATATTAGATAATTGTGTTATAATTTTCACAAAAAGGATTTAGGATGAAAAAAATAATTTTAGCTACTGGTATTGCTTTACTTTTTCTCGGCTGTTCCTCAAAAGAAGCTCCTAAACCCACAACCCCGCAGGTCAGCGGCGAATGTGTGATTCAAAACACGGAAGCTCCTAAATGGGTATGCACGGGCGGAGATATTAAAGATTACGTAACAGCAGTCGGAAGCGCTAAACCGACCCCGTTGGGATTCAGTTTTCAAAGAAGCGAAGCTATGGCTATAGCAAGAGACGAAATAGCAAAACAGCTTCAGATTAAAGTTAAAAACATGTTCAAAAATTACATGGCGACTACCGGGGCAAATACAGATTCTGTTGAGAAAGCGACACAGTATGTTTCAAAACAGTTGGCAAAACAGACTCTTATAGGCTCTAAACAGCTTAATATGTGGATTGCACCTGACAAAACATTATATGTGCTTGTAGGAGTTCCTTTAAACGCACAAAAGGCAAAAGAGGTAATCAAGTCATCATTACATAACCAGGAAGCTTTATGGCAGCAGATTCAAGCGGATAAAGCGCAAAAAGAACTTGATAAAGAAATAGAAAAAGAATTCGGTAATTAAACTTTATTCTTTTTCTTTAAGCCATTTTTGCAGTATTTTCTTTCTTAATCCGCTTTTATCCAGTTTTTCTATTTCACTGTTTAATTCTTTCAACAGCTCTTTAGCTTTAGGATACTGTTTAGAAATAAAAAGTCTGAATTTAGAAACTTTTAATTTAGGATAAGCCACATAAGATATGTCTTTTGGAATTTTACATTTACCAATCATTTCATAACCTAAAACAGCTTCTTTTGAAGCAACCATTATATCACACCTGTCTGCCGATATCTTTTTAAGAACGGCACATTGACTAGTGGCTTCCTGATTAATGGTTTTGTTTTTATCAAGATTAAAAACGGTATAGTAAAATGCGGTATTATATCCGTTAACATCACAAATTCTTAAAGAATTGATATCGTTTTTTACTTTATTTAATATCTCTTTTTTTGTAAATCTTTTTTTAGAATACCATATAACCTGATGCGTCGTATAAATAGGTTTTGTTATATACAAAACTTTTGCTCTTTTTTCAGAATACAGCCCCGGAAAAATAATATATTTTTTTGCCCTTGCATAATGACTTACCAGATAGGTACATCTTTTCCAGGGCACCAGATCAAGTTTATACGTCATATTCAAATCTTTAAACATAACGTTATACATATCAACCAAAGCACCTACTATCTTGCTTTTGTCCACTCTTCCGTCCACTCTTTTATAAAACACAAACGGCGGCCATTCAGCACCGTCGTCACATATATGTATCACATCTTTAGCATATAAACTTACAAACATAATCAGCGCAAGCAAAATTTTCATTTTTTACCCCCTCTTTATCTTAAATCCTATTACCGTAATATCATCGGTTCTCAATTCGTCTTTTTGATATTTTTTTAATTCTTCCCAAAACAGTTCTTTTTGAATTTCAAACTTACTGTTATGATATTTTTCAATAAGCTGTTTAAACCTTTTTTTACCAAACGGCAATTCGCGCTCACCGCCTATCTGATCTAAAAATCCGTCGGTAGTTACATAAAATTTCATTCCGTTAAATAATTTTATGTCATACTCTTTGTATTTATAATTAATATCGGTATATACATCTCCCACAGAACGTCTGTCGCCCTTTATTGTTTCAATTTCTCCTTTTTCGTTTAAATAAAACAACGGAACGTTTGCACTTGAAAAAGTCAAAATATTTTCATTTTTATTATAATAAATTATAGCACCGTCAAATCCGGCATTGGAGTTTGAATCTTTCGTATACTGTTTCAATATAGATTTTATGGATATATTAAACTGTGTCAAAATTTCTGAAGGGGATATTTTTTTGGACGAAAGATTTAACTCGTTTATTATATGCATTTGTATGGCTTTAACGAGCATTGTCATTAACGCTCCGTGTACACCGTGTCCCGTACAGTCTATAACCATTAATAAAAACTCATTTTTTCTAACTTCGTCTAAAAAGTATATATCTCCGCCTAGCACGTCTTTAGGTTCCCATATAATAAAATAATCTTCAAACGATTTATCAAACGCCTTTACAGACGGAAGAATCGATTTTTGTATTAAAGAAGCATATCTTATACTCTCTTCCGTCATATCAAGAAGTGCTTTTATTTTACTTGTTTTTTGCTCTACAAGATCTTCTAAATGATTCTTCAGCTCTTCAAGTTCTTTTTTGTCGGTAATATTGTATGAAATCATAATATATTTGCAGTCTTCGTTATCAAACATGCATTTTTTAGTCATATGTGAATACAGCCAGTATTCTTTACCGCTTTTGGTGACGCATTTCACTTCCCCGTTCCAAGAACCGTTTTTATTTACTTTTTCAATCAGTTCATTTAATCTTACGTTTTTAAACAGTTGGTGTTTGTTATTAAGCAGTTCTTCTTTTGAATATCCGCAAGTTTCACAAAAAGCTTTCGTAACGTCAATCACTTCGCCTTTTTCATTAAATTCGCTTATTATTACATACTGATTAATAACATTCATAAGTTCTGACAATTCTCTGTGCAGTTTTGAACTGACGGCAATGCCTTTATTTGTAAATTCCGCTATTTCGCCGAATTCGTCTTTGGTGTTTATTTTAATCGGCTTAATTGATTGTTTAGGATTGGCTAAAAAGTCAAAAAACCTTTTAAGACCTTTTCTTATCTCTTTTAAAGGTTTGTTTATAAATTCGTTCAAAGTAAACACTAACACCACAATAGTAAAAAGAGCCGCAATTATAAAATAAAACAGTAATATTTTCTCTTTTTGAAGAGTGCTTTTGTATATTTTATTAAATTTCTCATTTACAAGAGCCAGCTCTTTTTTTTCTATTTCATTTAAATGTTTAAGTACAGGACCCAAATCATAGTAAATTTTCACATAGCCTATCGGTTCGTTGTTGTAAATAAGCTCTTTTTTTATAAATTTATATTTTTTGAATTTAGGAGGCAAAGGTGCTGAAGAAAAAACTTTTTTACCGTTTTCTTTGTAAGCTGATAAAAAAACGCCTCTGGCTACAGTGTCATAAATAATTACTGCCTTTATAACATCATCTTCCAGCAACACGTCTTTTACAACTTTTTTAGCAGCTTCTTCCTGGTAGTTAAATAAAGAATAGCTTAATGTAGTTGCGGAAAAATTTATTAGTTTTTTTAAATTATAAAGCGTTTTTTCTTTTGTTTTTTGTTTCTGTTCTTCTATAAAACTGACAACAAACTGTTTTTGCTGAGTATTAAGAGTTTTTAGTATATTAGACTGGTGCGATTTGATTGACGAAGCAATCCATATCCATATTATACTTTGCATAACTATAATGAGGAGAAGAACTTTGAATACGATACTGTTTCTAAATTTTACCATAAAAAGCCTCAATGTTTTTCTTTATTATATCATATATTAAATATGGTAAAAAAGAAACTTTTTAAGACCCGGGAGGGCGTTCACGCAGTGACTTTGGGCTCCGCCAAGTCACACGTTTGAGGATAGGAGGGCCGGTTTAGGGGCGGCATAAGCCGCCGCACACCCCGACCCTACCGTCTCCTCCATAAAATTGGTTGTAGGGCCCCAAAATGTGCGGGTAGCGACACCTCCCAGGTTGAGCGGAATTGTATCAGAAAGTCTGAGTAAAATCAAGCAAATCCGAAGAATTTCAATGAACTTTTATATGTTTAATTTTACCTTATTTTTAGGGATTTTGCAAGTTTAATACATTCATTAATTGAAGGTTTATTCGCAACGTATACTTTATTTATATATTTATAAAGTTCTTTTTGGGTTTTTTTGCCTATCGCAACTGCAAATATGTTTTCAAAATTCTCTATTTTAGCAAAACAGCTTGCGGTTGAAGGAGAAGTAAATATCACTACGGAAGGTTTTATTAATATGGTATCGGGTCTGTTACACAATGTTTCATAAATTATCACTTCTTTTAAAGTATTGTTTATAAACTCTTTTTCGATATTTGAGACCAGTTTCTTTGCCCTGAAAAAAAGGAAGGTTTTATTTTGATATCTTTGATTAATTTCTTTAGCAAACTCGTCTCCGTACGCGTTTTTTGCAATATATTCCACCCTGCCGCCAAGTTTTTCTATTTCAGCAGCTGTTGCTTTTCCTATTGCCAAAGACGGATATTTTTTCCACTCATCCGTCAATTTATCAACTGCTCTTACACCGTTTTTAGAAGTAAAAATAAGATAATCAGTATTTTCAAAAGAAAAAGAGGGAGAGAGAAAATTTATTTTGATTACCGGATAATTCAATACACCGTCAATTTTCTGATCAGTTAAAAGATATACAGGTAAATTTTCACTCTTCACTTTTAACTTTTCACTTCAATTATTCCCACTCTATTGTTGCAGGAGGCTTACTTGAAATATCGTATACTACTCTGTTTATTCCGTCAACCTCGTTGATAATTCTAGTACTTACCCTCTCAAGAAAATCGTGCGGGAGATGACTAAACGTTGCCGTCATACCGTCTGTCGAACTTACGCACCTGATTGCAACCGTGTTGTCATAAGTTCTGTTATCGCCCATTACTCCGACGCTTCTTACGTTAAGAAGTACAGCAAACGCCTGCCATACATCATTGTATAGTCCCCATGCTTTAAGTTCCTGAATCAAAATTGCGTCCGCTTCTCTTAAGATATTCAAATCTTCCTCATTCACTTCACCCATAATTCTTATCGCAAGTCCAGGTCCAGGGAACGGATGTCTGTAAACCAGCTCGCTAGGCAGACCAAGCTCAAGACCTAATTTTCTGACTTCGTCTTTAAAAAGTTCTCTTAACGGTTCTATAAGCTCAAACTGCATCCAATCAGGAAGACCACCAACATTATGATGGGATTTTATTGTTTTAGAAGGACCTTTTACGCTTACACTTTCAATTACGTCAGGATACAGTGTTCCCTGTGCAAGGAATTTAGCGTCTTTGTGTTTTTTTGCTTCTTCGTCAAACACTTCGATAAACGTATGTCCGATTATTTTTCTTTTCTTTTCAGGGTCCACAACCCCTTTTAGTTTGCTTAAAAATCTTTCTCTTGCATCTATAGTAATTAAAGGCACGTGAAGCACGTTTTTAAACGCATATTCTACTTCTTCTCTTTCATTTTTTCTAAGAAGTCCGGTATCAACAAAAATAGGAACAAGTTTATCTCCGATAGCTTCATGTAATAGCGCTGCTGTTACTGAGCTGTCAACACCGCCGCTTAGAGCACATATAACTTTATTGTCGCCGACCTGCTCTCTGATTTTTTTAATCTGTTCTTTTGCGAAATGAGCCATATCCCATTTGCTTGTAACACCGCAGACGTTTCTTGCAAAGTTTCTTAAGATTTTCTGCCCTTCAACACTGTGAGTTACTTCAGGGTGAAACTGAATAGCGTATATTTCTTTTTCTTCATTTACTATTGCCGCATAAGGGGCATTTGAAGTATGCGCAATTCTTTTAAATCCGGGAGCGAGCTTCTCAACCCTGTCTCCGTGGCTCATCCAAACTACGGTAGGATTTTGCAAGTCTTCAAATATTTTATGCGGTTCATCTATAAATAATTCCGCTTTACCGTATTCATGATGATCCGCTCTTACAACTTCTCCGCCAAAATCTACGGTAATGAGCTGCATTCCGTAACATATACCTAAAATAGGAAGACCGAGCTCATATATTTCCTTATCTACCCTGTATGCGTCTTTTTCGTATACACTAGCAGGTCCGCCGCTGAAAATTATACCTTTCGGTTTTTTCTCTTTAGCGGCTTTCAACCCGTCAAAATAAGGAACTATTTCACTGTAAACACCCTCTTCTCTTAATCTTCTAGCTATTAATTGAGTATACTGGCTGCCAAAATCAAGTATTAATATTTCAACTTGCATATATTTCCTTTTTTAATGTAATTGTAACAAATTAATCAACTATTTATAATGGTAAAAAGAGAAAAAGAGGGATTAATAGAATTTAAGAATTTCAAACTGGAAGTACCATATAACAATACTTAATATATATCCTGCTAAAACAGTCCATGCATATTTCATATGGCTTCCGAATGTATAAATACCTCTCATTCTTCCCATTACACCGACACCTGCGGCACTACCAAAACTGATTAAGCTTCCACCTATACCGGCAGTCATAGTCACAAGCATCCACTGATCGTGTCCCATAGGAGGATTTGCTTTAAGAATCGCAGCCATTACCGGAACATTGTCAATTATGGCACTGATAAATCCTACCCCGATATTACCCCATGTAGGTCCTATTAAATCAAACAGTTTAGTAACGTAAATCAGCCAGCCTAGGAAATATAACGCTCCAACCGCTGATAAGATACCAAAGAAGAATAAAAGCGTATCGTTTTCTACTTTTGCCATATTTACAAAAATATTAATATGTTCTTTATGTTTTCTTTTATGATAAAAAGTATAAAGCTGTAACAGTGCCAAACCGAACATCATACCCCACATTGCAGGAAAATGTAAGAAGATATGTCCGAGAACAGCTATAGTAATCGTTAAAGCTCCAAGCCAAATTACAGCTTTTCCTCCAACTTTCATTTCAACTTTTGGTGTTGTTAACACATCAAAATGCGGTTCGCCTTTTGGTACAAACATACTCAAAAGCCATCCTGTAAGTAGCCATCCGAAAAATGCAGCAGGAAATAAAGCAATAAAATCTATAAAATCACCTTTTCCAGCTGTCCAAGCCATTAATGTTGTAATATCACCGAACGGTGACCATGCACCCCCGGCATTGGCTGCAACCACTATATTAATAGCTCCCGGAACCAGGAAATTTATGTTCTTTTTATCAATCGTATATAAAACGGTAGATAAAATCAAAGCCGTAGTAAGGTTATCTGCAACAGGAGAAATCCAAAAAGCCAAAGCTCCGGTAATCCAAAAAAGTTTTTTATAACTGTAGCCTCTGGAAATAAGCCTGTATTTCAAAGCATCGAAAACACCTCTTTCAATCAAACTCTCAATATAGGTCATTGCAACAAATAAGAAGAAGAAAATTTCAGCAATTTCCAGTATAAGTTTTTGCATCTCATGATGCAGAGGCGTAGGGTCAAGCCCGTTAATCGCAAAATAAATACCGATAAGCATAAAAGAAAAAGTACCGATAAACAACGCCGGCTTAGCTTTGTTTATTTCAAACTTTTCCTCAGTAGCAATAAAGTAATACCCCAACACAAAAATCATTAAAACTAAGTAACCAACCCATGTATGCGTAAAATCATGAATTAATGTTTCATGCATGTTCATCCTTTCTGTAATGTGCTCCTAAAGAATTTTTTCTTTCCAGCGCCGCTTTGACGATTTCTCGCGCCGTATAAAATCTCAGTTTTGCCAATCTTCCGAGTTCCGGAATTGTTTTTTCTATAAAATCGAGAGCTTCTTTTAAACCGCTTTCTTTACGTATTATACCAACATTTTTCCACATATGCTCTCTTAAAAGATTTTTATAATATTTATCTTTTTCCTTAAACAGTTCTTCATTATTTATGTCAAAATCAGTCTTTTTAGTTTTGAAGTTTTCTTTTATTATATTTTGAGCCGCTTTTCTGGCAAATACAAAACATTCAAGAAGCGAGTTGCTTGCAAGTCTGTTTGCACCGTGAACCCCTGTGTTTGCAACTTCTCCTACCGCATAAAGGTTCATAAATCCCGGAACTTTTGAATTACAGTCTACTTCAATACCTCCCATAAAATAATGAAATGCGGGTGATATAGGTATTTTTTCATGAGGAACGTTAATATCGTAATCTCTGAGTTTATTATATATAGTAGGAAAACGGTTTTTAAAAAATTCTTCGTCAAACATACTTACGTCAAGAAATACTTTATGCCCTTTTTGCTGATGCATAAAAATTGCGCGGCTTACTATATCGCGGCCTGCCAGTTCCCCTCTCTCGTCATATTCGAAAACAAATCTTTCACCGTTTTCATCTACAATATGGGCACCTTCACCTCTTAACGCTTCTGTCAGAAGCATTTTTTGGGATGTTTTCATTTCAATAAACACTGTAGGGTGGAACTGTGTCATTTCCATGTCTCTGAGTTTAATTCCTTTTTCAACGGCAATACCCTGCATATCTCCGGAAATAGTTCTTGCATTAGTATCAAATTTATATAACGCCCCTATCCCTCCGCTGGCTAAAATAACATTGTCGGCATATATATTAAACTTTTCCCCTTTTCTTAAAACAGACACGCCGTAAGCCGTGTCATCTTTTATCAAAAGATCAAAAACCACGGTTTCATCAATAAGAAAACTGTTGTCTTTTTTTAATAAAAACTTGTGAAGCTCTCTTCCGGTGGCGTCTCCCCCGGCGTGATAAACACGGCTTACGCTGTGCGCGGCTTCTTTTGTGATTTCCGGATCGAATTCAAAACCGTAATTCATTATTTCTTCTTTAAGCTTTAAAGAAAGTTTACTTAAAATCTCAACCATCTCTTTTTTATTATGAAAAACTCCGGCTTTAAGCGTATCTTCAATATGTAGAGGAACGTCTTCTTCGTCCAGGGCCATCGTTACGCCTCCCTGGGCATAAAAACTGTTAGCGTCCCATACCTGGTTTTTTGTTATTATCAGTGTTTTAAAATCTTTTTCATTTAAAAATTTAGCACACCATATTCCGGCAATACCGCTGCCTATAACCACTGCATCAAATTTCATATAGCCTCACTTATTTTATATTAATGGTATTGTTAATATCTATAATTTTCAAATCGCTCTGATTCACTTCTTTATTCTGTTTCGTACCCGGCCATACCGGATCTGCTTTATATCCGCATCCGGCCAAAAAAAACGCTATAATTACGACATGAAAAAAGCGAATGAAATAATAAACCATATACTTAGTCCTTATTCGGATAAAATTCAACAAAAACGTTGTTTAAAAAAAATTATATCATTACTGCCCCCAAAATACAACAAATATATAACATCCTTACAGTTAAAAGGTGAAATTTTATTCATCAATGTATCGCACCAGGCAATAAAACAGGAACTGTATTACAACAGAAACCTGATATTTTCAATTATAAAAACAATGCACAGCGCAAATATGTGTACGAATATAAAACCCTCAAAAATAATTACAAATTACAAATACTCACCTAAACCGAAACCGTCTAAAATATATAAATTCTATATAAAACCCGCCGGAAATTTTGAAATTAAAGCAAAGAAAAAAGAGATAAAAGAAAAATTTGAAGAAATAAAAAAGCTACTCAAAAGAAATTGAATTCTCTTCAAGCAGCTTTTTTGCTTTGTTTAAAAGAGCAGTGTTTATTTTAAAAATAAAACTTCCTTTCATTTCACTGTTAAGTGTATAGCAATACTCAATGTCTATTCCGTTGTCGCTGAAAAGACTTACCACCCTGCTGAGCGCCCCTATTTCATCATCAATTTCAACCTTTAACACATCCGTAAGTGTTAAAGAAAAACCGTTTTTTTCAATTGCTTCGCAGGCTTTTACGATATCATCCGTTATAACCCTTAAAAGTCCGAAATCACTGGATTCCACCAAATCCACCGCTTTAATAGACACGCTGGCTTCAGCCAAAACCGAAGTAATTTCTTTTAATTTGCCGTGTTTTTTTTCCAAAAAAATAGTAATCTGTTTCATTTTATTTCCTTTTATCAACGATTCTGACCGCTTTACCCATACTTCTTTCTATTGTTTTAGGCTCAACCAGAATAATATTGGCATTTATATAAAGATTGTTTAATAAAGCCTGCTGCAGGTCTTTTTTGATTTTCTCAAGAGCGGCAACATTATCCATCATAATATCGTCACTCACTTCCACTAAAATTTCAAGTTTGTCGAGGTGTCCCTTTTTATCCGCTACTATCTGATAATTCAGCGTAACACCTTCCGTATTTGCTATAACATGCTCAACCTGTGAAGGATATACGTTTACACCGTTGATAATCAGCATATCATCCGCACGCCCTAGCACGCTTTCCATTCTTACCGTTGTTCTACCGCACGCACAAGGTTCCCTGTAAAGTTTGGTAATGTCACCGGTTCTGTATCTTATAATAGGCAGCGCCTGTTTTGTCAAAGTCGTAATTACAAGCTCTCCCTCTTCTCCGTCAGGAAGCACTTCTCCCGTTTTAGGATCTATTATCTCCGGATAAAAATGATCTTCGTTTATATGAAGTCCTCTTCCTTTGTTACAGCTGCAACTGACACCAGGCCCTATAATTTCACTGAGCCCGTAAACTTCATAATAATCGATATCCCAGGCTTCAGCCACTTCTTTTCTTAATCCTTCACTTGTAGGCTCGGCACCGAAAAACCCGCATCTGAGTTTATAGTCTTTTCTGAAGTCAGGTCCTGCGGCTCTCGCTTTTTCCGCCAGGTGCAGTGCAAATGAAGGTGTTGCGAATAATACTGTCGCTCCAAAATCACGCATCAGCATAAGCTGTCTGTCGGTAAATCCTCCGCTTGCCGGTACTATCGCCGCTCCAATTTTCTGGGCAGCCTCGTGAAATCCAAGCCCGCCTGTAAACAGCCCATATCCGTAAGCATTATGGCATACGTCTTTTGAATTAACATCGCCCATTGAAAGACATCTCATCATTACTTCATCCCATACTTCCATATCATGTTCGGTATAACCCACAACTGTAGGTTTACCTGTTGTTCCGGAAGAGCTGTGAATTCTTACAACTTCGTTCATAGGAACAGTAAAAAGTCCAAACGGATAATTGTCTCTCAAATCCTGTTTTTTCGTAAACGGAAGTTTTTGAATATCTTCAAGAGATTTGATATCATCCGGCGCAATTCCGAGCTCGTCAAATTTCTGCTTGTAAAAGGGACTCAGCGCATACACCCTTGTAACAACTTCTTTTAATCTTTTCAGCTGTACTTTTTCTATATCTTCTCTTTTCGCACTTTCTATTTTATTCCAAATCATTTTATCTCCTTTTCATTAGTTGGTAGTGGGTAGTAAGTAGTAGGTAATCTTTATATTTAAATTGCTTCTTTTATTTAACCGACAAATTTATACTGACAACTACTCACTACTCACTACCCATTACTCACTTAAAACATCCCTGCTCGTCTTATAAACAGTCCCCGTAAAAAACGCTATTTTCTTTTCACCGTTTGTTATTATCACTTCGTAAGTTCCGAGTCTGTTGCTCTCATCCACAAGTTTTGCCTCCGCAATAAGCTCATCTCCGAGTTTTCCTGCATGTATAAAAGATATTGAGGTATTGATTGCAAGTGAAACTTTCCCGAATGAATTACTAGCAACTGCAAAGGCGAAATCGGCAAGGGTAAATATAGCCCCGCCGTGTGCCACACCCGCCTGATTAAGATGAAACTCCGTTATTTTCAGCTTGGCCTTTGCATATCCCCAGTGGACTTCTAATAGTTCTATTCCTATATTTTTAGAAAAATCCCTGCCTTCTGTAAAAAAGGTTTTAATTTTTTCCATATTCAAGAGCTTTTTCTAAAATATCAAAGTTTTGAGGCGCAAATTTAGGGTTTATCTCCTCAATTGCAGCTTTTACCTCATCTATGCTGAAAGGAAAATCTTTTACCCTTGCAAGAGTAAGCCCAAGCATAAACACATTCAGTCCTTTAGCGTCAAAAACACCCTCTTCCGCTAACTCATTCGCATCTACTGCAAACACATTTGCATCAATTTCCGGGAATTCATCGGCATTTACCACTACGTTCCCGCCTCTTTTAAGATAAGGAAGATTAAGTATTGCTTCATCCTTGTCAAGCCCTATAAGCAGATCAGCCTGGGCAAGGTCTATCAAAGGATTGTAAAAATCTCCTATTTTAATGTGAGAACTTACACTTCCTCCTCTCTGGCTCATTCCGTGATTTTCTGTTCCTAAAAATTTATATCCTTTTTTACCTGCGCATATACTTAATACCTTAACCAAAAAGACAACTCCCTGTCCTCCGAATCCCGCAACTACTATCTGATATCTCATTTTTCATCCTTTCTTGGAATAAATGCGTCTGTAGGACATATACCGCTTATACATACACCGCACCCGATACAAAGAAGCGGATCGATTTCTATTTTACCTCTTTCATTATAAGCCATTGGAGGACATACATATTGAGTCGTACACACATCACAAGCCACACATTTCTCTTCATCAACGGTAGCGAAAATACCCGGAAGAAACTGCGTAGCTCTTTCTTTATCAAGAACACAGTACTGTCTGCTTACAACCACAAGAGGTCTGTCGGTTTCCTCATATCTTTTTTTCACTTCTTTAAAGAAATTAATCGTTTCGTTTATATCAGGCTTGTAAAAGTATTCCATTACTTCCGCGCCGCACCCTTCGGCCACTTTTTTAATATCAACTTCTCCGCTTGTAGCCCTTTCAGGAGTAGTCTGACGCCCGGTCATTGCCGTAGTTGAGTTATCAAGTATTACAAGTATGAATTTGGCTTTTTGATATACGGCGTTGATTAGAGGTGCCGTGCCGGAATGGAAAAACGTAGAATCCCCGATAGTAGCGATTACCGTTTTATTTTTATCGGCTATTGCAAATCCGTGAGCCATTGAAACGCTTCCGCCCATACATAAAACCGTATCAATAGCGTCAAGGTTTATTCCGAGTGTATAACACCCTATATCGGAAGGATAAATGGATTTTTTCGGTCTAAAAACTTTTTTAATTGCAAAATATACATCCCTGTGAGGACATCCCGGGCACAGATTCGGTTTTCTTGTTTTAGCATTCTCTACGCTAAATACGGGTTTATAAATATTTTTACCTTCATAAAATCCTATTTTAGTAAGTGCCTCAAGCACCCTTTCTTTGTTCATTTCATCAATTTGATGCATATGCCCGCTCATTCTGCCGTAAACATTCTCGCTTCTTAACTCTTCTTCTATTACAGGATAAGTTTCTTCCACCACAAGGACTTTATTATACTTTTTAACCAGTTCTTTTAATTTATCTACCGGCAGAGGATATGGCATATCTATTTTTAAAAGATCAATATCAAGTCCTAACTCTTCAAGAACCTCTTTTACGTATCCGTAAGCCGTCCCGCTTGATATGATTAAATTTTCCGTATCTTTAAGCTCATCAATTTTAGGCTTTATCAGTTCGTTATAGTTATATTCTCTTATTTTATTTATTCTGTCTAACTGCTCATATGCCTGTTTCAGTCTTCCTGCTCTCGGAACGGCAGCCCATCTAGGAATATCACGCTCAAAATTTCCTTCAATGTCTTTATATTCAAAATTACCGTCAATCTCTACGATTTCCCTTGAATGAGAAACCCTCATAACGGTTCTTAACATTACAGGTATTTCAAAATGTTTTGAAATTTTGCTTGCAAGTTTTGTAAAATCATACGCTTCCTGAGGAGTAGCCGGATCAACAACCGGTATTCTCGCAAATCTTGCAAACTCTCTGCTGTCCTGTTCTGTCTGTGATGAGTTAAATCCGGGATCATCCGCCACTATTAGAACAAACGCGCCTTTATTTCCTATAAAACTTGCACTCATAAGTGCGTCGCTAGCCACGTTAAGTCCCACCTGTTTCATAGTGGCTGCAGCGTTTACACCGGCTATCGCTCCGGCATACGCGACTTCAAAACCCACTTTTTCATTTGTAGCCCACTCTGCGTATACAGGCAGATCTTTTTTTATTTTCTGTACGGTTGTAAGTATCTCGCTCGAGGGAGTACCCGGATAACCGCTAACCATTTTAGTATTTGAATGCAAAAGCCCGTAAGCAATCGCTTCATTTCCCATTAATGTCAACTTCATACTTCACCTTTGTGTAGAATTTAAACAATAATATCAAAAATTTTTTTAATTTTTACTTAACAATGAAAAATTTAGGTAAAATTTAATTGACATGACAATAAAAAGGAGTAAAAATGTCGCATTTTGACACAGGTGTCAGTCTTGCATTCTGGCTGACAATACTTAGCGCTTTACTGTGTGTAGTATACGGAATTATCAATTGGAACAAAGGTGATGAGGAAAGTAATGAAGTCCTACTTGCTAAATGGGCCGAAGAAGAAAAAGAGATTAATGAGGAGTTATTATGAGTTTTTTAGAAATTGCAATAATAATCCTTTATCTTGTAGCCGTAGGATGGCTTGGATGGATGGGTTATTCAAAAACTAAAACATCAACAGATTACCTGCTTGCAGGGCGTGACACGCACCCTTTCGTTATGGCTTTAAGCTACGGTGCGACGTTTATTTCGACTGCCGCAATAGTCGGATTCGGCGGTGTTGCGGCATGGCTTGGCAACTCACTGTTGTGGCTTACTTTTCTTAACATCTTCGTAGGTATATTTATTGCGTTCGTATTTATCGGAAACCCTACAAGAAAGATGGGATTAAGACTTGACGCACATACTTTTCCTGAATTTCTTGGAAAAAGATTTGATTCTAAATTTATTCAGATATTCGCGGCTGTAATTATTTTGGCGTTTATGCCGCTTTACGCAACTGCGGTATTAATCGGCGGTGTTCAGTTTTTAAGCGTTTATTTCGGTGTTAATTACCACATTGCTCTTCTTATATTTTCATTAATTATTACTGCATACGTTCTTGCCGGAGGGCTTAAAGGGGTAATGTATACAGATGCCCTTCAGGGAACTATTATGTTTATAGCTATGGTGTTTTTAATTGTAATGGTTGTAAGCTCGCTCGGCGGAATCGACGCTGCGTTTGCAAAGCTTGATCACGTTTGGCAAATAACAGTAATAGACAGATTAAGCGGCGTTTCATTAAAAGACCTTGTTCCGGGAAGCGGCGATTTTATGATGAAATTATCACAGCTTTGGGGATTTGAAGGCTGGAATAAAATGCCGGTATTCATGTCTCCTGGATGGCTGTTTGTTATTACTACAATTACACTCGGGGTAGGTATCGGTGTTCTTGCTCAGCCTCAGCTGATAGTCAGATTTATGACAGTAAAAAGCAAAAAAGAACTTAACCGCGCCGTACTTGTCGGAGGCGTGTTTATTTTAGCAATGACAGGGGTTATTTTTATAGTAGGTTCGCTAACAAATGCATGGTATTTTGAACATATGGGAGGCAAAAACGCTCTGGAAGCGGCAGGAAGTATTGGAAAAGTTATTCCTCATTTCATAAACAGCGCAATGCCTCACTGGTTTAGTTTCATATTCCTGTTTGCACTCATTTCAGCTGCAATGTCAACACTTTCAAGCCAGTTCCATACAATGGGTACGGCTGTCGGAAGAGATATATTCGAAAGCCTTGGAGCAGACAAGGAAAAAACAACTCTTTGGACTAAAATCGGTATTGTTATAGTGATTTTATTCTCAGTATTCTTAGCTTACAAATTCCAAAAAGCTCCTGCTATTATCGCAAGAAGTACCGCAATATTCTTCGCACTGTGTGCTTCAATATTTTTACCGAGTTTCATATTCGGACTTTTCAGTAAAAGAATCACAAAACCTGCGGCAATCGCAAGTATGCTTGTAGGATTTTTCGCATCATCATTCTGGCTTCTATTCTGCCACTTCAAAGAAGCTAAATCTTTGGGTATTGCAAAAGCGCTTTTCGGAGTTAATTCAATTCTCGGACACAGTAAATGGGCGTTTGTCGACGCGCTCGTAATTGCACTTCCGCTTTCTACCCTTACACTTCTAATCGTAACCGCTCTTACAAAACCTGATGAAAACATCATCAAAAGAGCATTCGGAAGAAACTGATTTTCTTCCTTTTTTATTATAATTTCACTAAAAAAGGCCTGCCTTGTCATTTAGTGAAAAAATCAAATCCTTACCCGATCAGCCAGGAATTTATCAGTATTTTGACGAAAACGGTAAACTTCTGTATATCGGAAAGGCGAAAAGCCTTAAAAAACGTGTAAAAAGCTACTTCAGATTTAATCCGTTCAGACCTGCGGACAATTTATCTCCAAGAATTTATAAAATGATAAGCGAGGCAAAAGATCTGAACTATATCGTAGTGGAGAGTGAAAACGACGCTTTAATTTTGGAAAACTCTCTAATCAAACAACTTAAACCTAAATATAATATATTACTCAGAGATGACAAAACATACCCGTATATTTATATAAACCTTGACGAGCCATTTCCGATGCCGCAGATTACCCGTAAGGTTGTAAAAGGCAAGAACATCAAATATTTCGGACCGTTCAGCAGCGGTGCGTCTGCAATTCTTAAAACAATATACGAAGAAATACCTCTCGTTCAGTCCAAAAGTTGCCTCAAAAGCGGCAAAGCATGCCTGTATCACCAGATAGGAAGATGTTTGGCTCCATGCATTGGCAAGGTTACAAGCCGCGAATATATGAAATATATCGATCAGGCTATAAAGCTTATACACGACAAAGAAAAAATACTTGAAATACTAAATCAAAAAATGCAAAAATACGCCGAAAACCTGCAGTTTGAAGAAGCGGCGGAAATAAGGGACAGGATTAAATCGATAGAGAGTGCAGAGATTTATTCCCATGTGGATCTTGCAAAACTGGAAGATCTTGATATATTTGCCGTTGAAATATTCAACAAAAAAGCGATTGTTATAAGAATATTCGTACGTCAGGGAAAAGTGGTAGCCAGCAGCAATTCGGTAATTAATTCACAAACAGTCCCGGAAATAGGAGAAATATACACAAGGGCGATACTTGAATTTTATTCAACCGAAACACCTTTTACCTCAAGTAAGATTTTAGTTGGTGACGACTTTGAAGAAAGGGAGTGGCTAAGCCAGGTGTTAAGCGAAAAATTCGGCAAAAAGATTAGCATCATAACCCCTACCACCAAAGAGAGAAAAAGCCTTATCAAACTCGCTAAATTAAATGCTCTTGAAGTTATCAAAAACCAAAAAGAAAACTCCGTTTTGGATGAGCTGAAAATTCTCTTCAATCTCCAAAACACACCTTATAAAATAGAAGTTTTCGACACATCGCACATGCAGGGTGAGGCAACGGTCGGGGCGATGGTCGTATGGGAAGACGGAAAATTCAAAAAGAGCGACTACAGACACTACCACCTTGAAGGAAAAGACGAATATTCTCAAATGAGAGAGCTTCTCACAAGAAGGGCGCAGAGTTTTGAAAAATCCCCTCCTCCCGACCTGTGGCTGATAGACGGCGGAAAGGTGCAGCTGAACCTTGCCAAAGAGATTATTGATTCAACCGGAGCAAATATCGACGTACTTGCGATATCCAAAGAAAAAATCGACGCAAAAGCGCACAGGGCCAAAGGTAAGGCGAAGGACACAATTTACGAATTGAGAATTGAGAATGGAGAATGGAGAATTGATAAATTAAAACTAAGTGAGAGTGATAAGAGATTGCAGTTTTTACAAATGCTGAGGGATGAGGTGCACAGGTTCGCCATAGAATTCCACAGAAAAACAAAACGCAAAAAAGACACCCAAATAGATCTTTTACAGGTTAAAGGTATCGGAAAGGCTAAAATGACAAAACTTTTGAATTATTTCGGAAGTTTTGAAAACATAAAAAAAGCCTCGTTTGAAGAACTTAAAGATATTTTAAATGAAAAAGACGCAAAAGAAATTATTAAATTTTTTCAAAATAAAACCTGTCCAGATAAATAATCAATACAAGCACCAACAGTAAAAGAGCCCATATAAACATAGCCTTTTTTCTGTGTTCTTTGGCTTTTTTTTCTTCCCACCAGTTTTTTGCTTTTATACCCTGATAAGTAAACATCAGTATACCGGCAAGATTAAGACTTACAAAATTTTCCAAAAAAAGCATAAAGCTTTTAAGGGAATAAAAATAATCCGCATTTGCAAACAGCAGTCCCGAAGCAACCACAGGAGGAAGCAAAGATATAGCAACCATAACACCTACCAGACTCTCAGAAGCTCCCGCGGTAAATGCAAGAACGCCGGCAAGACCTGACGCTACGGCAATAACTATTTCCGTAACGTTTAAAGAAACCCTTGAAATTATCTGGGGATTGCTGATATCCAAATGATAAAAAAGCCCTATTAAAAAAGAAAAAACGAATGCTATCAAAACGCCTGCAGACAATACCTTAAATGCGGATTTTTCAAGCTCCACGTCTCCAATTACACTTGCGAACGATATTGCAATATTCGGACCTAAAAGAGGTGCGATAACCATTGCGCCTATAATAACGGGTATGTTGTTGCTTATTATTCCAAATGCCGCTATTACCGTTGAGAGAATCATCATAATGACATAAATATAATTTATTTCCGAATAACTGATTATTTTAGAATATATCTCTTCCCTGCTTATTTTTATTTTTTTTAAACTCTTTTTTTCTTCAATGGGAACGGTGGCCTCGACATCCAGAACAACTATTCTGAACCTGTCGTCTTTTGAAAAATTTTTCTGCAGTCTGTCAATTAATATTTGGGAATATTCCGTTTTTGTGAGGATTTTATATATTATTTTATCCTGATAGCTCTCTTCACGCCAATAATCCAGAATATTTCTGTTGTTTAGAATATTTTCTATTTTTTCATTGTCTTTTTTGGCAATGACCACTTCTATTAATCTGTACATTTTCAGCCTTTATTATATAATAATAACAAAAAATCCTAAAAGGCCGCAAATGAAAAAAATGATAATTTTTATTTCGTCTTTACTTTTTGCGTTTAATATCTACTCTCCCGCTTTTAAACAGAATTCGTTTATACCTGCAAAATACACCTGTGACGGGGAAGATATATCTATACCCTTGATTATTTCGAATGTTCCCAAAAACACCGAGGAACTGGCCGTAATTATGCAAGACCCGGACGCGCCTTACGGAGTGTTTACACACTGGATTTTATACAACATAAAACCGAACACTAAAATAATCCCCAAAAACCTACCTAAAACATCCGTTACAAATATAGGATACCAGGGAATCAACAGTTTTGGAAAAATCGGATACGGAGGTCCGTGTCCACCCAAAGGCCAGACCCACAGATATATTATCACGGCAGTGGCTTTAAATAAAAAAATCTTGCTTAATCCTGACTTAACAATCAGAGAGTTTTTAGATAAAATTAGACCATATGTTTTTGCTACGGCACAGTATATCGGATTATATAAAAGGAGATAAAAATAGTTCTTAATGCAATCGGAGGAAACAGCTACACTGTAACATCTGCACCGCTTGATAACAAAAAAACCGAAAACATTATAACAGACCCAAAAATTCAGCAGGAAATTTCAAAACTGCAGGCAACCGACAGTAAAGTCAGAGCTCACGAAATGGCCCATCAGGCTGCCGGAGGTGGATTTGCAGGTGCTCCGAGCTATACTACCGTAAAAGGTCCCGACGGTAAAGAATACGCCGTTGGCGGAGAGGTTCCGATTAAAATAGTAAAAGGCAAAACACCGGATGAAACAATTAAAAACATGCGGCAGATAAAAGCTGCGGCTCTAGCTCCCGCAGACCCAAGCCCTCAGGATTTGAAAGTAGCGCAAACGGCTGATTTGATAGCTTCAAAAGCTGAACAGGAAAAAAACCAGCAAAACTCAAACGACACTCAGACAACTCATAAAATAGACTTTTACGCATGACAGTTACAATAGGAGGCTTTGACGGAATGCACGTAGGGCATCAGGCCCTGATATGCAAAGCGCAAAAGCTCATTGTTATCGAAAAAGGAAGCAACCTCACCCCGGGTGATGACAGATGCGAATATACCGACCTTCCCTGCCATTTTTTTAATTTAAACGAAATCAAAAATCTTGAAGCGGAAAAATTTATAAATATCTTAAAAAATTTAAACACCACAAAAGTAGTCATAGGAGAAGATTTTAAATTCGGAAAAGAAAGAAAAGGAGATGCCTCTCTTTTAAAAAAACATTTCGCTGTAGAAGTAATAAAAGAGGTTAAAATAGACGGAATAGGCGTACATTCTCAAATAATAAGAGAATTTTTAAAAAAAGGTCTCATAAAAAAAGCGACAAAATTTTTAGGACACCTATATAAAATAAAAGGCAGGCAAATCAAAGGACAGGGCCTAGGAGGCAAAGAACTGGTTCCGACAATAAATATAACTCCCGTCAAAAACTATTTAATTCCCAAAGAAGGCGTTTATATTACGCTTACAGGTTCAAAGCCGTCTTTGACATTTATAGGTATCAGATCCACAGATAACAAATTCAGCATTGAAACGCATATTCTTAATCAAAATTATAGTATTGTAAACGAACCCGTTAAAATTGAATTTTTGGAATTTTTAAGGGAAAATAAGAAATTCGAAAGTATCGAAGCATTAAAAAACCAGATTAAAAAAGATCTTTCAGAAGCAGAAAATTACGCTTTTCCGATAACCGCCTTAAACTGAAAGTAATACATTTCATCGCCTGCGTCGACAAATCCGTATTCTATTTTTTCACTTTTTTTGGCAATTTCATAAAACCCTATCCCGCCTCCTTTTGAATGAGCGTCTTTACCGCTTTTTCTGGCTTCTCTGTACAGCTTTTTGATTTCTTCTTTATTTAATGGAATAATCTTTTTTAGCTTTTTTTCTATTTTATCTTTATCGTCTTTATTTACGATATTTTGCGCATATACATAATAATACCCGTCTTTCGTTTTTCCTACTAAAATCAGTCCTTTCGGATCAAAGCCTTCTTTATTCATTCTTTTTGAATAGTTCATCATATTTTGGGCAAGCTCAATAAATATGGTAAAAATTTTACTTGCAAGCCCCATCGAAAGTTCGGCATTTTCAGTTTCTTTTTCCAAAGCTTCCGTCATAGCCACTATCAAAGACTGTGTCAGTGTCCCGCCGTATGTTAAAAAAATTATGCCGTCTTTTTCTAAAATTTTTTCTAATGCGTTCATATTAAGCATTCCCTCTCCTTATAATTTCATACCAACTAGAGTTATGTCGTCATTTTGTTCGTTATTTTGACATTTTTTCATAAATTCTTCCAATGTTTTTATAAACAGCTTTTTCTGTTCCGAAAACGGTAAATCTTTCACTTCCATAATCAGCTGTTTAAATCTTTTTTTTCCAAAAGGGAAACATTTTTCTCCGCCCAACTGATCTAAAAACCCGTCTGTCGTAAAGTACAATAACATATTTTTTTCAATATTAAAAGTAAATTCCTTATAGACAAAATCAGCATCATTTTTCTTATATCCTACGGAATATCTGTCCCCTTTGATAACTTCTATTTCATCTTTCACTATAAACAGCGGTGTTTTGGCAGATGAATATTTAATAATATTTTTCTTTTTGTTTATATATAAAACCCCTCCGTCAAATCCAGCATTTGAAGTACTAGTAATGTCTTCCTGTTTCAAAAGTTTTTTTATTGTTTTGTTAAAATAGCTTAATATATACGAAGGAGAAACATCCAAATCACTCTCTTTATATTTAGATATTATTTCACGCTCGATTGCTTTTACGATCATTGTTACAAATGCTCCCGGAACTCCGTGCCCTGTACAGTCGATAAGCATTAAAATGCATTCGCCATCTCTTATTTTTTCAAACAGCCATATATCACCGCCGACGATATCCTTAGGTTTCCAAATCACAAAACTGTCTTCAAAACATTTTTTTAACTCTTCTTCATGAGGTATCAGGGCATCCTGAAGCATTGAAGCAAATTCAATGGATTCCTGTGTATGTTTATGTATGATTTCTATCTCTTTTTTTGCTTCTTCTAAGGATTTGGTGCGCTCTTTAACCAGAGTTTCAAGTTTTACGTTAAAACTTTCAAGCTCGATATTTTTCTCTTCAAGCTCTTTTTTGCTTTTATTTGTAAACCATACAATAAAAACCATCAAAATAATCACAAATGAAACTACACTGAAAAGAGCATAATAAATTGTAGTTTTTGTATTTAAAAACGACTGCATTGCTTCTTTTTCGTCAATTTCGGTAACTATTGCTATATTATAATCATTATCCCATTCCCACGCCCCGAAAACTTTAATTCCCCTGTAATCTTTATACCCGCTGGTATTTATGCCGTTAATGTGTTTCAAAGCGCTTCTGGAGGCTAAAGTGTCCACTTTTATATTCAAAAACGAACTCTGTCCTTTTTTCAACAGCCCCAATTTTCTAAGCTCATTATCAAATCTGCTTTGCGACACCATCTGTTTATGTGTATTTACAAGATAAGTTTCTCCGCTTTGCCCCATTCTGCCTTTTTCCAAAACTGACTGAAGTATATTTTTATTTATTGCCACCGCAATATATCTTACGGGAACAAAATCTTTATATACGGTTTTAATAAAAAATATATTTTGCAGAGGTTTGATTGACTGTTTTACAGGGAAAATCAGACTGTATCCGTACTCTTTGGCTTTTTTTATACCTTGAATAAAATTTTTATTGTCAATTACACTTATATCGAAACTGCTGTTTAAAACATGATAACTGGGATCTATAACAATATATCCGTTAACAAAATCAAGATATTTTATTTTTTCAAGTGTTTGGATAGAATCGTTCTGCAAAATCATATTCAAATAATCTTCCTGTGAAAGCAGTATTTTCCTCAAAGCTTCATGAGTGGTGTTTAAAATAGTGTTTAAAGAATAAGAAAGCTCCGATTTTTTAATTTTTTCAAGATTCTTAACAGAAATTACGGTAATTAAAATTATAAAAAATAAAAACACGCCTACGAATGCAAAAACGCTTACACCTAAAGCAATGTTTTTTTTCTTTTTAAAATAATTCAGCATAATAAGCAGTACGAGTATTAAAAACACGCCTATTATCAGCATTTGCCTTAAAGGAAGCACATCCAGCAAAGAATACGTTTTATCAGAAATCTGCAAAGTCTTATCGTTATAATTAATCCATTTATCGTAAATTTTGTTTAATTCGTCTTTTGTGATGGTTCCTAACGCTTTGTCTATTATATTTAAAATAATTTTAGGCTCGTCTTTTCTAAGAGCTATTTTGAGTTTAAATTTATAATTCAGTTTTTTTGCAACTTTCAAATCATTATATCCGAGTTTGTTAATATAATATTTGGCAATAATGATATTATTAACGAAATAATCTATTTTTCCGTTTCTTAAAGCATTCAAACCGTCTTTAAGGGAGTTAAAATAAAAAATTTCAGCTTTAGGATAATGCTGTTTTATATAGTCGGTTAAAACATATCCTCTTTTTATACCTATTTTAGAAGTTTCAATCGGCTTTTTGCAGTTTTTTCTGCCAATCAGCACGGCATCATATGAAAAAATGGTATGCTTGGTAAAATTTAAATATTTTTTTCTTTTTTTATTTTCCGTTATTGCGCTGAACATATCGGCTTTTTTTTCTTTAACAAGTTTTTTCGCCTCAGACCAGCTGTCAGTTGCTACAGGAATTAAATTTAAGTTTGTTTTGGCTTTGATAATTTTTATAATGTCCGCAATTATTCCTCTGTGCTCACCGATTTCATCTTTAAACTCAAAAGGTTTCCAGTTAGGGTCAAATACATATCGTATCTGTTTATGCTGAATTATAAATTCTTTTTCTTTATCATTAAAAAGTGACTCTTTTCGGCTTTTTTTAATGATAATATATAAAAAATCCCTTTCCAGCTGCTGTATATTTTTAATCTTTAAAGTTATAAGTTTTTCGTAAGTGGCAATATCTATATTTTCTTTTTCGTTTTTTATTTTTTTCAATATCCTGGCTTCGAGCTCGGAGAGTTTATTAAAATAAGAACTGTTATTGTAACTGTGCCATTCTTTAAATAATTTACGCATAAGCGTTTTATCAATAACGTCATAAAAAATTTTTTCTTTTGTGGAAGAAGAAAGATAAAAATTACTGATTTTTTTTATATCTTTTAATTTTAAAAAAGCTTTAATTTCAAGCTTTTTCTCCCATATACTTTCTTCATACATCATTAAAATAGAATATTGATAAAGCAGGTTTTTATAATTGGAGTATTCGCTGATTCTGGAAAGAAGATCCAAAAACTGTGATACCGTCATCGTATAATAAGAAAAAACATCTTTGCATTTAGCATTTGAATTAAGCAGTTTTTTTCTTATAGACCTTAAGTTTGTAAGATCCGATTTTATATTTAAATCTTTTTTTTCAATATAACTTTTTAATATTTTAAGTGTTTTATCTGTATTTTTAATGGAAATTTTATATTTGTTTAAATTTTTTTCAGATTTCTCAAATACATAGTCACACGCATCTGCCCTTTCTATCTGCAGATCATGGATAGTATTTGTTAACAGTTTTGTAAGAGTTATATTTACATCGGCGTAAATGTTCACCGCAAATAAAAAAAAGACTAACAGTCTAATCATTTTCTTCAAGTCCTATTTTATTTAACACTTCTTGCAGTTTTTCAATAGTAAACGGTTTTAAAATATAGTTTTTGGCTCCCGCCCTGATCGCACTTATAACCATTTCTTCCTCACCGTGAGAAGTAACCATAATTATTTTGGCGTCTTTATCCAGTTTTAAAATTTCTTTTACGGCTTCAATTCCGTCTTTCATTCTGTTTCTCATAGGCATTGTTATATCCATAGTCACCAGATCGGGTTTATATTTTTTATACGCTTCCACAGCTGCGTGAGCACAGTCTGCCTCGGCCACTATGGTATGACCCAGTTCTTTTAACATTTTACTTAAATTGTATCTCATTATTTTTATATCGTCTACAATTAAAACCCTCGCCATTTCACACCTTTATTCCTATTGATATTGAAAAATTTGAAAAAACGATATCTTTTTTATATGCTTTAAACGTTTTTTCATAAAAAAAAGGAGTACTGATATCAGCATTGATATTATAATCCTGCAAAGTTTTGATAGCCTTTCCGGCTAATATGTTTACTACTTCTTTTAAAACATCTTCTTTATGTTCTTCTATAACACTGCTGTCAACATTTCCGTAAAGAACAGTTTTAGCTATTTCATATACGCCTTTGCTGTCACATTGAATAAAAATCATATTTTCCGCATCGCCTTTAAAATAAATACTGCTGCTGAATTTATTGCATTTATAATTGGCGTTATATTCGTATTTTTCAGTAATGTACCTGCATTCTCTAAACAGATTTTTCAATTCCTCGCTTAAAACATCCAAAATCAGCTCTTCGCGTTCATGTTCTATAAAAGGCAGTTTGATAATAAACTCTGCTCCGTCGTTTATTTTATTTTTAACAAATACAGAGCCGTTTAATTTTTTAACTTCTTCATAAACGCTGTAAAGTCCCACCCCTCTGCCTGAAACCAGATCCGCTTCTTCATTAGTACTGAACCCTTCTTGAAATATATATTCAGCTATCTGCTCGTCTGTAACTTTTCTCCCGGCTTTTTTAGAAATTTTATCTGTATCTATTCCTCTGCCGTCGTCTTTTATGCTGACGATAATCTCTTTTCCGTTTCTTACCGCTTTAAATTTTACCGTTCCTTCGGTTTTTTTACCTTTTTCCATTCTCTCGTATTCATCTTCGATCCCGTGATAAACGCTGTTTCGGAACACATGTACCAGAGACATAAAAAAAGATTTATATATATCGGGCAAAAACAGATCACATTCATAAATAAACTTTATTTTTTTATTGTATTTTTCGGCTAAATCGTTTATTAAACTGTTAAAAGGTTTTACGAATTCATATACGTTAAAATACATAAGCTCTTTTAATTCAGTAAGAATATTTACATCCGTACCCAGCAGCTGTGCTTTGGAATAAAGTTTTTTTAAACGTTTTTTTTCAATAAATTTATAATTAAACTTTTCAAAAAAGTCGTCTCCTAAAATACGTTTTATTTCTTCTATGTCTTTTTCGACCGGCTCCGTAAGTTCTCTGTAAGTTAAAGCGGATATATATTCTGTATTGTCAGCGTCTATCTGTGTTTCAATAAAATGAATTTTGTTAACCGCGTGTTTCATATGCTTTTGTGCAAAAAGCCCTTTAAACGTATGGAGTTTGGCTTTAAATGCAGACATGTCTTTAAGATAATAATCCAGGCTTTTTACAAATTCGTCGTATTCAAATTTTATTTCCAAAAACTGTTCTATCGAGGAAACCACCTCAACTATCATTTTTAATTTTTCTTTTTCCTCTTTGGCCTGCTGCTGAAGATATTTTTTTTCAGTTATATCTCTTAAAACAATCATAAATGAACCGTTTTCCAGTTTTTTATATTCAATACTGATAATTTTACCGTTTATCTCTTTTTCTTTAGGCAGCAAAGAAAGTAAAACCTCGGCTTTTAAATCGTCAGAACTTAATATTTCCGATAATACTTCTTTATAAAAATTTTTCTTATCAAACAAGATATCGTAAATGTATTTTCCTGAAATATCATACTCAAAAATATTCTTAACAACTTTGGAATATACCGGTTCAATTTTCAAATCTCCGTTTACATATAAAAAACCTTCGTTGGCATTATCCAAAAGCAGTTTTAACTGAAAATTGGTTTTTTCTAATTTTTCTTTTAATTTTAGAAGTTCAAACTGTTGCGAATCGGAAAGATTTAAAATTTTATTATAGCGTTGAAGCGTTTTTTTTGTTTTTTTTAAAAAATCAGGAAGCTTTTCATGCACGTTCTGATTATTATTGTTTAATAATTCTTTTTCGATTTCCTCTAATAATATTAAATTTTTATCATTCACCGAACATTTCCTCATAATACTTTACGTCAACTTCATCAATCTGCTCAGGTTTCAGATATTTTTTTGCATAATCTAAATATGCCCCGCTGGTTAAAAACAGCAAAAACAGATCTTTGTCAATTTTATTCTCTTTTGCCATTTCGGATAATATTCTTACCGCATCTGAAAGTTTTTTTGGAGTTTTATACGGCCTGTCGTCCGCAGTTAACGCTTCAAAAATATCCGCAATAGCCATTATTCTGGCAGGTATAGGAATTTCACCGTTTTTTAGTTTTCTCGGATATCCCGTTCCGTCTAAAGTTTCATGATGAGCACCGGCATACAGAGGAACGTTTTTCAAATCATCAGGGAAAGGAAGCCTTTCAAGCATTTTAATAGTTCTAACGGCATGTTCTTGTATTTTAAATATTTCCTCTTTTGTAAGCGTTCCTTTTTTAATACTCAAATTATATACTTCGCCGTAGTTATATAAATTTTCAGGAATTTCCATTTTAACCCCGTGCTTTTTAAAATCTTCTATATCCTCTTTTGACCTTTTTACTATATGTCTTTTTTTGTCGGACAGAAGTTTCTCTTTAACGGGCAGTTTTACTTTCAGTTCTTCTTCACTAATTCTGGATTTTTCGTCTTCGCTAAGACCGATGGTGTCGTCAAAATATCTTAACCATTCTCTGTTTGCAATTTTTTTAAGTTTTTCGATGTCTTTATCGTCAACAAAGTCATTGCCTATATTCATACGAGCAATAAACTCAAATTCTTCTTTTAATTTTTCCGTCTCTTCAGAAAACCATAAATCGACTTCTTCCGGATTTTCACCTTTTAATTTTCTTTTTAAAGCTTCAATTTCCAGGTCCCTGTATACAACTTCGAATCTCATGCGTATTTCATGAATTCTGTTGTATATAGTCTCAAGTTTTACCGCCTTATCCATTACATATTCGGGAATAACGATTTTCCCGCAGTCATGAAGCCATGCGGCTATCGATATTTCTCTTTTTTGCTCTTCATTTTCTATTTTAAATTCAAACTTGTCGCTTTTGCTGGCTTCTTCTGCAAGTCTGATTGCTATTTCCGGAACTCTTCTGCAGTGGCCTCCGGTATATCTGCTTTTAGCATCAATTGTTTCGGCAATAAGTTTTATAAAAGCGTCAATCAGCTCTTTTTGAGCCTGCTGTAATTTTAAAACTTCTTTTAATTTTTCCTGAAGTTCGTCATACTCTTTTCTTTGCCTTTTATCGGCATTTAGCATTATTTTATTATGCCGCTTTATATCTTTGGCTATTTTGTCCAGCAGTTTATTAAAATTTTCTTTAGCCTGTTCTATTTCGTCTAACAGCTTGTCTTCCATCATAGGAAAAACCTTATTTTTTAATTAAATTTATATTCAGATCCTTAAAATCCTCTATAAAATCCTCACCGGCTTCTTCCGCACTTTCATTTTCCTCGTCATATATCCAGTTGATCGTAATGTTATATTTATCTTTTACTTCGTCAAAAAGATCAAAAAGATCAAAAAACAGTTTTGATGTGCTGGAATTAAAATATATAATTTCCATATTTACCGTGATATCGCCTTTTACGCAGCATTTGAGATATTCGTCAATCCATTTGATTACAGGCTCGTAAAATTCAAACGTATTTTCAGGATATGATTTCCCTTTTATTTCTATTAGCCCTTTTTCCGGGTCAAGCGATATTTCCGGAGTATATTTTGTAGCAGGTATATATAACTTTTCCATCTCTTTCCTTTTTAGATTATAAATATTATTATATAAAAAATTTTTAAAACTTTAAATCGTTTAATTATTTCAGTTTTTTAATATACGAGTCAATATCGACTTCATCGAAATTTTCTTTTAAAAGATACATTTCTCCGTATTTTTTATACAGTCCCGATTCTAAAAACACCCTTAAAATATCTTTGTCAAGCTTTCCTGCCAATGCCATTGAAACAAGAATTTCAATAGTTTCAGAAAGTTTTTTCTGTCTTTTATACGGTCTGTCTTTCGCAGTCAACGCTTCGAAAATATCTGCGATGGCCATAATTCTTGCCGGTATAGGAATTTCATCGCCTTTTAGTCTTCTAGGATATCCCGTTCCGTCTAAAGCTTCATGGTGAGCTCCTGCATAAAGAGGCACGTTTTTTAATTTTTCAGGAAAAGGAAGACTTTCAAGCATTTTTATCGTCATAATAACGTGTTCTTGAATTTTGAAATATTCTTCTTTTGTCAGAGTTCCTTTTTTTATACTTAAATTATAAATTTCTCCCAGATTGTAAAGGTTTTCAGGTATTTCGATTTTAAATCCGTATTTCTTAAACTCTTCTATTTCTTTTTTGCTTCTTTTTATTATATGTCTTTGCTTATCCGCTAAAAGAGACTCTTTTACCGGAAGTTCCTGATTAAGTTCTTCTTTGGAAATTCTTTTTTTCTCGTCTTTGGATATACCGATTGTGTCGTCAAAATACCTGTACCATGTTCTTTGTGAAATTTCTTTAAGTCTTTCTATTTTTTCTTCATCCAGATCTTCGTCCCCGATATTAAGTTCGGCTATAAATTCAAAATCCTCATGAAGTTTCTGCAGTTCCTCATTAAGCCATTTATCAACTTTTTCTTTATCCTCACCGTTTATAATCCTGTCTTTTGCATCAATAATAAGATCTCTTCTTATAACCTCAAATCTTGTTCTTATTTCATGTATTCTGTTATAAACGGTTTCGAGTTTTACGGCTTTATCCATTACGAATTCGGGAGTGATTATTTTTCCGCAGTCGTGAAGCCACGCCGCCGCTGCTATTTCCCTCTCTTCATCCTCGTTTTTAATTTCAAAATCCACATCTTTTGATTTACTGACTTCCTTCGCCAGCATCATCGTAAGCTGAGGCACCCGTTCACAGTGACTGCCCATATATTCACTTTTGGCGTCAATTGATTCGGCTATAAGTTTAATAAAAGAATCAATTAACTCCTGCTGCGCCTTTTGCAGTTTCTGAACTTCTTTTAATTTTTCCTGAAGTTCGTCGTACTCTTTTCTCTGCCTTTTATCGGATAAAAGTAAAATTTTTTCTTCTCTTTTTAGATTCTTGATAAGTTTATCCATTAATTTGTCGAAATCTTCTTTTATCCTTTCCGCCTCTAAAATACGCTCGGTATTAAACATAAATAAATCCCCTTTTTGTTTCAATAAATTAATTATACAAAAAATTTTGAGGTAAATTTAAACGAGAGGCAAAAACTGCTCTTCAAAGTGAAAAAGAGTTACATTTCAGGTTTAAACGGCCTGAAACAAGCTTAAACTTGCAATAAGAAGTGTTGCCGCCGCAGCAGTCATAACGTCGATTTTCATTTTTCCTCCTTTTTTTATATTTCCGGAAGTATAATTTATTTAAATTACAATTTGGTATCATTTCACAACAAAACAAACAAGGAACAAAATGGCTTTAATAGACCTTTTGGATGTTAGTAAAAAATTTGAAGCTCAGAAAATTTTATGTAATGTCGAATTTCATTTAGACGAAGGTGAAAGAGTCGCCCTTATAGGTAAAAACGGAAGCGGAAAATCCACACTTATGAAAATAATAGACAAAACCATTGAACCCGACAGCGGAGAAATAATTACCAAAAACGGAATTAAAATTAAAAGACTTCTTCAGACTCCTAAATTCCAGGAAAATCTTACAGTAAGAGACGCCATTGAAAACGAACTGACCGAATTTAAAGAAGCTTATCAGAGATATTTAAAATTAACAGAAGAATTTGCCGCAGAGCCTGATAACAAAACTATTCAAAGCGAAATGGATAAAATCAGCAAATTCCTTGATTTTCACAATGCATGGAACCTTGACGACAGAATTGAAAGAATAATGCAGGAATTTGATCTTAAAAAATACGAAAATAAAGACATTTCTCTTCTCAGCGGAGGAGAACAGAGAAGAGTAGCCCTTGCATCCCTACTTCTTCAAAAACCCGACGTATTGCTTTTAGACGAGCCGACGAACCATCTTGACGTATATATGACGGAATTTCTGGAAGAAACACTGCTAAAGGAAAAATATACGTTTATCGTAGTCAGCCACGACAGATATTTTATAGACAGAATCGCTACAAGGGTCGTGGAACTGGAAAACTGTCGACTTAGAAGTTTCAAAGGCGGTTATGCAGATTATATCCGTCAAAAAGAAGAACTGCTTAAAGCCAAAGAAAAAGAATACGAAAACGAACTGAGACTTCTAAAAAGAGAAGAAGAATGGCTAAGCCGCGGCGTTAAGGCAAGACTTAAAAGAAACGAAGGCAGAAAAAAAAGAGTACTCGAACTGCGTGATAAAGTAAAACAGGACAGAAGTGAAATCAGACAGATTGAAATGCAGCTCAAACGTGAACTTCTTTCAAAAGAAGAAGAAAAAATAAACCGTAAAAAAGTAATGTTCGAAATAGAACATTTGACAAAAAGTATCGGAAACAAACTGCTCATAAAAGATTTTTCAACGCGTATACTGCAAAAAGACAAAATTGCGATAGTAGGTAAAAACGGAAGCGGAAAATCCACACTTTTAAAAATATTAATAGGTGAAGAAAAACCTGACGGCGGTATTATAAAAATCGGCGAAAACGTTAAAATTGGATATCTGGACCAGCGAAAATCAATGCTCAGCGACGATAAAGACCTGATAGAAACGTTCTGTCCGCAGGGCGGAGACCATGTTAACGTAAAAGGAAGAAACATACATGTATACGGATATTTAAGAGAGTTCCTGTTTCCTCCGGAATACCTGAGCAAAAAAATAGGAGTTTTAAGCGGCGGTGAAAAAACAAGAGTCGCATTGGCTTTGCTTTTTACCAAAGACTTTGACGTGCTTATATTAGACGAGCCTACGAACGATTTGGATATTCCGACCATTAATATTTTGGAAGAATATCTGATAGATTTCGAAGGAAGCGTGATTTTCGTCAGCCACGACAGATATTTCGTAGACAAACTGGCAAAAAAAATGTTTATCTTTAAAGGCGACGGTATAGTGGAAGAGAGCCATATCCCTTATACGGAATATCTGGAAATAGAAAAAGAGATTAAATTAATTGAAAATGTAAAACGCAAAATAGAAAATGAAGAAAAACAAAAACCGAAAAACAGAAAACAGAAAAAACTCTCTTATAAAGAACAAAGAGAGCTCGAAGAGCTTCCGAAACTGATAGAAGAGCTTGAAATAACAATAGCAGAAATTGAAGAATGTCTAGCAAATCCCGACTGTTATCAGGAAAAAGGGCTTGTGACTTTAAGCGAAGAACTTGAAGAAATTAAAAAAATATACGATAATAAAGTTGAAAGATATCTTGAGCTTGAGGAAAAAAAAGAAGCTCTTGAAATGGAGAATTGAGAATTGAGAATTGAGAATTATTTAAAATATCTTAAAACAATCGATTTTAAAAAATTAAAAGACACTGTTAACAATATAACTCTGTATTCGGCAGCTTTAAGTTTTTATACTATTTTTTCCCTTGTGCCGCTTATTCTGATCGTGCTTACTATATTTGCAAGCACACCGTTTTTTGCAGACTTTTATACTAAACTGGAACATTTTATCAGTTCAAACCTTCTTCCGACTAATCAGGAAATGATTTCCGTATATCTTAAAAACTTTCTATCCAATTCATCTAAAATGGGTATACTCGGAGGTTTTTACGTTTTAATTACCTCCATACTGTTTTTTGACAACTACGAAACGATAATTTCAAAAATATTCGGGCAGGAAAAAAGAAACCTGTGGGAAAAAATAAAACTTTACTGGACAATGCTTACCCTGTTCCCTATTATGTTTGCGGCGGCAATGTTTATTTCTATAAAACTGCAGTTTTTCCTAGACAAATCTAGCTATACCTCATGGATTAACTTCGCCAAAATGGCGCCTTTTATAATTATATGGCTTACTTTTTTCCTTTCTTATAAAATGACGCTTCAAAACGAAACCACCAAATCCGCTCTTCTTGCGTCTTTTATGGTTTCAATGACTTTTATAATATCCAAAAACGTTTTTATTTATTACGTACTTATAAATAAAACATATTCAACCATATACGGTTCGATTTCTCTTTTAATGTTTCTGTTTTTATGGATTTATATCAACTGGATAATTTATATTGCCGGAATTTATTTAATCAAATATCTTGATATAATGTCACAAAAAAAAGGAGAACAAATGGACATCAGTAAAATCAAACCCGGAAATCCTGAAGAATATGTAAATGCTGTAATTGAAATTCCTCAGGGAAGCAATATTAAATACGAACTTGACAAAGAAAGCGGAGCAATCTTTTTAGACAGAATTCTATACGGAGCCAATTACTATCCTGCAAACTACGGTTTTGTTCCTAACACTTTGGCAGATGACGGAGACCCTATTGACGTATTGGTTATTTCAAGTGAAAGCGTTGTTCCTGGGACAGTTATAAAATCAAGAGTTATTGGCGTCCTTATTATGGAAGACGAAAGCGGTAAAGATGAAAAAATCGTAGCTGTGCCGACTGTTAAACTTGACCCTAAAATGGCTAAAATAAACGATTTAAGCGATTTACCTGAAATCGAACTTAACCAAATTAAACACTTTTTCGAAACATACAAAGACCTTGAACCTGGAAAATGGGTAAAAGTTACAGGTTATGAAGGTAGAGACAAAGCAATAGAACTTATCCAAAAAGCTATCGACAACTATAAGTAAGCAGAAAAGTTGCTAAGTAGGTAAGTTGTGAAGGAAAAATATAAAAGCCTTCACCACTTCGCCACTTAACTACTTTATAACTTCAATGTTACCAATCTACACAACATCTTTAAGCGAAAATTAAATTCGCGATTACTGCTATATCAATATTCAACTTTTACATTATTATAAATAAAAAAGCGTAAAAGGAGCATGAATGTTAAATGAAGTATATTATCCAAAAAAAGAAATGTTTAAAGATCCCGTATTCAGAAATATGTGCGAATACAGGGAAATGGTAGAAGAATTCGAAAAAGACTACGAAGGAACCTGGGCAAAACTCGCCCGTGAAAAAATCACATGGTTTGAAGATTTCAAACAAACGTTAGACACATCTAACGCTCCGTTTTACAAATGGTTTGTCGGCGGACAGTTAAACGTAGCATATCAGTGTATAGACAGACATCTCGATTCTAAAAAAAATAAAGCCGCTATTATTTGGGAAGGCGACAACGGAGAAAAAAGAATTATTACTTATTTAGAACTCTACAGAGAAGTTAACAGATTTGCAAACCTTTTAAAATCGTTGGGCGTAAAAAAAGGAGACAGGGTAGTAATTTATATGCCTATGATTCCTGAAGCCGCTTTTGCAATGCTAGCATGTGCAAGAATCGGTGCAATACACAGCGTTGTATTCGGAGGATTCAGTGCGGAAGCGCTTAAAGACAGAATTCTTGACGCAGAAGCAAAAGTCGTAATAACGGCAGACGGGGCATTCAGAAAAGGAAGCCCGTATATGCTAAAGCCTACTGTAGATAAAGCTCTTGAAGGCGTGGACATAGTGGAAAAAGTAATAGTAGTGGAAAGAAACAATGAAGATATTGAATGGGTGGAAGGCAGAGATATTAGCTATAACGATTTAATTGGAAATCAAAGCGACGAATGTCCGGCAGAAATTATGGAAAGCGAAGACCCTCTGTTTTTACTTTATACTTCCGGAAGTACAGGAAAACCGAAAGGCGTCCAGCATTCAACCGCAGGATATATCCTTTGGGCGCAGCTTACTATGGAGTGGGTATTCGATATTAAAGACAACGACACATACTGGTGTACGGCCGATATCGGATGGATTACCGGGCACACGTATATCGTATACGGACCTCTGGCAGCAGGCGCAACGACTTTAATGTTCGAAGGAGTATTAACATATCCTGACAGCGGAAGAGCATGGAAAATGGTAGAAGAATACAAAGTAAACCAATTCTATACAGCTCCTACGGCTATAAGACTTCTTAATAAAATGGGACCTGACGAACCTAAAAAATACGATTTGAGTTCACTGAGAATATTAGGAACTGTCGGAGAGCCTATCGATCCTCCTGCATGGAAATGGTACTATGAAGTGGTAGGAGGCGGAAGATGCTCAATTGTAGATACATGGTGGCAGACAGAAACGGGAGGACACATGATTACCCCTCTTCCGGCTGCAACACCGGTAAAACCGGCAAGCGCAACATTCCCTCTGCCTGGAATCTTTGCTGAAATAATTGATGAAACAGGTGAAAAAATGCCTGCACATGAAAAGGGTCTTTTGTGTATTACAAAACCTTGGCCTAGTATGATAAGAACGATTTGGGGAGATCCTGAAAGATTCGTCAAAAGCTATTTTTCAACTGCGAAAAAATTCGGAGAGCCGGTATACTTCTCAGGTGACGGAGCAATGTACGACGAAGACGGCTATATCTGGATTACCGGAAGGGTTGACGACGTTATAAACGTTTCAGGACACAGACTCGGAACCGCAGAAATAGAAGCTGCTATCAAAAAACATCCTCTGATTGCGGAAGTTGCCGTTGTCGGAAGACCGGATGAAATAAAAGGTGAAAGCGTATTTGCATATGTTGTATTAAAAGGTGAAGACACCGTTGCGGAAGAAATGGAAATAATCAAAGAAATCAATGAAATAGTAAAAGAAGAAATCGGAGCCATCGCAAAAGTAGACACAGTCGCATTCGTACCGGGACTTCCTAAAACAAGAAGCGGTAAAATTATGAGAAGAATTTTAAGGGCAATCGCAAAAGGCGAACCTATCACACAAGATACTTCAACATTGGAAGATCCGAAAGTAGTAGAAGCAATTATAGAAGTAGTGAACAGCTGTATTTTAAAATAAGGAGTTTTTCTCCTTATTAAAATTTAAACAACACTCCTATACCTAGATACTGGTTTCTCGTATAACTCTCAGGCTCATAAATAGTAACCTGGCTTCCGTTTAACGTTATAACGGCAGGCTGACTAGGACTTATATGCCAAAACTGATATCTGTAAAAACATGTAATAAGCAGATTGTTATAAACGTAACCAAATTTCAATTCAGCCTTGTAACCTGTAGTTGTACCTAAATCAAGAGTTGCCCCGCTTCCGATTTTAGCGTCAAGTTTTGGATTAATTGCATACTGGTATTCAATTTCCGGCAAAACAAAAAGTTTATTGATTTTAAAAACATAACTGTATCCAAAACTCATATACGGCCAGTAATAATACTCGTCATAATCCCCGGGATAATCACTGTAACCTCTGTCCCATCCTCTGTAACCGACTCCAATATATAACGGACTTCTTCTTGGTGCAAGTGCCGCTTGTATATTTAATATCCAGGCATTGTTTTTTTTCAGGGTAAGAGGTGTTCCGGACCATGTCTGACCGTCATATGTCGTAGATCCGTACGCATACTCTCCTTTAATATAATATTTGATATTGGCATATGCATTATGGTATTTAACCCCTATTCCGTTCAGATCTCCAAAACTGTTTGATTCTCCGTCAAGATATGCGCCGTTTGAGTCATATTCCCTGTAATCGACATTTACAGAGTATAAATATGTTTCAATATTCTGGGCAAACAAAAAAGTCGCGATCAATAAAAAGAAAATTTTTTTCATTTTAAAAATCCTTCACTAAAATATTTCGAAAGCTCAATACCGTATATTTTTGAATTTTTATATTTATTGCTTAATGTATCTACCGCTTTTAACAGTTCGGCAGACTTAATTCCGTGATTGATACTCATATAAGCTTCAACAAAAGCGGCAAAATGATCGGCTACTTTTACTAAACTTCCGTCTATTCCTCTCATTCCCAGCAGATCTTCCGCAACATCGACTTTTTTTACCTGATTGTCAATAATAAGTTTATTGGCAAACTCATCGGTTATCAAAATTTTTAATTCGTTTCTTACGTTTTTAGGCACCAGCGGCAGTATTTTTTCCTCAATTAAAAAATTTTCATAATCTTTAAGTATTTCGTCAAGCCCCTGGACGTTATGTTTAACAGGAGCTATAATGTCTCTTGTAAGAGCTTCGGGCAGATCATGAAAAAGTCCCGTAAAAAAATTATAATAAATTTTATAATTATTTCCCCCGTATTCTTTTGTAAGCAAAAAAGCCACAATAGCGACAAAAAGCATATGTCCAAGAACAGAAGTTTCAGGAACCCTGGGAGTGTTTGCCCATCTTTTTTGAAATCTGAGGTTACCGCAAAGAGATATAAAATCATAACTTTTTCTTTTAAGAGAGAGGACTTTTACGCCTTCGAGGTCGTAATAATCTTCAAGTTCGTTTTCTATATTTTCTTTTATTTCCCTCATTCCGTAAATATCCGGCGCAAAATTGTAAATCATGTCAAATTCCCATTTGCTCGCCAAATAGCTCGATGCCGAAAGAATTCTTTTTTCTTTGGAGCTGTCGGAATTAAATATCTTAACATAATATTCCAACTCTTCATCAACCAGCCCTTTTAGATTCTTAAGTACGAACTCGTCCAGCTCTTTGCCTTTTTTCTTTCTCAAATAGTGATATACCGGAGATTTCAGATCCGTAAGCACGGCTCTGTACAGTATGCCAGCTATTCCTAAATGTATAAGTTTGTAAAAATCGACATCGTCTTCAAAATGAGCCAAAATGTAAGCTATAATCATTCTGTGCGCCTGTTTGTCAAGCTCTATAAACTTAACGGGACGCGGCAGATCGTTCCATCTTTCTATAGACGCGGTTGAAAAAAGCAGTTTAATAAGTTCTTTGTTCATTTTCCCCTCTTTTTTAAATATACGCTCAAGCCTTAATGTCAAGAAGCGTTTTTGTCATTTCATCCTGTGTTTTTATTGCAGGAATCTGAGCTTTAAATCCGTCTTCTATTACTATCTGGTCTGTTAATTCTTTAGTTAAATCGGTTCCGCTTTGCGAAGTGTCGGCACTGATTTCAAGTCTGTCCACAATATGAGCATTCGTTGCTTTGAAATCTTCGGTATTTACGTTCGCTACGTTGTTTGCGTTTATGTCCATCAGTGTCTGATGTGCCTGCAGGGAGTTTAGGTTAGTATTAATCATTGTAAGCCTTTATGCTTTTGATATAATTCTACCAAAAAAGGTAAAATATATGAAACTCTGGGGCGGCAGATTCAGCACGGGCACTGCAAAAATATTGGACGAGTTTAATGCTTCAATTCCTTTTGACAAAGAGCTTTATATTGAAGATATTGAAGGAAGTATAGCGCATTCTAAAATGCTTGCAAAACAAGGCATTTTAACCGAAAAAGAAGCTGAAAAAATAAAAGAAGGCCTTCTTAAAATCAAAAAAGAGATCGAAAACGGCGAATTTAAATGGGATATAGCCGATGAAGACATTCATATGGCCATCGAAAAAAGACTTATCGAAATAATAGGCGACACCGGCAAAAAACTGCATACGGCAAGAAGCAGAAACGACCAGGTGGCCGTGGATTTCAGAAGATGGACACTCAAAAGAAACATCGATATTGCACAAAAAATCAAAGATTTAATCGAAACGTTCGTAAATATCGCAAAAGAGCACAAAAACACCCTCCTTCCGGGTATGACTCACCTTCAGCACGCACAGCCTATAAGCTTTGCATATCATATGCTGGCATATGCGAGTATGTTTAAAAGAGATTATGAAAGATTTATTGAAAGTTATAAAAGAAACAACAAAAATCCTCTTGGATGCGCCGCACTGGCAGGAACACCGCATCCTATAGACAGATACGAAACGACCAAGGAATTAGGCTTTGACGAACCGACCGTAAACTGCCTTGATACAGTAAGCGACAGGGACTTCGCACTTGAAATCCTTTTTAACATCTCTACACTGATGATGCACGCAAGCAGAATAAGCGAAGAGCTTGTTATCTGGTCAACAAGCGAATTCGGATTTATTACGCTGAGCGACGAATATTCAACCGGAAGCTCAATTATGCCTCAAAAGAAAAATCCGGACGTTCCGGAGCTTATAAGAGGAAAAACAGGCAGGGTTTACGGAAATCTTGTATCACTTTTAACGGTTATGAAAGGACTTCCTCTGGCATACAACAAAGATACCCAGGAAGACAAAGAAGGAGTGTTTGACAGTGTTAAAACAGCTTTGATTTCTATTACGATTTTAAATGAAA